>NZ_SOEN01000008.1:0-489476 GCF_004366415.1 Rathayibacter sp. PhB151 | reverse complement strand
GCGTGCGTGTTCGGGTTCCAGATCTGCACGAACGAGCCGGGTGTGCCCGTGCCGGTGAAGGAGGTCACCGAGTCGACGGTCGCCGCAGCTGCGGGTGCGGTGAAGCCCCAGTCCCGCTGCACCTTCGTCACGGTGGCGAGGACCTTCTCCTCGGTCACCATCGGTGTCGCGAAGGCGTTCTTCGACGGCGCCCACAACGGCAACGCGTCGAGTGCGTGCCGGTAGCGGCTCTGCATCGTCGTCCGGATCGAGCCCAGCGGAGTCGTGAACTCGTCCACGTGCACCGGCGTCGGGTCGGTCGTGGGCAGGGCGTCGAGGTCGACGTGGTGCTTGAACCCGTTGATCGACACGCCGCCGTTCTCGTTCATCGTGTCCGCCCACTTCTTGCGGAACTCGGTGAACACGGCACCGTTGTTGTACACGTCCAGCAGAGCATCCAACCCCTGATCCAGACTGAGCACCCCCGCCTCTGCGATCCGAGCGAGCTCCTGATCGGCCGCCTCCCGGATCAGACGCTTCTGCTCCTGACCGTCCCCGGGGCCACCGCCGGTCGTGAGGTCCTCGCCCGCGCTGAGCTGCTCCAGATCGACCTTCGTCTGCAGATAGTCGGCCCGGTAGCGGGCCTCGTCCATCCGGTCCGAGACCGCGTCGCGCATCGCGTCGGCCATCGCACCCGCCTGCTTCTCCAGCGACGGCAGCGCCCAGTCCTTGAACGCGATCGCCATCTGCTGCCCCGCATCCATCGCCCCTTCCACCGGCGACGTGTGCGACCAGATCGACGCCGCCGTGTACAGGATCATCAGCGGTGCCAGCTCCGGGATCGCACTCGCCACCAGCCCCACCATCGAGAAGATGTAATCCGTCGAGCTGCCACCCTGGTTGAACGCGATCGTCGACGTGATGAACCCGACCACCGCCCCCGCACCACCGACCGTCGTCGCGATCCGCGACCCCAGCATCGGCGCGATCGTCGTCACGATGTCCGCCGTCGTGTTCGTGATCGACAGCGCACTCACATCCCCCTGCATCAACCCCAGAACATCCAGCCCGATCCCCGCCGCGCTCAGCGAGTCCGACCCCGCCAAGAACCGGAACGACGCCCGCTCCAACCCCGACACGACCCTCGGATACCGCGCCCACACCCCCGACGCCAACCCCGGCCCGTGCACCTGCCGGATCGCATCCCCCACCGGATCCGCCAGCACCCGCCGCTGCACCGCCCGCGGACCCTCGAACGCCGACCCCACCTCCGCCGACACCCGCGCCTCGAACGCTGCCGCCCGCTCCGCCGTCGACGGCCTGCGCGCCGTGACCGCGCAGGTGAGGCACGACTCCCCCGAGCCCGTCCCGGGTCGGTCCTCGGCTCCGGCGGAGGAAGCGGACCGGCTCCGCGACCCCTCCGGCGATGCGGGCGAGGAATCCAGCGGCTGCGGCGCCTCCCACGTCCCCTTCGCCGGCACGACATCGGTGCGCCCCCGCAGGTCGGACGCCTCCCAGTCGTCGAATCCGCGAGGGACGACGACGTCGAGCGTCGTGAGGTACTCCCCTCCGATGGTGAGGGTGCTCGGGTTGTACTCGGGGCGCGTCACGACGCCCCGCTCGCGCGCGAAGGTGACCTCGGTCGGCGGATGCAGCGCCATGCTCAACCGGGCCGCCGCGGTGCGGAGCCAGCCCTCGCGCTGCCCCGCTGGGGTGTCGGCGGCGACGGACCTGTCCGTCGCGTGATTCTGAGCTCGCAGGAACCACGGGTCCACGCTAATCGAGGGGAACTCCTCGGCCGTGAACACCGGCGCTTCCCCGTTCGGGCCCGGCGACGTCAGGACCGTCCGTGCCTCGGTCAGCCCGCGCGGCCCCCCGTGCGCGAACAGCTCGGTCAGCTTCTCCTGGATCTCGCCCTCACCGTCCGCGGGACCGGTCAGTGGCCACGTCGTCCACTCGGGCGTGACGACCCAGGCGTCTCCCGTCGGCTCGGCGCCGCCCGCCGCCGTGACCGCGTGCATGAGCTCGTGGTGCACGGCCGTCTCGGCGCTCAGCAGCCGACCCGCCCCGGACGCGGGGTCGAACCACATCGACCACGTCGAGTCCCCGTCCCCCCAGAGGTCCGGACTCAGGTTGACCAGGCTGCCCACCCCCTCGATGTCCCGGCCGAAGCTCGTCGCCGTCGTGTCTCCGACCGCGCCGGACGAGCGCTCCGCGAACACGATCTGCACGTCGGACCTCACGGCTGCGGAGCCGTCCGTCCCCGCGACCGTCCAGACGTCCTTCGCGCCCGGGCCGACGAGGTGCGGGATCGCCTTGAGCTCCGCTGCGCCCGTCGGAGTCGCCCGGATCCGGTCGAGGACTCCCGAGACCCGATCCACCAGCGCCTGGAAGCGATCGTCCGTCAGCACCGATCCATCGGGGTCGAGTCCGTTCGCCCGCGACGACGGGATCGTGTTCGTGACCCCGATGCCCGGCGCGACGCGGACGACGCGATAGGCGAAGTGCGACTCCGGCTGGTGCAGGGTCAGGCCGTCGGCGCCCGGACTGCGCACGTCCACGTGGTGGGTCGGCGCGCTCGCACCGGGTGGAGGAGGCGGCGTCATCGCCTGCGCCGGCGGTGCCAGCAGCGCGGTCAGCAGTGTCAGGACGACGGCGACCGCCGTCGTTCTCGCTCGCTTCGTCCGACCCTCGACCCCTGCTCGTGCGCTCATCCCAGGGACGGTAGCGATCCCTGGGAGTCCACGGCGGGCCTGCTCGACGTCCTGGCGCGCGGCGCACGCACGGAAGGGCCCCCGGATCGCTCCGGAGGCCCTTCGACGGCGGACGTCAGCTCGAGACGGTCTCGCCGCGCGAGATCGAGATCATGTCCTCGCGCGGGACGACCTTCACGCGCACGCGGCCCTGCGGAGCGCCGAGCGCCTGCTCGTGCTCGTCGAGGCGGTGCCAGCCGTCGAGGTCGGTGTAGGCGACGCCGCGCTCCTCGAGCAGGGCGACGACCGCCGACTCCTCGGGGTGCGCCGGGGTCCACCAGGACGCCTGGTCGTTGAGCACGTGCCCGACGGTCTCCATCGCGTCCGACTTGGTGTGCCCGATCAGGCCGACCGGTCCGCGCTTGATCCAGCCGGTGGCGTAGACGCCGTGCACCGGCTCGTCGTTGTCGTCCAGCACCTGGCCCTCGCGGTTCGGGATGACGCCGCGCATCTCGTCGAAGGGCAGGCCGTCCAGCGGGGAACCGAAGTAGCCGACGGCGCGGTAGACGGCCTGGACCGCGATCTCGCGGATCTCGCCGGTGCCGCGGGTGCCGCCCTCGCCGTCGGGCTCGGTGCGCTCGTAGCGGATGGCCGAGACGCGGCCGGTGCCGTCGTCGACGAGCTCGAGCGGCTTGGCCCAGAAGTGCAGGTGCAGGCGGCGCGAGGCCGAGCCGACCTCGCGGGTGCGCCACTGGTTCAGCACCCGGTTGATCACCATGACCTGCTTGTTCGTCTCGATGGCGGCCTGCGAGGCGGCGTCGAGCACGAAGTCCTCGTCGGCGACGATCATGTCGACGTCGCGCAGCTCGCCGAGCTCGCGCAGCTCGAGGGGGGTGAACTTGACCTGCGCCGGTCCGCGGCGGCCGAAGACGTGCACGTCGGTGACGGGCGAGGCGGCGAGGCCCTCGTAGACGTTCGGCGGCACCTCCGTGGGCAGCAGGTCCTCGGCGTGCTTCGCGAGCATCCGCGAGACGTCGAGCGCGACGTTACCGTTGCCGATCACGGCGACGGAGGAGGCCTCGAGCGGCCAGGTGCGCAGCACGTCGGGGTGCCCGTCGAACCAGCTGACGAAGTCGGCGGCGCCGTAGGAGCCCTCCAGCTCGACCCCGGGGACGTCGAGCGGGGCGTCGCGGATCGCGCCGGTCGAGAAGATGACGGCGTTGTAGTGCCGCTTGAGGTCCTCGAGCGTGATGTCGGTGCCGAAGTGCACGTTGCCGAAGATGCGGATGTCTCCGCGGTCGAGCACCTCGCGGAGCGCCGTGATGATGCCCTTGATCCGCGGGTGATCGGGCGCGACGCCGTAGCGGACGAGTCCGTAGGGCGCCGGCAGGTGCTCGAACAGATCGATCGAGACGTCGTACTTCTTCTCGGCCTTGATCATGAGGTCGGCGGCGTAGATGCCCGCGGGACCCGCGCCGACGATGGCCAGCCTGAGCTTGGTCATTGCATTCCTCCTGCCGGGGCGCCGAGGCGCGTCTCCGGACTCATTCCTGCGGCGCTCGAATGCGCGCCGCGACGATTCGGTCAGCCGTTGCGGTCGACGACCGTGTCGGCGAAGCGCGTGAGCGCCTTGCGGACCGGCCCGTCGGGCAGCGGGGCGAGGGCGTCGACGGCCTCATCGGCCCAGGCGTGGGCCTCGGCGAGGGTCTGCGCCGTCACGGGGTGGTCGCGCAGCTGCGCGATGGCGTCGGAGATGTCGGCGCTCTGCTCGTCGGTGTGCGCGATCGCGTCGTTCGTGCGGCTGACGTAGCTCTCGATCCGGGCGAGCAGCACGGCCGCCTCGCGGTCGGACGTGGCGCGCTCGCGCAGGCGCAGGATCGGCAGCGTCGAGACGCCCGCGCGGATGTCGGTGCCCGGGTTCTTGCCGGTCTCCTCCGGCTGCGGCGAGAGGTCGATCACGTCGTCGACGATCTGGAAGGCGACGCCGATCTTCTCGCCGAAGACGCGCACCGCCTCCTCGAAGGGCGCGGGCGCCTCGGAGAAGACGACGCCGGTGCGGGCGGCGGCGGCGATCAGCGAACCGGTCTTGTCGGCCAGGACGCCGAGGTAGTGCTCGACCGGATCCTCGCCGGCGCCCGGGCCGACGGTCTCGTGCAGCTGCCCGAGGACGAGGCGCTCGAAGGTGTCGGTCTGCAGCCGGATCGCGCGCTCGCCGAGCTCGGTCATCAGCTGGTTCGCCCGGGCGAAGAGCAGGTCGCCGGTGAGGATCGCGACGTTGTTGCCCCAGACGGTCTGCGCCGACGGCACGCCGCGGCGCTTCTCCGCCTCGTCCATCACGTCGTCGTGGTAGAGCGAGCCGAGGTGGGTGATCTCGATGGCCTGCGCGGCGCTGAGCACCTCGGGGGTGTTACCCCGGCCGAGCTGCGCGGTGAGCAGGGTGAGCATCGGCCGCACCCGCTTGCCGCCGGCCTCGAGCAGGTAGCGCGTCGACACGTCGGCGACCGCGTCCGCGAAGGACAGCTGCTGGACCATGCCGGCCTCGACCCGCTCCAGCCCGTCGTCGATCGCGCGCGCGAGAGCGCGGTCCGGAGCGGTCGAGAAGATGCGCTCGGAGAGGCCGAGCTGCGCCGTCAGAGACGGACTGCGGCGGGCGACGGGCGCACTGGCGTTCACACTCAAACCCTAACGTCTCGGCCCGGCAGGCCCCTGGGCGCGCATCAGGTCGCCGCGATCGGCTTGATCCCGCGGTGCAGGGCCACGATCCCGGCGGTGAGGTCGCGGTAGGCGACGCGCTCGAAGCCGGCCGCGCGGAGCCAGCCCGCGACGACCTTCTGCTCGGGCCAGGCGCGGATGGAGTCGCCGAGGTAGTCGTAGGCCGGGTCGTTGGAGGAGGCGAGGCCGACGATCACGGGCATGACCTTCGACAGGTAGAAGTCGTAGGCGGCGGCGAGGGGCTTCAGCGGCGGGGTCGAGAACTCGCAGATCACGACGCGGCCACCGGGCTTGACGACGCGGAAGAACTCGGCGAGCGCGGTCCGCGGCTCGGAGACGTTGCGCAGGCCGAAGGAGATGGTGACGGCGTCGAAGGAGTCGTCCTCGAAGGGGAGCTTCATCGCGTCGGCGAGGACGAACTCGATGAGCTCGTTCTCGGCGTGCCGGCGGCGGCCGACCGAGATCATCCCGCGGGAGAAGTCGGCGGCGACGACCTGTGCTCCGGAGCGCGCCAGCGAGGCGCTCGAGGTGCCGGTGCCTGCCGCGACGTCGAGGATCCGCTCGCCCGGCGCCGGGTTGACGGCGCGGGTCGTGGCGATCCGCCAGAGGTGGTCGTTGCCGACGGACAGGACGGTGTTCGTCAGGTCGTAGGCGGGCGCCACCGTGTCGAACATGGCAGCGACCTCGTCGGGCCGCTTGGTGAGGTCTGCCTTTGTCACGATCAACGAGTCTAGGGCGAGGAGCGGAGTGGCGGCTGTGCATCCACCGCCCTTGCACATCCGCTCAGGCGACCGGCGCCGGACCGGCGGAACCGCGCGAGGGGAGCGGGACGGGAGGGAGGTGCCGGGGCCGCCTTGCTCCGCCTAGCTGCGGCGACCCCGGACGAGGAAACCGTAGCAGCGGACCCCCGGGCGAGGGTGGTCCCGGCGCACAACGTCTCGCTTTCTGCGGCGGGCGTACTGTGGAGCAGTGACATCGACCGGGGCCGGAGCTCCTCCCCTCCATGCCGAGACGACTCCGCTCGACGGCCCGCACGAGCTGATCACCCGCGTCGATCCGCGGCAGCCGCTGCTCTGGCAGCGCGGCGGCGCAGGACTGGCCGGGCTCGGCGAGGCTCTGCGGCTGGAGTTCTCCGGCCCGGATCGCATCCGCGAGGCCTCCGCCGCGTGGCGCGAACTGTCGGCTGCGGCTGTCGTCGCGGATCCGCTCGGCGTCCCGGGCACGGGACTGGTGGCCTTCGGGGCCTTCGCCTTCTCCAGCCGGTCGAGCGCGACGAGCGTCCTGATCGTCCCCCGCGTGGTCATCGGCTCGCGGGGCGGACGGTCGTGGGTGACCCGCATCCGCACGGCCGACGAGACGGCCGGCTCGACGGCGGTCCCCGCTCCGCTGCCCTTCGGCGACGAGTTCCGCCTCCCCCTCCTGCCCGGTGCGATGACGCCGGACGCGTATCGCGCCGCGGTCGCGTCGGCCGTCGGCTCGATCCGCTCGGGCGCCCTCGAGAAGGTCGTCCTCGCCCGCGACCTGCAGGGACGGCTCCCCCGGGACGCCGACCGCCGTCGGCTGCTCCGCGATCTCGCGAACGGCTACCCGGACTGCTGGACCTTCGCGGTCGACGGCTTCCTCGGCGCCAGTCCCGAGACGCTCGTCGGGGTCGACCACGGCGCGATCACCGCGCGCGTCCTCGCCGGCACGAGCGCGCGCGGCGGCGACGCGGAGGAGGACGCCGCGATCGTGCGCGCCCTCCTGGCGAGCCCGAAGGACCGCTCCGAGCACGCGTTCGCCATCGCGAGCCTGCTGCGCGAGCTGCAGCCGCACACCGGCGCGCTCACGACCACGCCGGAGCCCTTCGCTCTGAAGCTGCCGAATCTGTGGCACCTCGCGACCGACGTCCGCGGGACGCTCGACGACGCCTCGACCGCGCTCGACCTGGTCGACGCCCTGCACCCGACCGCCGCCGTCGCCGGCACGCCGACCGACCGCGCGCTCGCCCTGCTGGAGGAGCTCGAGCCGTTCGACCGCGGCCGCTACGCCGGTCCGGTGGGCTGGATCGACGGCAACGGCGACGGCGAGTGGGCAGTGGGGCTGCGCAGCGCGCAGGTCTCCCCCGACGGCGCGGTCACCGCGTGGGCCGGTGCGGGCATCGTCGCGGACAGCGACCCCGCCACCGAGCTCGCGGAGACCGGCATGAAGTTCCGGCCGATCCTCGACGCCCTGAGCTGACGGCCGCGGACGCCCGGGCGGGAGATCAGCGCTCGAGCGCGATCTCGACGATGCCCGGGCCCTCGCCGGGCGAGGTGAGCGCCTGCTCCAGCTCGCCGCGGGTGGCGACGAGGCGGTGCGTCCAGCCGTAGGCCTTCGCCAGGGACGCGATGTCGACGGTCTGCGGCGTGAACTGCACGCGGTCGAAGGCGTCGGGAGCCGAGCTGGTGGCGACCTCGAGACCGTCGAAGATGGTGCCGCCGCCGTCGTTCACCACGACGAGCTGCACGCGCGGGCGGCGCTCGCCCGGGGCGAGCAGCAGTCCGCCCGCCTCGTGCAGGAGCGTGAGGTCGCCGAGGACGACGCGGGTGGCGCCGCCCGAGCCCGCGTCGGCGGACTGCGAGGCGACGGCGATGCCGAGGGCGGTCGAGACCGTGCCGTCGATGCCGGCGAGCCCGCGGTTGGAGTGCACGGTGATCCGCTTGCCGGGCAGTGAGCCGTCCGCGACGCGGATGAGGCGGGAGGCGCCGAAGAGCAGGCGGTCGTGCGGCCAGGTGACGCGCCAGACCGCGGCGACGACGAACTCGCGGGTGAGCGGCGCGCGGATCGCGGTCAGGGCGTTCCGGGCGTAGCCCCGGCGGTCCTCGATCGACATCGAGCCGCCGTCGGGCGCCTCGGGGATCGCGTCGGGGTCGGCGTCGGCCACGAGGGCGCGGCTCGCCGACACCCAGGAGCCGGCCCAGGCGCGCTCCGACCGCTCGGGCCGCGGCGAGTCCTCGGGACGGACGACGGCGAGGGCGCGGACGCTGCGCGCACGGCGACCCGGGTTGTAGAACTCGCGGCGACCGCGGTCCACGACGATCACCTCGACGTCCTCGCGGCGCAGCAGCTCCGGGACCTCGCGGGACAGCGTCGGGTGGCCGAGGACGATCGCCCGGCGGACGCGGCCGCCGAACTCGGGCTCGGCGAGGAGCCGTCGCCAGGCGACGACGAGCTGCGGACCGAAGCGAGCCCCGGAGGAGACCTCGGCGAGCAGCGGCCAGTCGCCGGCGCGGGCAAGCGCCTCGGCCTCGGCCCCGGCCTTGTCGCCGGCGATGACGACGGTGAGGGGCTCGAGCGGGCCGGCGGCGATCGTCTCCGGGGCGAGTGCGGCCTCGTCCGGGGCCGGTGCGGCGGATCCGTGCTCGGGCCCCTCGAAGGCGGGCAGGCGCGAGGACAGCGGGTCGCGGAAGGCCAGGTTGAGGTGCACGGGGCCGCCCGGGCGGAGCGCTGCGGCGTGCGCGCGGTCGGCGAGGGCGTGGACAGACTCCGCCGGCGTCTGCGCGTCGGGGGCCGCGACGTCCTCGAAGAGGCGGACGGCGCGGCCGAACAGCTCGACCTGGTCGGTGGTCTGGTTGGAGCGGATGCCGCGCAGCTCGCCGGGGCGGTCGGCCGTGAGCACGATCAACGGCACGTCGGACGCGTCCGCCTCGAGCACGGCGGGGTGAAGATTGGCGGTCGCGGTGCCGGAGGTCGTGATCAGGACGGCGGGCGAACCGGTCTCGAGTGCGAGGCCGAGGGCGAGGAATCCGGCGGAGCGCTCGTCGATCCGGACGTGCAGCCGGATGCTGCCGCGGGTCTCGAGCTCGGCCGCGACGAGCGCGAGCGCCTGGGAGCGGGAGCCGGGTGAGACGACGACGTCGCGGACGCCGAGCGCGACGAAGCGGGTGAGGAGGTCGACCGCGAAACGGGTGGAGGGGGCGACCGGAGCCGCGTCAGGCATCCCGACGGCCGGTGCCGTCCGACTCGCCGGAGTCGTCGAGATCGGCGAGGTCGCGCTCGAGCTGGGCGATGCGCTCGGCCTGCTCACGCTCCTTCTCCGGATCGCGCTCGCGGCGGAGGGTGCCGAGGAAGTCGGGGTCGTCGTCCGGGGCCGTGAAACGCCGACCCTCGGAGCGCTGCTTGCGAGGGCGGCCGATCCAGAACCAGAGGCCCGCGCCGATGATCGGCAGCAGGAGGACCACGAGGACCCACGACCACTTCGGGATCGCGCGCACCGAGTGGCGATTGCTCAGGGCGACGTCGATCACGGTGTAGACCGTGAAGACGGCGAGGGCCACGAGCAGGCCGATGAACAGGCGGATCATGGTGTCCAGTGTACGTCCGGGGTCCTCGAAGGAACCGGGCGCACGGATGCTGGACAGGGAGCTCCCGGGGTGCTCACGGACGCGCATGCGGGGGCCGACGTACACTTGCCCGGTGAAACTGAGCCGCGCGGTCGTCGTCTACTCGCTCCTGCGTCTGGCCATGTTCGCCGGCGTCTTCGTGCTGGTGTACCTGCCGGCGCGCTCCTTCGTCGACTCCGAGCTGACGGCGGCGGTGACGGCCGGCTTCGTCGCCGCCATCGCGAGCATGTCGCTCTCCTACATCGTGCTGCGCAAGCCGCGCGAGCGGATCGCGGAGGCCATCTACGAGCGCCGCAAGGACGTCCCGCGCACGCCCACCGACGACGACATCGAGGACGCCGCGGTCGACGCGGCCCGCGACGGGCGCCCGGGCGCCTGACCCCGCCGCGAGATCGGCCTGCTCACCCCGCCTCTCGGTGACGGTGGGTCTCGATACGCCCCTCCGGGACTACTCGACCAGCGATGGATGCGTGCGACGCGCATGCGGGTGGGTCAGAAGGCGAGGGCCGCGCCGAGGATCGCGGCGTAGGCGAGGCCGCTCAGGCTGGTCAGCTGCAGGGCGAGGATGAGCTCCTTGGCTGTGCGGGCCGTCAGGGTGATCAGGATGGCCGGCAGGACCGCCAGCAGGACGAAGAGCGTCAGCCAGGCGAGCGGGTAGAACAGCGCCAGCACGACCGCGATCCCGAACGGCACCAGCACGAAGGCGCTGTACATCGCCCGCGCGATGGTCGGGCCGACGACGACCGCGAGGGTCCGCTTGCCGGAGAGGCGGTCCGTCGGGATGTCACGGATGTTGTTGACCATCAGCACGGCGCAGGCGAACAGGCCCGCGGCGACGGCGCCGAGCCAGGACTCCTGGTTCGCGCGGCCGATCTGCACGAACGTGGTGCCGACGGTGGCGACGAGTCCGAAGAAGACGAAGACGAAGAGCTCGCCGAGGCCGAGGTAGCCGTAGGGGCGCCGGCCGCCGGTGTAGAACCAGGCGGCGGCGATCGCGGCCGCGCCGATGATCAGGAACCACCAGAAGCCGGACAGGACCGTCAGCACGAGGCCCGCGACGCCCGCGATCCCGAAGAAGACCAGCGCGACCGCGAGCACGGCGCGGGGCTTCGCGGCGCCGGACCCGGTGAGCCGCGAGGGGCCGACGCGGTTCGCGTCCGTGCCGCGGATGCCGTCGGAGTAGTCGTTGGCGTAGTTGACGCCGATCTGCAGGGCGAGCGAGACGACGAGGCAGAGCAGGGCGCGCACCCAGTGCCAGCCCTCGTCCGTGACCTGCGTCGCTCCGGTGCCGATCAGGACGGGGGCGATCGCGAGCGGGAGGGTCCGCAGCCGGGCTCCGGCGATCCACTCGCGCGGGCCGGCGGGCTGCACGACGACGCGGCGGGGGTCGCCGCCGGGGCGACCGCTCCGGGGCTTCGCCGACGGCTTCTTCTTGCGACTCGAACTCGACACGGAGGGAATCCTACCGAGTGGTCCCTGCCCGTCCCGGGCCGTCGGCCGCCGGGCGACGCGTCGTTCTCCGCCCCCGTCCGGGCCTGTGCTCAGCCCGCTCCGTCCGCCGCGAGGCTCTCGAGGGTGCGGCGGTCGGGCTTCCCCGAGGCGAGCAGCGGGATCTCCGCGAGGGCCAGGACCGCCGCCGGGCCGGCTGCTCGGCCCAGCCGCTCGACCACCTCGGAGCGCACCCGCGCCAGGTCGGTGTCCGGCGCGGTCGTCGCGACGACCGGCACCTCGCCCCACTGCGCGTCCGAGCGGCGCACCACGACCGCGTCGGGCAGGAGCCCGTCGCGGAGCACCCGCTCGACGGCGTCCAGCGAGACCTTCTCCCCGCCCGAGACGATCACTCGGTCGAGGCGGCCGGTGACGCTCAGACGGCCGTCCTCGACGACGCCGGCGTCGCCGGTGCGGTACCAGCGCTCGCCGTCGAGCGAGACGAAGGCGGTGGCGCTGCGCTCCGCGTCGAGGCCGCCGTCCGCGTCGAGGTAGCCCTCCGCGAGGGTCGGGCCGCCGAGGAGGACCTGGCCGTCGACGACGCGCATCCGCACGTCGCGCAGCGGGACGCCGTCGTAGACGCAGCCGCCGGCGGTCTCGCTCGAGCCGTAGGTGAGCCGGATCCGCACGCCGAGCGCGGCGGCCCGGTCGCGCAGCGTCTGCGGGGTCGACTGGCCGCCGATCAGCAGCGCGTCGAAGGAGGCGAGGACCGCGGCCTCGGCGGGCACGCTCTCCGCGAGGTCGAGCAGCCGGGCGAGCTGCACCGGGACGAGCGACGAGTAGCGCCGCTCCCCCGCGGGCATCGTCCGGGCGAGGGCGAGGAAGGCGGCGGCGTCGAAGCCGCCGGCCGGCAGCACGACCGGGTCGGCGTCGGCGGTCAGCGAGCGGACCAGCACCTGCACTCCCGCCACGTAGTGCGTCGGCAGGCAGAGCAGCCAGCGGCCGGGGCCGCCGAGCTCGGCGAGGGTGGCGGAGGCGCTGGTCAGCAGCGCAGAGGTGGCGAGCGCGACGCGCTTGGGCGGGCCGGACGAGCCGGAGGTCTCGACGACCACGGCGACGCGCTGCGGGACGGACGCGTCCGCATCCGGGTCCGACTCCACTCCCGGAGCCGCGATCCGCACCGCGGGACCGCTGCCGTCGAGCGCCGCGCGCAGGGCGATGAGCACCTTCTCCGGCGCCGCGTCGACGGAGGCGAGCGGGCGGGTCATCGCCGCGCCGCCCCGGATCGCGTCGGCCCGGTCCCGGCCGCCTCAGTCAGAACTGCCACGGGAACGGCGACCAGTCGGGCGCGCGCTTCTCGAGGAAGGAGTCGCGCCCCTCGACGGCCTCATCGGTGCCGTAGGCGAGGCGGGTGGTCTCGCCGGCGAAGAGCTGCTGGCCGACCAGGCCGTCGTCGACCGCGTTGAAGGCGTACTTCAGCATCCGGATCGCGGTGGGCGACTTGGTCAGGATCGTCTCGGCCCATTCGAGGGCGGTCGCCTCGAGCTCGGCGTGCGGGACGACCGCGTTCACGGCACCCATCTCGTAGGCGCGCTGCGCGGAGTACTCGCGGGCGAGGAAGAACACCTCGCGGGCGTTCTTCTGGCCGATCTGGCGGGCGAAGTAGGCGGAGCCGTAGCCGGCGTCGAACGAGCCGACGTCGGCGTCGGTCTGCTTGAAGCGGCCGTGCTCCTCGGAGGCGATCGTCAGGTCGCAGACCACGTGCAGCGAGTGCCCGCCGCCGGCCGCCCAGCCGGGGACGGCGGCGATGACGACCTTGGGCATGAAGCGGATCAGCCGCTGGACCTCGAGGATGTGCAGGCGGCCGTTGCGCGCCGAGTCGATCCCCTCGGCGGTCTCGCCGTCGGAGTAGCGGTAGCCGTCGCGGCCTCGGATGCGCTGGTCGCCGCCCGAGCAGAACGCCCAGCCGCCGTCGCGCGGGCTGGGGCCGTTGCCGGTCAGGACGACGACGCCGATGCGCGGGTTCGTCCGCGCGTCCTCGAGGGCGCGGAACAGCTCGTCGACGGTACGCGGGCGGAAGGCGTTGCGCACCTCCGGCCGGTCGAACGCGACCCGGGCGATGCGGCCCGACCGGTCGTGGTGATAGGTGATGTCCTCGAGACCGTCGAACCCGTCGACCGGCGCCCAGCGGCGCGCGTCGAACAGCTCGGAAACCTGCGTGCTCATGGCCTCGACCCTACTGTCGGGGGCTGGGGGCGGGATCGGTCCCGCTCCGCGGGGCACCCTCCCATGCTGGTCGAGCAGCCCGCAGGGCGTATCGGGACCCACGGCACCAGCACTGCGGACGACGGGGATCTCGATACGCCCGCTGCGCGGGCTACTCGATCAGCATGAAGTGCGCCCGCAGCGCGGGCTGCTCGATCAGCGGAGGACGCGCCCACTCCGCGGGGTCCTCCGTCGGCGCGGACCCCGGGGACGCGAAGAGGGACCCCGCGCAGGCGGGATCCCTCGACGGGTGGTGCGGTGGTGCTACTTCGCGGCGGAGGTGGTGCGGTTCTCGGCCGACACCATCCAGGCGTACTGCTCGAGGCTCTGGATGATCGCGTGGAGCAGGTCGGCGCTCGTCGGGTCCTCGTCGTCCACCTGGTCGTGCACCTCGCGCATGGTGGCGGCGGTGTTCTCGAGGCGGATGGTGATGAGGTCGACGGTCTCGGCGGTGTCGATCTCGCCGTGCGGGTACTCCGGGAGCGTCGTGGTCGCCGCGACGGTGTCGCTGCGGCCGTCCGGGATGCCGTGCAGCGCGCGCATGCGCTCGGCGATGTCGTCGCTGAACTCGCGCGCGGCCTCGATGATCTCGTCGAGCTGGAGGTGGAGGTCGCGGAAGTTCTTGCCGACGACGTTCCAGTGCGCCTGCTTGCCCTGGACGTGCAGCTCGATCAGGTCGACGAGGACGATCTGGAGGCTGTCGAGCAGCTCCTTGGAGGCCTTGAAGCCCTTCTCGGCGTTCTGGCGGCGGCTGGTCTTCGCTCCGGAGCCCGCGGGGGCTTCGACGTGGCGTTCGAGGGTGGTGGTCATGGACCGTTCCTTTCTCTGACAGTGCCGGGATGCGGAAAACCCGACTTCGATTGTGACTCTTTCGGCTGGACGTCGCCCGGACGCGCGGGGTGCGCGACCTGGACGGCGCCGGGACTGCGGGGCTGGACGCCCGGGGCTAGATCGTCGCGACCGAGCCCGAGTCGACCCGGTAGTTCGAGCCGTTCACGAACGAGGCGCGCTCCGAGCAGAGGAACGCGATGACCGCGGCGACCTCCTCGGGCCGGCCCCGTCGCTTCAGCTCCAGGTAGGGCCGCTCCTCGTCGAGGAAGGACGAGATCGCCTCCTCCTTCGAGGTGCCGTTCTCGTCGGCGCGCTTGTCCATCATCGCGTCGGTCATCGGCGTGTGGATGAAGGCCGGCGACACGGCGTTCACGAGCAGGCCCTCGAGGGCGTAGGAGCGGGAGAGGCCCTTGGCGAGCGCCAGCACGCCGGCCTTCGCCGCGCAGTAGGGCAGCTCGTCGTCGTAGGGCTGCACCGCGTCCTCGGAGGCGGTGAGCACGAGGCGGCCCCAGCCTCCGGAGCGCAGGTCGGGCAGGAACTCGCGGACGAGCCGGACGGGGCCGAGCAGGTCGGTCTCGAGCGTGCTGGTCCAGCCCTCGTCGTCGATCTCGTGGAAGAGGCCCTGGGCGCCGGTGACACCCGCGCACTGCACGAGGATGTCGATCTCGCCGACGGCCTCGGCCGTCCGCTCGTGCAGAGCGGCGAGTTCGGAGACGCTCGTGACGTCGGCGGCGAAGGCGTGCAGCGTCCCGTCCGCCGCGCCGAGGCGGGCGGCCGCCTCGTCGAGCTTCCCCTGGTCCTTGTCGCTCAGGACGACGGTGACGCCCTCTGCGAGCAGGAGCTGGGCGGTGTGCCAGCCGATGCCGGAGTCGCCGCCGGTGACGAGGGCGGTGCGCCCGGAGATGCCGAGGTCCATCTGGTCTTCCTTCCTGCCGCTCCCGGGCACGCCGCGCAGGACGGTCCGGGGTGATGAGTCCGGTCTACGCGCCGCGGCGGGAGCCCCTCAACCGGGTTGCGCGAACCCGTCGCCGGGTCTAGCGGTGCGCCGCGTCGATCGTCGGGGGCTCGGACGCCGCCGTCAGCGGTCGCCGATCTTCTCCGGCGCCAGCTCCTCGATCGTGATCGCGGCGTTGATCAGCGCGAGGTGGCTGAGGCCCTGCGGCAGGTTGCCCCAGAAGGCGAGGTCGTCGACGGCCACCATCTCGGACATGATGCCGACGTCGTTCGGCACCGTCTCGACCAGCTCGTCCATCAGTGCGATCGCCTCGTCGTGCCGGCCGACGCAGGCGAGGGCACCGGCGAGCCAGAACGAGCAGGCGACGAAGGGGTGCTCCTCGGCCTCCATGCCGGAGTAGCGGAACAGCAGGGCGCCGCGGCCCAGCTCCTTCACCAGCGCGTCGATCGTCGAGACCATCCGCTCGCCGCGCTCGTAGCCGCTCGGTGCGTGCAGCAGGACGGAGGCGTCCAGCTCCTCGCTGCCCGGGTACATCACGTAGGAGCCGAGCCCCTCGGACCAGCAGTTCTCCTCGATCCAGTCGCGGATGCGGTCGCGCTCGAAGCGCCAGCGGTCGGGGCTGCCCGCCACCTGGCCGAGCTCGGCGAGGTGCACGGCGGCGTCGAGCGCCTGCCAGCAGCCCATCTTCGAGGAGGTGTAGTGCTGCTCCTCCTCGAGCTCCCACATGCCGGCGTCGCGGTTGCGCCAGAGGTCGCAGGTGGTGTCCGCGACGCGGGCGAGCAGCCGTCCGGTCTCGATGTCGAGGACGTTCCCCTCGTCGACGTAGATGCGGCAGATGTCGAAGAGGTCGCCGAAGACGCCGAGCTGGAGCTGGCTCTGCGCGCCGTTGCCGGCGAGGACCGGGCCGATGCCCGCGTAGCCGGGGACGTCGTACTCGGTCTGCTCGGTCGGCAGCGAGCCGTCGAGGCCGTAGAAGATGTGCAGATCCGGTCCGTGCTCCTTGATCGTGCGCAGGAGCCAGGAGAGCGCCGCGTGCGTCTCCTCGCGCAGGCCGAAGCGCACCAGGGCGTGCGCCGTGTACGCGGCGTCGCGCACCCAGGCGAAGCGGTAGTCCCAGTTCTTGCCGCCGTTGGGCGACTCCGGGAGCGAGGTGGTGGCGGCGGCCGCGATCGCGCCGGTGGGCGAGTAGATCAGCAGCTTCAGCGCGAGCGCGCTGCGCTGCACCGCTCCGGCCCAGGGCCCGTCGTAGGAGAACTCGTCGGACCAGGACTGCCAGCTGGCGAGCGTGCGGTCGATCCCGCGGTCGACGTTCACCGCGACCGGGAAGTGCAGGGGCTCGTCGTGCGTCGCCGAGACGACCAGGACGTGCCGCTCGCCGCCCGCGGTCGCGACGAAGCCGCCGGCGAGCTCGTCGCCCGCGCCGGAGGGCGCCGACTCGTCGACCGGTCCGTGGTCCTTCCCGGTGACGCCGATGGTGATGTCGCCGGCCCGGATCAGCGAGCGGCCGTCCGCGTTCTGGATCCACGGGGAGAAGGTGCCGAGGCCGGTTCCGGGGCGGACGACCCAGCGCATCCGGACCTCGCCGTCGGTGCACTCGACCCGGCGCGCCAGCTCGGCCCACGGCAGGCGCCCGGCGATGCCCGTCACCAGCGCGTCGGTCACCGTCACGGTGCCGGACTCGGTGGTGAAGGTGGTCTCGAGCACGTTCGTGTCGCCCAGGTAGCGGCGGGTCGTCTCCGCGGGCTCCTCCGGGGACAGCTCGATGCAGCCGCCGGTCTTGGCGTCGATCAGCGCGGCGAACGCGGGGGTCGAGCCGAGGTCGGGGACGGGCAGCCAGTCGACGCTCCCGTCGCTCGCGATCAGCGCGACGGTGCGACCGTCGCCGATCGCCGCGTAATCGCGCAGGGGTCTGGTCGCTCGGGGTTGGGCCATGCCCTCACGCTAGGCGGCGCGCGGGTCGTCGGCTCGGGCTTGCGAGGTCACCCGGTTGCCGGTACCGGAGGCTCAGGTGGCGGCGACTCCGCCGTAGGCCTGCATCCGCTCGGTGAACTCGGCGCGGTCGCCCTCCTCGAGGATCGCGTTGGCATAGCCCGCGAGGAACGCGCCGCTGTCCGGCGGCGTCAGCCCGACGTCGTCGAGCATCTGCTCGACGTCTCCGGTGCTGTCGGCGCCGAGATCGACGAGGCCGATCTCGATCGCGGGCACGTCCTCCACCGTGGAGTAGGCGGTGACGACCCAGAGCGCGGCGCCCGCCTCCTCGTCGCTCAGGTCGCCCTCGTACTCGTAGCCGACCTCCGACCACTCCGCCGGGGTGTCGGCGACGTCGACGGCGTCGAAGCCCAGCGGCGCGACCGCGGCGGTGAACACGTCGACGACCGCCTGCTTGGCGTCGGCGGAGCCGAGGTCGGCGTCGGCGTAGCTCGTGGCCGAGATGTAGTCGTAGAGGAGCGACGGGCCGCCGTAGCCGTTCTCCGAGCGCTCGTAGTACTCGTCGTCGGCCGAGGTCCAGCCGTCGAGGACGGTCGACTCGATCGCCGCGACGGCCGCCTCGGACTGCGCGATCGCAGCCTCGGCCGACGGCTGCGCGAGCACCAAGGCGGCGTCGCCGTCCTGATAGCCCGGGTAGTCGTAGAGCGGGTCGGTCGGGTCGCCGCTGCCCGGGCCCTCGGTCGCCTCGCCGAACGGCTCGTCGGTGAAGCCGGGCGCCGCGGTCGGCAGGGCGTCGGCGGTCGCGTCGATCGCGGTGCCGATGCCGAGAGCGAGCAGCGTGCCGAGCACGCCGGTGTAGACGACGCCGACGACGATGCTCGTGCCCAGGGCGATCCAGCCGCCGGTGCCGAGCGGCCGGGGTGCCCCCGGGACTCCGGGCGGCACCGCGGGCGACGGGCTCATCGGGGGCGGGCTCACGGGTACCTGGCTCATCGCATCCCTCCGGGGTCGAGCGTCGTGGACGCCAGTCTCGCACGGGGGCGGGCACCGGTCGGCGGCGAGGACGGACTGCCCGCGGTCGTCGTCGACGCGGCAGGAGCGCCGCCCGTCCCGGCCGGTCCGCGCGGCGGAGGATGATGGCGGGATGGACGATGTCGTGCCCGCTCCCCTCCCCGCCGCTCTGCCCGCCTTCGAGGAGGTCGACGCCGGACTGCGCGTCGTCGCGCTCCCGCTGCGCACCCGCTTCCGCGAGGTGGACCATCGCGAGATCGCCCTGGTCCGCGGGCCGGAGGGCTGGACCGAGTTCTCGCCGTTCCTCGAGTACGGGCCCGCGGAGTCGGCCGCCTGGCTGCGCGCCGCCCTCGACTACGGCTGGAGCGAGCAGCCCGCGCCGCTGCGCGACCGCATCCCGGTGAACGCGACGGTGCCCGCGGTGGACGCCGGCGAGGTCGCCGCGATCCTCGCGAGCTACCACGGCTGCCGCACCGCCAAGGTGAAGGTCGCGGAGCGCGGGCAGACCCTGGCCGACGACGTGGCGCGGGTCGCCGAGGTGCGCCGGGTGCTCGGTCCGGAGGGCCGCATCCGCATCGACGCGAACGGCGGCTGGAACGTCGACGAGGCGGAGCACGCCGTGCACGCGCTCGCCTCCGCCGACCTCGAGTACGTCGAGCAGCCGTGCGCGAGCGTCGACGAGCTCGCCGACCTGCGCCGCCGGGTGAAGTGGATGGGCATCCCCGTCGCCGCCGACGAGAGCGTGCGCAAGGCCGCGGATCCGCTCGCCGTCGCGCGCGCCGGTGCCGCCGACCTGCTCGTGGTCAAGGCCCAGCCGCTCGGCGGGGTGCGGCGGGCGCTTCAGATCGTCGCCGAGGCGGGGCTGCCCGCGGTGGTCTCCAGCGCTCTCGACAGCTCGGTCGGGCTGGCGATGGGAGCGGCGCTCGCCGCGGCGCTGCCCGAGCTGCCCTACGACTGCGGGCTCGGCACGGCCTCGCTGCTCGCCGCCGACGTGACCGAGCGGCCGCTGCGGCCCGTCGACGGCGCGATCCCGGTCGAGCGGGTCGAGGTGTCGGAGGCGCTGCTGCTGCGCCACGCGGTCGCGCCGGAGCGGCTGGCCTGGTGGCGCGACCGCCTCCGCGAGACGTGGGCGCTGCTCTGAGCCTCTGCGACTGAGCGCTCCGGCCCGCCTTCGCTCAGGCGGGCGGCGCGAGCACCGAGATGATCGCGGAGTCGTCCGCCGCCGCGAGTCCCTGCGCCGCACCGAGCAGGAAGAGCTGCTCGGCCGCCGCGGCGACCGGAGTGGCGAGACCCGCGCCGCGCGCGGCCGTGGTGACGATGCCGAGGTCCTTGACGAAGATGTCGAGGCGGCTCAGCACCTCGGCCCCGCCCTCGTCGCCGGCCTGCAGCATCCGCGGCCCGCGGTTGCCGAGCATGAACGAGCCGGCCGCGCCGGCGGAGAGCGTCTCGAGCGTGGCCGCCGGGTCGAGGCCGAGCTTCGCGGCCAGCGCGAGGGCCTCCGCCCCGGCGGCGATGTGCACGCCGCAGAGCAGCTGGTTGACGGTCTTGAAGGCCTGACCGTCGCCGGGGCGGTCGCCGATGACGCTGAGGGTGGAGGCGAGCAGGTCGAGCACGGGGCGCGCCTGCTCGCGCGCGGCGGCGGTCGCGCCGACGACGATCAGGAGGTCGCCCTCCCCCGCGCGCACCGGTCCGCCGCTGAGCGGGGCGTCGACCAGGTCGACCCCGTGCTCGGCGAGCGCCGCCGCCACCTCGGTCACCTCGGTGATGCCGACCGTGCTGGTCATGATCACGACGGAGCCGGCGCGCAGCGCGGTCGCGATCCCCTCGGAGTCGGCACCGCCGAAGAGCACCTCGCGCAGCTGAGCCCCGTTGCGCACGGCGAGCAGCGTCGCGTCGGCGCCGGCCACCGCCTCGCGGGCCGAGCCGAAGGGGGTGATGCCGGCCTCGCGGGCCAGCGCGAGGCGCGGCTCGGCGATGTCGAAGCCGTGCACGGTCAGCGAGCCGGCCAGGCGGGTGGCCATCGGCAGGCCCATCGCGCCGAGGCCGAGGACGGCGACGGTGTAGTCCGAGCCGGGCGTGGGAGTGGAAGCGGTGTCGGGCGTGGTCACGGAGTCCTCCAGGGGATCGGGGCGGATGAGGGTGCGCGGTCAGAGCGCGGGAGCGCGGAGCGTCACGGCGACCTGCGCCAGCGACTCGTCGTCGCCGACGTTGCCGGCGAAGACGATGTAGGGGATGCCCGTCGCGGGGCCCTCGACGGGCTCCCAGAGCGAGACCAGGCCGGGCAGCATCGGTCCACGCACGATCGCGCGCCGGATGCCGAGGCCCTTCGACGCGACGTCACTCGAGGTGATGCCGCCCTTCGCGATGACGAAGCGCGGGCGGACGCGGGCGAGCACGCCCTGCACCACGGCGACGACCGCAGCTGAGACGCGCCGGGAGATGTCGAGGCTCTCCTGCGGGTCGTCGGTGCGGCGGAGCGAGCGGCTGGTGTGCACGGCGACGTCGCCCTCCGCGAGGGCCGCGACCGCCTCGTCGACGAGCTCGGCGAGATGCGCGGGGGCGCGGTCGGGGTCGACGGCGCGGTCGACGTCGAGCTCGAGGGTCGCGCGGAGCGAGCCGGTCGCCGCGAGCCGCTCGAGCTGACGCGAGGTGAGGCCGACGTGCGAGCCGACGACGACGAGGCCGCCGCGGGACCGTTCGGCCGCGTCGGATCCGCTCGGGAACACCTCGTCGGCGGTGAGCGGCGGGTGCACCGCCTGGCCGATGCGCGCCCGGACGAACGGCGGGCCGACCCGGTAGAGCACGCGGAGGCCCGCCTCCTCCGCCTGCGCGAGCCCGAGGGCCAGCAGCCGGAGGTCGTCCTCGGTGACGGCGTCGACGACCACCGGCACGCCGCCTCGAAGCGGAGCCAGCACGGCTGCGACCGCGTCGGCGCCCGCCCGGATCGTGTCGAGGCCGAGCGCGACGACCCGGTCGGCGGGCCACCGGCCCTCCGTCTTCTCCTCGACCCACTCGCGCAGGTCGGAGTGCGCGTAGCCGAAGGTCGAGTCGCGGGCGAACTCGGTCTCGGCGACCGGCTGGAGCCCCTCCGCGCCGCGCATGTAATGGACGCCGCCGATCGTCACCCGCCCCGCGTCGGGGAAGGCGGGCACCAGGAGGACGGCGTCGACCGCGCCGTCGAGGGCGTCGGTGATGGTGTCGGTCTCGAGCGGGAAGTGGCCGCGCAGCGTTGAGTCGCCGCGGCTCACGAAGGCGACCGGCACGTCGAGGGCGCGGGCTGCGGCCAGCGCGCTCGCGACGATCTCCCGGTTGCGCTCGGCGGCGTCCTCGGGCGCGAGGCTCCGCGTGTTGCTGAGGACGTAGACGGCCGGTGCGCCGGTGGCGAGCGCCCAGCGGAGGTCCTCCTCCGCCCAGCTGGTCAGCACCGGCAGATCGGCGACGGACTGCGTGCCGGTCGGGTCGTCGTCCAGGACGACCAGCACCGGAGTGCGCTCCGTCCGCGTGGCGGCGACGGCGGCGGCCTCGACCGGCACCTGCGCGGGGTACTGCTGCAGCAGCGTCGTCTCCGAGATCACCGGTACTCCTTCGTCCTGAGGTATCAGATATCTTACAAGCAGTCCGGCCTGTGGTGGAAGGGGCCGCCCTCCCCCGCAGAAGCCATCCCTCCCTTGCTGATCGAGTCGCCCGCGCAGCGGGCGTATCGAGATCCACCACCGTCAGCAGGCCGGTCTGCAGACTTCCCCGCTGGCGGACGGCGGGTCTCGATACGCCCCTCCGGGGCTACTCGACCAGCATGTTCGCCCGCGGTCGCACGCTTCGAGCGGCACCCGCTTCTGCTGATCGAGCAGCCCGCGTAGCGCCCCTTTCCTGCTGATCGAGCAGCCCGCGCAGCGGGCGTATCGGCCGGCCGCCTACTCGGAGGAGTCTTCGCCGGAGAGCACGTAGCGCCGCAGATCCTCGGCCGTCTGGGCGATGTGGTCGGCCATCGCCGCGCGGGAGGCATCGGCGTCAGCAGCGCGGATCGCCTCGAGCACCGCGCGGTGCTTGACCAGGGCGTTCCGCTGGATCTGCACCAGCGCGGAGGTCTGCTCGCGCTTCGCCCGCATCACCTTGGCGAGCGGCGCGAAGACGGCGGCGACGAAGACGTTGCCCGTCGCGGCGAGGATCACGTCGTGGAAGGCGATGTCGGCGGCGACGAAGGCGGCCAGGTCGCCGCTCTCGTGCGCGGCGGTCATCCGCCCGAGCTCCTCCTCGAGCAGCGCGAGGTCGGCGTCGGAGCGGCGGACCGCGGCCAGCGCCGAGGCGCCGGTCTCGATCATCTCGCGCACCTCGATCAGGTGCAGCGACGCCGCGGCGGAGTCGACACCGGACGCGGTCGCCCGGAGGATCGGCTCGAGGTCGCTCCAGCGGGCGACCGGATTGACCGTGCCGCGCTTGCCCCGACGCGCGTCGATGACGTTGAGGCCCTGGAGGCGGCCGAGCGCCTCGCGCATGGTCGCCCGGCTCACGTCGTGCGCGAGGGCCAGCTCGCCCTCGCTCGGCAGCTCGGAGCCGATCGGGATGCGGCCGGCGACGATCTCGTCGAGCAGCGCGTCCGCGACGGTCGCGACGAGGGACGGACGCGGCACGGGCCCCTCCTCGACTCCAGCACCGGCCGGGCGGCGGGCACCGGTTCAGGCTACCCGCGGTCGGGGCGGCGCCGCCGGAGGGCCAGAATGGATCTGCTCCGGCCGCCGATGCCCGCCGCACCCCGCCCCCTTCGAGCATCGGAGTCCCGTGACCGCACCCACCGTCCCCGTCTTCCTCGACTGCGACACCGGCATCGACGACTCGCTCGCCCTCGCCTACCTGCTGCGCTCGCCGCTCGCCGAGCTCGTCGGCATCAGCACCGTCAGCGGCAACACCGACGCCCGCCAGGCCGCCGTGAACAGCCTCGGCCTGCTCGCCCTCGCCGGCCGGACGGACATCCCCGTCGCCATCGGCGCGCACGACTTCCTCGAGGAGCCCTACTCCGGCGGGTCCCCGCACGTGCACGGCGAGAACGGCATCGGCGGCGTGCTCCTGCCGGCCGGCGCGGAGCCGGTCGACGAGGACCCCGCGGACCTGCTGCTGCGCCTCGCCCGCGAGCACGGCGGCGAGCTGCGGCTGGTCGCGATCGGCCCACTGACGAACCTCGCCCTCGCACTGCGCAAGCACCCGGAGCTGCCGTCGCTGCTGCACTCGGTCACCGTGATGGGCGGCGCCGGGCTCGCACCGGGCAACGTGACCGCGGTCGCGGAGGCGAACATCTGGCACGACCCGGCCGCGGCCGCCGAGGTCGTCGCCGCGGACTGGGATCTCACGCTCGTCCCGCTGGACGTGACGATGAAGCACCTGCTGGACGAGGAGCAGCGCGACGTCCTGATCCGCTCCGCCGACCCGCTGGCGTCCGCGATCGGGCACGCGCTCGACTACTACTTCGACTTCTACGTCGGCCACTTCGGCGACCGGACCGCCGCGCTGCACGACCCGATGGCTGCGGCGATCGCCGTCGGCGCCCTGGAGCTCACCTCGGCCCCGCGCGTCCCCGTCGAGGTCGACACCTCCTTCGGTCCCGGCCGCGGCCAGACCCTCCCCGACCTCCGCGGCCTCTACCGCGACGTCCACCCCGAGGGCGCCCGCACCCGCTTCGTCCTCTCCCTCGCGGAGCCGTTCGCGCCTCACCTGATCGACGTGATCACGGGCGCCTGACCGCCCCTGCGCTCCCTGCCGATCGAGTAGCGCGCACCGGGCGCGTCTCGAGATCCACCAGCACCCGAGGTCGAGTCTGCAGGCCTGCCGTGCGGACGACGGTGGGTCTCGATACGCCTCTGCGGGGCTACTCGACCAGCAAAAAAGGCGGACCATCCCACGGACCGCGGACCTTCCTGCTGATCGAGCAGCGCGCACAGCGCGCGTATCGAGATCCACCAGCGCCAGAACGCGAGTCTGCAGACCCACCCAGCTGACGATGTCGGGTCTCGATACGCCCCTTCGGGGCTACTCGACCAGCATGAGTGCGCCGACCGTCCTGCGTGCGGCGCTGCCGTCCCCAGGAGGAGCTCGTCGCGCAGCGACGGCCCTGCTCCCGAAGGCTCGTCGCGCAGCGACCGCCGTGCTCATGAGGCTCGTCGCGCAGCGACGGCCCTGCTCCCGAGTGCTCGTCGCGCAGCGACGGCCCTGCCGCAAAGGCTCGTCGCGCAGCGACGGCTGTGCTCGTGGGGCTCGTCGCGCAGCGACGGCCCCGCCCCCGTCAGCACCGATCTGCGGGTGCTGGTGGGTGTGATCGCAAGGCGGAGGAGTGGTGCGTGGCGGCGCCACGGACCGCGACGACAACGCCGCGAGCGCGCCCACCAGCGCCCGCAGATCACATGCCGGTGTCGAGGCCGGAGTAGGCGTGAAGCCCCTTGAAGAAGACGTTGACGACGCCGAAGTTGAACATGACGGCGGAGAAGCCGATGATCGCGAGCCAGGCGGAGGGGGTGCCGCGCCAGCCGCGGGTGGCGCGGGCGTGGATGTAGCCGGCGTAGATGGTCCAGATGATGAAGGTCCAGACCTCCTTGGTGTCCCAGCCCCAGTAGCGGCCCCAGGCCTTCTCGGCCCAGACGGCGCCGGCGATGAGGGTGAAGGTCCAGAGGATGAACCCGATGATCGTGACGCGGTAGGCGAGGTTCTCGAGCGTCAGCGAGCTGGGCAGGGTGCGCAGGAAGCGGAGGACCGAGGGGGCGCTCTCGCCGCTGGTCTCCCTCCGCGACTGGAGCAGCTGGGTGACGGAGAGCGCGAAGCCGAGCGCGAAGAAGGCGGTGCCGAGGATCGCGACGAGCACGTGGATGACGAGCCAGTAGGACTGCAGTGCCGGCGGCAGCGGGACGACGTCGACGTAGTAGTTGACGGTCGCGACGCCGAGGAGGACCAGCACGAGGCCGGTGATGAACGCGCCGAGGAAGCGGAGGTCCCAGCGCAGCTGCACGGCGAGGAAGACGCCGATGATGAGGACGGTCCCGGTGATCGAGAACTCGTACATGTTGGCCCACGGCACCCGGCCGGCGGCGATGCCGCGGAGCACGGTGGCGCCGAGGTGCAGGACGAAGGCGAGGAGCGTGAGCGAGAAGCCGATCCGCATCGCCTTCGAGCGGGACGGCGCGTTGTACACCTCGTCCTCGACCCGGCTGCCGAGGCGGGAGAGCGTCGCGGTGCGTCCGTTGCCGCCGGCGGAGGCCGCTCCGGAGGCGACGGTGGCCTTGCCGCTCGCCGCGCGGTCGGCGGCGGCGCTGGAGGCGACCCGCTCGGCCTCGCGCACGACCTCGATCGAGTCGCCGTCGGCGACCGACGAGCGCCGGGCCAGGTCGATGGCGAAGAAGATGAAGGCCAGGGCGTAGATGCCCATGGCGGAGTAGAGGCACAGCACGGAGTACTGCGAGAGGGTCTCGATCACCCCTCCAGGGTAAGCGACGCCGCCGTGAGGCGCCCCTGCACACATGCACAGGTTGGATCACTTGACCGCGGCCCCGGAGGAGTCCGGTGCCGGCCGCCGTCAGGGCCGACCGGCGTCAGTGCCGGCAGCGTCAGCGCCGGCCCGCCTCAGGGCTGGTCGAGCGGCGCGTGCCGGTCGGCGATCGTCCGGACCGCGCGCGTCAGCTGCGGGTCCTCGCCGCGGGCGAGCCCGGCGTACTCGAGCGTCAGCCCGCCGTCGGCCCCGCTCGTCGCCTTCACCCACACCCGGCGCCGCGGCACGAACAGCGAGGTGAGCAGCCCCGCGAGCACGAGGATCGCGAAGAGCAGCACCCAGCCCTGGGTCGCGTCGTGGTGGATGTCGAACGAGGCGAAGCGCTTGACGCTGTCCGTCCCGACGACGGAGGTGTCGGCTCCGACGTTGTCGAAGGTGACCGTGCCGAGGCCGTTGGGCAGCTCGGCGGAGTCGCCCGGCTTGAGCGTGATCGACGGCACCCCGGTCTGCCCGCCGGTGAGGCGGGTGAGCGAGTCGGTGTTCAAGACGTAGACCGAGGTCGGCACGCCGCCGTCGAGGCCGAGGTCGCCCTCGAAGACATTGAGCGAGAGCACCGGGTACTGCAGGTCCGGGAAGATCGAGGTCGATGCTCCCGAGGCCAGCTCGTCCTGGGTCGGGTAGAAGAAGCCGGTGAGCCCCACCTGCTCGGCGAGGCCGTCGGTCACCTTGACGACGCCGACCGAGGTGAGGTTCGCGTCCTGCGGGAGGAACGGCACGGAGTCGGTGAAGATCGCCTTCCCAGAGGGGTCGCGCACCGTGATCGTCGGCGCGTAGCCGTTGCCGAGCAGGTAGACGTTGGTGCCGCCGACCGCGAGCGGGTCGTTGACCTTGATCGTCTCGTCGGAGGAGTCCCCGTCGCGCTGCGTGGTCGTCACGTGCGCCGTGAAGTCGACCGGCTGGCCGAGCGCCTGCTGGTTCTGCTCCTCGTACTGCACGTCGAGCGAGTCGAGGCTCAGCTGGTACGGGTCGAGCTGGCTGCTGTCAAAGAACCGGCCCGGGTTGAAGGAGTCGTAGCCGGCCAGGTTGTTGGCGAAGCCCTGCGAGCCCTCGACCAGCACGCGCTGGCCGCTGTAGCCGAAGCCGCCGCCGATGCCGACGGCCAGGAGGATGCCGACCAGGGCGGAGTGGAAGACGAGGTTGCCGGTCTCGCGGAGGTAGCCGCGCTCGGCCGAGACGCTCGACCAGCGGCCGCGCGGGTCGTCGTGGCGCTCGGTGCGGTAGCCCGCCCGGCGAAGGACGGCCTGCGCGGAGGCGATGGCCTCCTCCTCGCTCGCGCCCTCGACCTCACGGACGGTGTAGCCGGCCAGACGCTGCAGGCGCGCGGGGGTGCGCGGCGGCCGCGAGCGCATCGCCTCGAAATGGTGCTTCGTCCGCGGGATGATGCAGCCGATCAGCGAGACGAACAGCAGCAGGTAGATGCTCGAGAACCACGCCGAGGTGTAGGTGTCGAACGCCTGGACCTTGTCGAGCAGCGGCGCGAGGTCCGGGTTGTCGACGAAGTACTGGGTGACGCCGTTGGGGTCGGAGGAGCGCTGCGGCACGAGCGAGCCCGGCACCGCCGCGATCGCGAGCAGCAGCAGCAGGAACAGCGCGGTCCGCATGCTGGTGAGCTGGCGCCACATCCAGCGGACCCAGCCGGTGAAGCCGAGGGTCGGCTGCGTGATCGAGCCGTCGGAGTCGAAGTGGTCGGCGGGGCGGAAGGACGCGTCCACCTTCCGCTGGGTCGCGTCGGCGCCTGCCGAGGCGTCGGTGCTCGAGTCGGGCTCGGTGCTCGAGTCGGACTCAGAGCGCGGGCTGGAAGCCATTGATCACCTCGAAGAGTGCTCCGTAGACGAGGGTGTTCCACAGGCCCGTGACCATCAGGACTCCGATCAGGACGAGGGCGACGCCGCCGGCGATGTTGATGACGCGGATGTGGCGCTTCACGAACGCGAGGGTGGTGGTCACCCAGCTGAAGCCGAACGCCACCAGGAGGAAGGGGATGCCGAGGCCGAGGCAGTAGACGACCGTCAGCAGCGCACCGCGCCAGGGCGAGCCGGCGCCGTAGCTCAGGGCGAGGATCGAGGTCAGCGTCGGGCCGAGGCAGGGGGTCCAGCCGACGCCGAAGACGATGCCGAGCAGCGGGGCGCCGATCAGCCCGGTCGCCGGGCGGAAGCCGGGACGGATCGTGCGCTGCAGGACGGAGAGCTGGCCGATGAAGACCAGCCCCATCGCGATGACGAAGACGCCGAGCACGCGGGTGATCACGTCGGCGTAGGCGCGCAGCCAGAAGCCGATCGAGCCGGCGGCGACGCCGAAGAGCACGAAGACCAGCGAGAAGCCGAGCACGAACAGCAGCACGCCCAGCACGATGCGGCGGCGGCCCCGGGCGGCGCGCTCGTCGGCGTCGGTGAAGCCGCCGACGTAGGCGAGGTACCCCGGCACCAGCGGGAGCACGCAGGGCGACGCGAATGAGACGAGCCCGGCCAGCAGCGCGATCGGCACCGCGAGGAGGAGCTGGCCGCTGATGACGACCTCGCTCACCGCGCTACTCCGACTCCGCGAGCGTGTCGCCCACGAGCGTCGAGAGGATCGACGCCTCCTGCAGCTGACCGAGGATGCGCGAGGCGACCCGGCCCTCCTTGTCGAGGACGATCGTGGTCGGCACCGCGTTCGGCGGGACGTCGCCGGTGAAGGCGAGCTGCACCGAGGAGTCGGTGTCGACGATCGAGGGGTAGCTGATGCCGTAGTCGGCGGCGAAGGAGGCGGCCGTCGGCGCCTGGTCGCGCACGTTCACGCCGACGAACGAGACGTCCTGACCGGCGAACTCGCTGTTGACCTGCTCGAGGTCCGCCGCCTCAGCGCGGCAGGGAGCGCAGCTGGCGTACCAGAAGTTGACGACGACGACCCGGCCGGCGAGATCGGCCGAGTCGATGGTCTCGCCGTCCTCGTCGGTCCCGGTGAACTCGATCGCCTCGCCCCGCTGATCGACCGGGACCTCCGTGATCGTGCCGTCGCCGGAGATGAAGCCGTTGTTGGTGCCCTGCCGGTAGTCCTCGGCGAGCTTGTCGCGGGTGCAGCCGCTCAGTGCGAGGGCGCCGACGAGCACGAGCACGCCGAGCGCGCGGGTGCGGCGCATCAGACCGCTCCGACGTCGGTCGCGAGGCCCTGGAGGCCGGCCGCCGGGTCGGAGTAGCCGACCTCGACGAAGCGGTCGCCCCGGCGCTCGAAGGTGGTGATGCTCGAGAGCGCGCAGCGGCGCTTGCGCGGATCGTGGAAGAGCTTCTCCCCCGCGATCGCGCGGTGGGTCGTCCAGATCGGCAGCTGGTGGCTGACGAGCGCGGCGTCGCCGGAGGCCGTGCCCTGCCAGGCGGACTCGAGCGCGGCGTACATCCGCGCCGAGATGGAGAGGTAGGGCTCGCCCCAGCTGGGCTCGAAGGGGTTGCGGAGCAGCGGCCAGCTGCGCGGGTCCTTGAGCGCCGAGTTGCGAGCGGCGACGCGCTTGCCCTCGAAGCGGTTGGTCGGCTCGATCAGGCGCTCGTCGGTGACGATCTCGAGCTCGAATGCCTGCGAGATCGGCTGGGCAGACTCCTGGGTGCGCTGCAGCGGCGAGGCGAACAGCGCCGTGACGGGGCGGCGGCGCTCGAGCAGGTCGTCGGCGGCGGCGCGCGCCATCCGGTTGCCCAGGTCGGAGAGCCGGAAGTGCGGGAGTCGCCCGTAGAGGACCCGGTCGGGGTTGAAGACCTCGCCGTGCCGCACGAGATGGATCTGATCGGCAACCACGAGCGTCAAGTGTACGGAACGCCGCGTGGAGGAACGCCGGGAATAGGGACGGGCGATCCGCACCTGTGCCGCGCTCGGCTGCAGCGGGCGGTCAGCGCCGCGCGCTCACCGCCGCGGAGAGCCGCCGCACTAGGGAGCCGGGCAGGTGGCGGACCACACTGATCGGCACGCCGAACCGCCAGGAGGGAATCGAGACGACCGAGCCGCGCGCCACGTCGCGCAGGAACTCCTCGACCACCGCGTCCGCGTCCAGCCAGAGGAAGGAGGGGATCGAGGCGGTGTCCATCGCCGCGCGCTCGTGGAACTCGGTGCGCACCCAGCCCGGGCAGAGCGCCGCGGCCCGCACGCCCGTGCCGCGCAGCTCCACCGCCAGCGACTGGGTGAAGGCGGTCGCCCAGGCCTTGATCGCCGAGTACGGCCCGAGGTGCACGAAGCCGGCGACGCTCGACACGGTGAGGATCGCCCCGCGCCCTCGGCCGACCATCGCCTGCGCGGCGGCGCCGGAGAGCACGGACACGGAGCGGACCATCACCTCGAACGCCTCGTCCTGCGCCGCGACGTCGGGCTCGGCGAAGCTGCCGTCGATCCCGAAGCCGGCGTTGTTGACCAGCACCCGGACGGGCCGCTCGGGATCGACGAGCCGGACGCGCACCCGCTCGACGTCCTCACGGTCGGAGAGGTCGGCGGGCAGCACCTCGACGTGCGGGGCGCCGAGCGCGCGGAAGGCGGCGGCCGCCTCCTCGAGCCGGCCCCGGTCGCGGGCGACGAGGACGAGGTCGAATCCCCGGCGGGCGAAGGCGCGCGCGAACGCGGCCCCGATGCCGGTGGACGCTCCGGTGATCAGTGCGGTGCTCATGCGGGCGACGCTACCGCGCCGCGGACCGCCGACCGGCCGGCACCGCGGCGCACGGCTCGCCCGCCGACAACCGCCCGTCCCGCATCGTCGCGACGCGGTCGAGTCGCGGGAGGTGCGCCTCCTCGTGCGTCACCAGGAGCGTCGCCGTGCCGCGCTCCCGGGTGAGGCGGACGATCAGGTCGATGATCGCCGCGCCGCGCTCGGTGTCCAGCGCGCTCGTCGGCTCGTCGACCAGGAGCACCGACGGCGCGTTCATCAGCGCGCGGGCGATGTTCACCCGCTGCCGCTGACCGCCCGAGAGCTGCGCCGGGCGGGCGTGGGCGCGGTCCGCGAGGCCGACCTCCGCGAGCAGCTCGTCCGCCCGCGCCGACGCCGAGCTCCGCCGCTTGTCGCCGAGCCGGTCCATCACGACCAGCTGCTCGCGGGCGGTCAGCGCGGGCAGCAGGTTGGCCTGCTGGAAGACGATGCCGATCCGGGATCGGCGCAGCCGGGCCGCCCCCGCGCGGGACAGGCGCGACACGTCGTCGCCGTCGATCAGCACGCGGCCGGAGTCCGGGCGGATCAGGGTCGCCGCCAGGGCGAGCAGGCTGGACTTGCCGGAGCCGCTCGGGCCGGTCAGCCCGGTCACGGTGCCCGGCCGGCACTCGAGGTCGGCCCGGTCGACGGCGGTGAGGCGCGAGCCGCCGTCGTCGAAGGTGAGCGTGGCGTCCTGCAGTTCGATCATCGTGCGCTCCCGAGTGCGGTGAGGGGGTCGGTGGAGACCACGGCGCGCAGGGCCGCGGCGGCGCCGAGCAGCCCCAGCGCGATCATCAGGGCGGCCGGGGCCAGCGTGGTCACAGGACTGAGGAGGAAGGGCAGGGCGGAGCCGGCGAGGCTCCCGAGCCCGACCACGGCGAGCAGCCCCGCGCCCGTCCCGGCGATCAGCACGACGAGGGCCTGGCCGAGGGAGTCCCGGAGCAGCGAGCGCGTCGACGCGCCGAGGGCCTTCAGCACGGCGATGTCTCCGGAGCGCTGCATCGTCCAGACCGTGAAGAACGCGCCGACGACCAGCGCGGCGATCCCGAAGAGCATCGCGACCATCAGCAGCAGCGAGCCGATCTCGGACCGGAACGACCCGATCGCGGTGAGCGCGGCGAGCGGAGCGCGCGAGACCGTGCCGGTCGCCGCCTCCCCCGCCGCCCAGTCCGGCGAGCCGCGCACCGCGAGGACGGTCGCGTCGGCCGGTGTGCCGAGCGAGGCCGCGAGCGCCTGCCAGGCGTCGAGCGGCAGGCGGACCACGGGGGTGTGGCTGTACCAGTCGTCGCCGCCGATCGAGGAGACGACGGCGGAGGTGCCCGCGATGCTCACGGTGTCGCCGACTCCGACGCCGAGCGCTCTCGCCGCCGGCGCCGAGAGCGCGATGCCGCCCGGGTCGGCCGGCGCCCCGAGCGCCGCGTCGACGCCGAGGACGGCGACCGCGACGCGCGCACCGCCCGCCTCCGCCCGGGCCTGCAGCACGCCGAGCGGCTCGACGGACGCGACGCCCGGGAGCGCCGCCCACTCCGCCTCCTGCTGCGCGGTGACCGAGGAGTCGGCGAACGAGGGTGCGTCGTCGCCGGCCGAGAAGACGAGGCGGTCGGCGGGGACGCCGAGCACCGCCGAGACGTTCTGCAGGGCCAGACCGCCGGTCAGGCCGGAGAGGAACCCCACCAGGAGGGTGAGCAGCGCGACCACCGCGCCGATGAGCAGGAATCGGCCGCGTGCGGAACGCAGCTCGCGCCAGGCGACGAACACGGGGACCTCCAGGGAGTCGATGCCGCGGGGATCGGCGGCCCCTCCAGCCTGGAAGCGGCGCGGTTCCGGCACATCGTGCGGTCGACCGGGCTCGCCGCCCGCTCTTCGAGGGACGGCCGCCTCCTCCTTTCGCACGATGACAGGCAGCCCCGCGGTGCGTAGCGTTCCCCCGTGCCGCACACTCCGCTCGCCCCCGTCCTGACGGGACTGCGCGCGGGACTGCACCTCCTGGTCGGCGGCCTGCTCGCCCTGGTCGCCGTGCGCACGGTCGTCGAGCCGGCGCCGCGCACCCCGGCGGTGCTCCTGCTCTGCCTCCTCCTGCTCGGCGCGTACCTCGCCGGGCCGCGCTGGACGGCCCGCTCGCGCCGCCGCGGGATGCTGTGGCTAGCGGGAGTGAACCTCGCCTGGGCCGCTCTCGTCCTGCTCGAGTCCGACGCCGCCTACCTCGCGTTCCCGCTGTTCTTCCTGGCGATGCACGTGCTGCCCCCGCGAGCGTCGATCGCCGCGGTGCTCGGGCTCACCGGCATCGCCGTCGCCGCCCTCGGCTGGGACGGCCGCTGGAGCATCGGCGGGGTCGTCGGCCCGGTGATCGCCGCCGGGATCGCGATCCTGATCGGCCTCGCCGCGCGCGCCCTCGCCCGGGAGGCGCGCGAGCGGGAGGAGCTGCACGCCGAGCTGCTCGCCACCCGCGACCGGCTCGGCGCGAGCGAGCGCGCGGCCGCCGTCGCCGAGGAGCGCTCGCGGCTGGCCCGCGAGATCCACGACACCGTCGCGCAGGGCCTGTCGAGCATCCAGATGCTGCTGCATGCGGCCGAGCGCGCGGACCCCGGGCGGCCGGGCATCGAGCACGTCCGTCTCGCCCGGGAGACGGCCGCGGCGGATCTGGACGAGACCCGGCGCTTCATCCGCGAGCTCGCGCCGCCCGCGCTCGACGACGAGAGCATCGACGGAGCGCTGCGGCGACTGGCCGCCACGCACTGGGAGCGCTCGGGAGTCGTCGTGACGGTCGACGCCGAGGACGGTCGCGCGCTGCCGATGCAGACGCAGACGGCGCTGCTCCGGCTCGCCCAGGGCGCGGTCGCGAACGCGCTGCAGCACTCGGGAGCGAGCACGGTCGCGCTGACGCTCCGCAGCGACGGGCGCACCGCCCGCCTCGAGATCGCCGACGACGGGACCGGCTTCGATCCCGAGGCGGACACTCCCTCGGCGCGACCCGACTCCTTCGGCCTGCGCGCGATGCGCGAGCGCGCCGAGCAGCTCGGCGGGCGGCTGGACGTCGACTCGTCGCCGGCCGGGACGACGGTCCGCGCCGCGCTCCCCGCGGGAGGCGCCCCGTGATCCGCGTGCTCCTCGTCGACGACCACCCCATCGTCCGCGCGGGGCTGCGCGCGCTGATCGGCGCGGAGGACGGGCTGACCGTGGTCGGCGAGGCCGGCTCCCCCGCGGAGGCGATCGACGCCGCCGCCCGCCTGCTCCCGGACGTGGTGCTGATGGACCTGCGCTTCGGCACCGACCGCGAGACCGGCGTCGACGCGACGCGGGCGCTGCGCTCCTCCCCCGAGCCGCCCTCCGTCCTCGTCCTGACGACCTACGACACCGACGCGGACATCCTGGGCGCGGTGGAGGCCGGCGCGAGCGGCTACCTGCTCAAGGACGCGCCGCCGGAGGAGCTGCTCGCGGCGATCCGCGCGGCCGCCGCCGGCGAGAGCGCACTCGCCCCCGCCGTCGCCGCGCGACTGTTCGAGCGGCTCCGCTCCCCCGCCCCGCGGCTCAGCGCCCGCGAGACCGAGGTGCTCGCCCTCGTCGCCCAGGGCCTCAGCAACACCGAGGTCGCCGCCCGTCTGTTCGTGACCGAGACCACCGTCAAGTCGCACCTCGCCCACGTGTTCGCGAAGCTGGGCGTCGCCTCCCGCACGGCGGCCGTCTCGGCGGCCCGCGGCCTGGGGATCGTGCGCTGAGCCGTCCGCTCCGGAGGCGTCTCGCGACACTCGCGGAGCCGCGATCCGTTGACACCGCCCTGCGCGGCTCCTTAGTGTGTGCTCAGATTGAAGCGCTTCAGGACTTCGATCGACTCAATGGTGAGGATCAGCACATGCAACTGAAGCCCCTGCGACCGATGAACGTGCCGCGCCCCGCGCGCCGGCGGGGACGGTGGGCGCTCGTCGCCGCCACCGCGCTCGCCCTGACCGCTCCGACCTTCGTCGGCGCGACCGCCCCCGCCGCCGCCGTCGACTGCTCGAGCGTCCCGTGGATGGACGCCTCGAAGACCCCCGAGCAGCGCGCCGACGCGCTGCTCGCCGCGAGCTCGCCGCAGCAGAAGTACCGCTGGCTGGTGGAGCAGCCCGCCAACGCGCCTCAGCAGACGGTCTTCTCCGGGGTCGAGTACCCGGTGCAGGTGCCGTGCACCCCGCTCGTCACGTACACCGACGGCCCCGACGGGGTCCGCTTCACCGAGGGCGTGACCGCCTTCCCCGCGCCGATCTCGGTCGCAGCGACCTGGAACACGGCGCTCGCCGAGCAGAAGGGCGCGGCCCAGGGCGCCGAGGCCTTCGACAAGGGCAAGAACGGCGTGCTCGGCCCCGGCCTGGCCGGTGGGCGCGACCCGCGCTCCGGACGCACGCCGGAGTACTTCGGCGAGGATCCGCTGCTCACCGGTCTGCTCACGGCCGCGACCGTGAACGGCCTCGAGGACGGCAACCCGGACAAGCCGGTGATCTCGGACCTCAAGCACTACGTCGCGAACGAGCAGGAGCTCGACCGGCAGACCAGCTCCTCGAACGCCGACGAGCGCACGCTCAAGCAGGTCTACGAGCTGCCGTTCGAGATCGCCCTGAGCAAGAGCTCGCCCGAGAGCGTCATGTGCTCCTACAACCAGATCAACGGCGTCTACGCCTGCGAGAATCCGCTGCTGACCACGAACCTCAAGGACGACCTCGGCTTCGACGGCTACGTGGTCTCGGACTTCGGTGCCGTGCACTCGACGGCGGCCTCGCTCGTCGCCGGACTCGACCAGGAGCTCAACCGGCCGCGCTTCTACACTCCCGCCCTGCTCGACGCCGCGCTCGCGGCCGGCGAGATCACCCAGGACCACATCGACGCGGCGGCGAAGCGGGTCGTCGCGGCCTACGTGCGCGGCGGGCTCTTCGACAACCCGGTGCCGACGACGCCCGTGGCGGACGCCTCCACCGCGGAGCACAAGGCCGTCGCCCGGACGCTCGCGGAGCAGGGCACGGTGCTGCTCAAGAACGACGGCGTCCTGCCCCTCTCGGTCGAGAAGGGCGCCACGATCGCCGTCATCGGCGCGACGGCGTCGAGCACGGTCACCGACGGGATCAGCGCCGCCTCGGTCTGCAGCATGGCCTGGCGCTTCAACAACGCCGGCACGCTGAACTGCGAGGACCTGGTCTCCCCCGAGACCGCGATCCGCGAGCGGGCCGCCGCGGCCGGCGCGAGCGTCGTCTTCGACCCGGGCACCGATCCGGCGAGCGCCGCCGCGACCGCTGCAGCCGCCGACGTCGCGATCGTCTTCGGCTACCAGCGGATGGGCGAGTTCAACGACCTGGCCGACCTGCGCCTGGCCGGCAACGGCGACGCGCTGATCGAGACCGTCGCCTCGGCGAACCCGTCGACCGTCGTGGTGCTGAACACCGGCTCCGCGGTGGAGATGCCCTGGCTCGACAGCGTCTCGGGCGTCTTCGAGGCCTGGTACGGCGGCGAGCAGGTCGGCCCGGCACTCGCGGGCCTGCTCTTCGGCGACGTGAACCCCTCGGGCAAGCTGCCGATGACGTTCCCGAAGTCGCTCGCGGACGTCCCCGCGAGCACTCCCGCGCAGTACCCCGGCGTCTTCGCCGACGGATCGACGGAGCGCCCCGCGGGGAGCACCGAGATCCGCCAGGTCGACTACGCCGAGGGACTCGCGGTCGGCTACAAGTGGTACGAGTCGCAGGGGATCGAGCCGCTCTTCGCGTTCGGCCACGGCCTCTCCTACACGACCTTCGACTACGCGAAGGCGAAGCTGACGCCGACGATCACGTTCGACAGGTCCGCGAAGTTCGGCATCAAGGACATCGGGATCGACATCTCCTTCCGCGTGACGAACTCGGGCGACCGGGCGGGCACCGAGGTCGCGCAGGCGTACCTCACCCTCCCGAGCTCGACCGGTGAGCCGGCGCAGCGCCTGGTCGGCTTCGAGCGGGTGACCCTGCAGCCCGGCGAGTCGAAGACCGTGAAGGTCTCGCTCTCGGCCAAGGACGTGGCCGACCTGCGCCTCCTGCAGTACTGGGACGTGAAGAGCGACTCCTGGGTCGCCGCCCGCGGCACGTACACCGTGTCGGTCGGCGGCTCCGTCGACGCGTCGCGCACGACCACGGTGCGCATCCCCTAGGCGCTCCCGCCACCACGGCCCGCGGTCGGGATCGCTCCCGGCCGCGGGCCTCGCCGTGCCGAGCGCGCTGATACCGTGACCTCCGACCGCCGGACGGCGGACGCGACGGAGGCAGGGATGACCGCGGCAGAGAGCTCGCCCGCGCGGCGCCCGCCCGCCCGCATGCAGGACGTCGCCAGCCTGGCGGGAGTCGCACTCGGGACCGTCTCGAACGTGGTGAACCGACCGCTGCTGGTCGCGCCGGCGACGCGCGAGCGGGTGCAGCGGGCGATCGACGAGCTCGGCTTCACCCCCAACCGCGCGGCCCGCGCGCTGGCCGCGGGGACGAGCAGCACCGTCGGCTTCGTCGTGATCGACCTCAGCAACTCCTTCTTCCTGGACATGGCGCGCGGTGCCGAGCACGCCGCCGAGGCCGCGGGGATGAGCGTCGTGCTCGGCAACGCCGACATGCGCGCGGCCAAGCAGGGCACCTACCTCGATCTCTTCACCGAGGAGCAGGTCGCCGGGATCCTCCTGGCCCCGCTGCCGGGGACGGCGCCCGACGTCGTCGCCGAGCGCCGCGGCGGGCGACGGGTCGTGCTGCTCAACGACGCCGCCGTCGACGGCGCCTGCACGGTCAGCGCCGACGACGAGCACGGCGGCTACCTCGCCGCGCGGCACCTGATCGACCTCGGCCGCCGCCGGCTCGCCTTCGCCGGTGACCCGAGCATCGCGAACCCCGTCCGCGAGCGCCTGCGCGGGGTCGAGCGCGCGATCGCCGAGACGAACGGCGCGGTCTCGCTCGAGCTGGATCCGACCGCCGAGGTGCAGGTGGAGGACGGCCGCCGCTTCGGCCACCTGATCGCCGCCCGCGCACCGGAGGACCGCCCGGACGGCATCGTCGCGGCGGCGGACCTGCTCGCGCTCGGCATCGTGCAGTCGATCCTGTCGGAGTCGGACATCCGGCTCCCGGTCGATCTCGCCATCACCGGCTACGACGACAACCGCTCCGCCTGGGACAGCCTCGTGCCGATCACGACCCTGGCTCAGCCCGGCGAGGCGATGGGGGCGGCCGCGATCCGGCTGCTGCTGGACGAGCTGCTGCACGGGCCGGAGCACGAGCACCGGCACGAGGTGCTCGAGCCGACGCTGATCGTCCGCGGCAGCACGGTCGAGGGAGCCCGCGGCAGCCGCTGACCGGCGCCGACGGGGCGCCCGCGGCGGGCCCCGAGTAGACTCCCCTACCGTGACCGACGAGACCCGCCTCCCCCGAACCACCGTCAGCAAGCTCGCCGCCCTCGAGGACGGCCCGGTGCGCGTCGCCGGCTGGGTCGAGACCGTGCGCGACCAGAAGAAGGTGCAGTTCGTCGTCCTCCGCGACGAGTCCGGCGCCGTGCAGCTGGTGAACCCGGCCGTCCGCGAGGCGGTCGAGGGCGACGACGCCTCCGCCGCGAAGCTCGCGATCACCGAGGCGATCTCCGGACTCGCGCAGGGCTCGTTCGTGAGCGTGACCGGTCAGCTCAAGCACGACGAGCGCGTCAAGCTCGGCGGCCTCGAGGTCAAGCTCGAGTCGCTCGAGATCGTCAGCGCGTCGATCCCCGAGGCGCCGATCGCGGCCGACTCCGGCATCGACAAGCGGATGGACTGGCGCTTCCTCGACCTGCGCCGCCCCGAGCAGAACCTCATCGCCCGGGTGCAGACCACGTTCGAGCACGCGCTGCGCACGTACTGGATCGAGCACGACTTCATCGAGATCCACACCCCGAAGCTGATGGCGAGCGCCTCCGAGTCGCGCGCCGAGCTCTTCGAGGTCGAGTACTTCGAGACCAAGGCGTACCTCGCGCAGAGCCCGCAGTTCTTCAAGCAGATGGCGCAGCCGGCCGGCTTCGGCAAGGTCTTCGAGGTCGGGCCCGCGTTCCGCGCCGACCCCAGCTTCACCTCCCGGCACGCGACCGAGTTCACGAGCGTCGACGCCGAGGTCTCCTGGATCGACTCGCACGAGGACGTGATGGAGCTGCACGAGCAGCTCATCGTCGCCGGCCTCACCGCGGTCGTCGAGAAGCACGGCGAGGCGATCAAGGCGCTCTTCGACATCGACCTGCGCGTGCCGACCACGCCGTTCCCGCGCATCCCGCTCGCCGAGGCCAAGCGGATCGTCGCCGAGCGCGGCTACGAGGTGCCCCGCGCCGACGACGACATGGACCCCGAGGGCGAGCGCCGCATCGCGGCCTACGTGCAGGAGGAGTTCGGCCACGACTTCGTCTTCCTGACCGACTACGCCTCGAGCATCCGGCCGTTCTACCACATGCGCCGCGAGGGCGACGGGACGATCACCAACAGCTACGACCTCATCTACAACGGCGTCGAGATCTCCACCGGCGCGCAGCGCGAGCACCGCGTCGACGTCCTCGTCGAGCAGGCGCGCGAGAAGGGCCTGGAGCCGGAGGAGCTCGAGTTCTACCTCGACTTCTTCCGCTACGGCGTCCCCCCGCACGGTGGCTTCGGCATGGGCCTCTCCCGCGTCATCATGCTGATGCTCGGGCAGGCCAACCTCCGCGAGGTCACCTACCTCTTCCGCGGCCCGACGCGCCTGCTGCCGTAGGCGCCGGGGTCTCGTCCCCTGCTGATCGAGTAGCCCTCGCAGAGGGCGTATCGAGATCCGCGCGTCAGCGGGGCAGGCGCTCGTACGGGACGCGGCGGCTGAGCCAGGCGAGCAGGCCGGCGACGAGCGCCGCGACCGCCGCGGGGACGAGCAGCAGCCAGAGCGCCGACGTCACGGCGACGAGCGCGAGCGCCACCGCGGCGACGCCGGCGCCGATCGCGAAGTTCCAGCGCACGTCCGTCGCCACCCCGGCCTCGGGTCGTGCCCAGAGCACGACGAGCGCCGTGGCGATCGGGCCGAGCAGCAGCCCGAGCACGAACCAGCGCCAGCGCGAGCGGCCCTTCTGTTCCGCGAGACCGGCCGTGACGATCGCGAGTCCGAACCAGAGCCAGCCCGAGTCCTGGGTGAGAGTCATGCCCGGAGCCTACGGCGCGGGCAGGATCATCAGGTCGAGGTAGTCGGTCAGGCAGGCCACCATGTCGACCGCGTCGTTCTCCAGCAGCCACTGCAGCTGGATGCCGTCCCAGAGCGCGATGATCGACGCGGCGACCCGGTCCGGATCCGCGCCCTCGCGCAGCCGGCCCGCGGTGCGCAGCTCCCGGAGCTGGCCGGCGTAGTCCGCGCGCAGCCGCTGGAAGCGCGACGCGAAGAAGTCGCGCCCCGGGTGCTCGTCGGTCGTCGACTCCCCGCAGAGCACCGCGTAGAGCTCGATCACGCCGGGCGCCGTCTCGTTGTAGCGGGTCTGGCGGACGATGCCCTCGACGAGCCCCTCCTCGGGATCGACAGGGGTCGAGCCGTCGCCGGTGATCCGGTCGCGGTGCTGCAGCACGGCCAGCAGCAGGTCGGTCTTGGACGGGAAGTAGTGCAGCAGGCTCGTCTGGCTGAGCCCGACGCGGTCGGCGACGTCCTGCAGCGAGCCGCGGGCGTAGCCGCGGGCGGCGAAGACCGCGTGCGCCGCCTCGATGATCGCGCGCCGGCGCTCGGCCGACTTCGCGTAGGGGCCGCGGCGCGCGCTCCGGGTGGTGCCCGCCTCCGCCATCGGCCGCTCCTCGCCCTCGAAGTGCCGGCTGCGCAGCCGGTCGATCGCCCAGCGTAGCGCGCGCTCGGAGCGACCGAGCGATGCCGCCCACCAATTTCGAGTACGCACTCGAAATTGTGGTAGCGTCCGGATCAGCCGGGCGGACTGGTCCCGGACTCCACCACGATGAAGTGAGGGACACATGCATCCGTTCACCCGGCGACAGCTGCTCGCCGCGGGCCTCGGCACCGCGGCACTCGGCGGCCTCACCGCCTGCTCCACGCCCGGCACCGTCTCGGTCAACGCCGGCGCGGCGATCCCGGCGGCCAGTGGGCCGATCCGGCTCCAGTACTGGGCCTGGCTCAAGGACCTGCAGAAGGTCTGCGACGTCTGGAACGCCTCGCACCCCGAGGTCCAGGTCGACGCGGTCTGGATCCCCGGCGGCAACGCCGGCGGCTATCAGAAGCTCTACTCGGCCCTCGCGGCCGGCGGCGGCCCCGATCTCGGCCAGGTCGAGATGCGCTCGCTCCCCGAGTTCCTGCTCGTCAACGGCCTCGTGGACCTCAACCGCTACGGCGCCGAGGAGTACGCCGACCGCTACGACCCCACTCTCTGGGGCCAGGTCAGCTACACCGGCGGCGTCTACGGGATCCCGCAGGACAGCGGCCCGATGGCGCTGTTCTACCAGCCGGAGATCTTCGACAGCGTCGGCGCCGAGACGCCCACCACCTGGGACGACTGGGCCGCGGTCGCGACCGAGCTGCGCGGCGTCGACTCCTACATCGACTGCTTCCCGCTCGCCGACGCCTCCGTCTTCGCCGCCTTCGCGACGCAGGCCGGCGCGCAGTGGCTGAAGGCGGAGGAGGACGGCTGGGTCATCGACATGACCGACGAGGCCACGACGAAGGTCGCCGCCTTCTTCGACACCGCGATCGACCAGGACCTGGTCGAGGTCGGCTACGGCGCCTACTCCCCCGCCTGGTTCGCGGCCGCCGCGAACGGCGGCATCGCCTCCTGCACCACCGCGAGCTGGGGCGATGCGCTGATCGAGGGCGTCAGCGGCGGCGCCGGCAAGTGGCGCGCGGCGCCGATGCCGGTCTGGGAGGGCGCGGGCTACGGCTCGAGCTTCCTCGGCGGCTCGACGGCCGCGGTCTTCGCGAACAGCAAGCACCCGAAGGAGGCCCTCGAGTTCGCCGTCTGGATGACCACCTCGCAGGAGGGCATCGACGCGATGATCGCCAACAGCGGCATCGGCTGGTCCCCGGCGGTCGGCGAGATCGGCTCGGTCCGGAAGGGTCCGAGCGACTTCTTCAGCGGCCAGAACTACAACGAGGACGTCTTCGTCCCCGCGGCCACGGAGCAGAACCCGGACTGGTCCTGGTGGCCGGTGACGCAGCAGTCGTTCAACATCCTCAGCGACGGCTTCCGCAAGAAGGCGTCCGGGCTCTCGCTCGTCGACGCCGTCGCGCAGGCGGAGCAGCAGATCATCACGGTCTTCCAGAACAAGGGCCTCAGCATCAGGAAGGCCTCCGCATGACCACCACGACCTCCCCCGCCGCCGCCGCGGTCGCGGCCACCTCGAAGGCGCCGGGCGCCTCGAAGCGGAGCCGCTCCGTCACCCGCGCCCCGTGGATCCTGCTCGCGCCGTTCCTGGCGCTCTTCGTCCTCACCTTCATCATCCCGATCGTCGTCGCCATCGGCTCGAGCTTCACGAAGGTGACCCGTTCGGGCCTCTTCGGCGAGGCGGGCGTGACCAGCGGCTTCGCCGGCTTCGACAACTACGCGCAGGCCCTCGCCGACGGCAACTTCATCGCCTCGATCGGCCGGATGTTCCTCTTCGGCATCGTGCAGGTGCCGATCATGATCGCGCTCTGCACGGTGCTCGCCCTGATGCTCGAGTCCGCCTCCGCGCGCTTCCCCGGCTTCTTCCGCGCCGCGTACTTCCTGCCCTACGGCGTGCCCGGCGTCATCGCCACGATCCTGTGGTCCTTCCTCTACGTGCCCGGGCTCAGCCCGATCATCGACGCGGCGAACGTGGTCGGCCTCGACCCCGACTTCCTCGGCGCGAACTCGGTGCTCTGGTCGATCGCGAACATCTCGCTCTGGAGCTACACCGGCTACAACATGCTGATCATCGTCGCTCAGCTGAAGTCGATCCCGGTCGAGCTCTACGAGGCCGCGAAGGTCGACGGAGCCTCCACCTGGCGGGTCGCGCGGAGCATCCAGCTCCCGCTGATCCGCCCGGCCCTGGTGCTCACGACGATCTTCTCGATCATCGGCACGCTCCAGCTCTTCGCCGAGGCGCAGGTGCTGAAGACGGTCGCGCCCGCGATCGACAGCCAGTACACGCCGAACCTCAGCGCGTACACCACCGCCTTCGCCTACAACGACTACAACGTCGCCGCCGCGCAGGCCGTGCTGATCGCGCTCGTCGCGTTCGCCCTCTCCTTCACGTTCCTCTCGATCTCGAACAGGAAGTCCTCATGAGCACGACGGAGCGCGCCACCGCCGATGCGCCCACGACCACCGGCATCGTCACCGCAGAACGGCCCGCGAAGGCCGGCCGCGGCCCCGACCGCTCGGCCGGGCGCAACCGCGCCTCGACGATCATCGTCACCGCGATCCTCGTCGTCGTCGCGATCTACTTCCTGATCCCGGTCTACTGGGTCGTCGTCGCCGCGACGAAGACCACGGGCGACCTCTTCGCCACCTACGGCTTCTGGTTCGCACCGACCTTCGCGCTCTGGGACAACCTGGGCCAGGTGCTGACCTACGACGGCGGCATCTTCGTCCGCTGGTTCCTCAACTCCGTGCTCTACGCGGGCGTCGGCGCACTGCTCGCGACCTACCTCGCGGCCGCGGGCGGCTACGCGCTGGCGAAGTACGAGTTCAAGGGCAGCAAGCTCGTCTTCGGCACGATCCTCGCCGGCGTCCTCGTCCCCGGCACCGCCACCGCGCTCCCGCTGTTCCTGCTCTTCAGCCAGATGGGCATCGCCAACACCTACTGGAGCGTGCTGATCCCCTCGCTGGTCTCGCCGTTCGGCCTGTTCCTCTGCCGGATCTACGCGCAGGCGACGGTCGACACCGCGATCATCGAGGCGGCCAGGATCGACGGCCCGAGCGAGCTGCGGATCTTCCACACCCTCGGGCTGCGGATCCTCACGCCGGCGCTGGTCACCGTGTTCCTCTTCCAGCTGGTCGGGATCTGGAACAACTACTTCCTGCCGCTCGTGATGCTCTCGGACACCGAGCTCTTCCCGATCACCCTCGGCCTGAACAACTGGCTCAGCCAGGTGGACCGGCTGCCCGAGTTCTACGAGCTCACGACCGGCGGCGTCCTGCTGTCGATCATCCCGCTCGCCATCGCCATGATCGTGCTGCAGCGCTTCTGGCGCGGCGGCCTGACCGAAGGATCCGTCAAGTGACCCTCGCCCCGACGTCCTCCCACTACCTCACCGATACCGGCCCCGGCTCCGGCCGCCGCCGCGCCGCCCGCTCGTGGCTGCACACCGACGCACCGACGCTGTCGCTCGACGGGGACTGGCGCTTCCGCCTGCTGCCCGCGGCGCCGGGAACGCCCGGCGGCGCCGATGCGCTGCCCGTGGGCGAGGGGGTGGACGACGTCGGGGCGGAGTCCTTCGACGACTCCGGCTGGGACGTGCTGCCCGTCCCGTCGCACTGGGTCCTCCAGGGCGACGGGCGCTACGGACTCCCCGCCTACACGAACGTGCAGTTCCCCTTCCCGACCGAGCCGCCGTTCGTCCCGGACGAGAACCCGACCGGCGACCACCGCCGCAGCTTCGAGCTGCCGCAGTCCTTCGCCGGCGCCGAGGCGGTCGTGCTCCGCTTCGACGGCGTCGAGTCGCGCTACCGCGTCTGGGTCAACGGCGTCGAGATCGGCATCGGCTCGGGCAGCCGGCTCGCGCAGGAGTTCGACGTCACCGAGGCGGTGCGGCCGGGTGAGAACCTCGTCGTCGTCCGCGTGCACCAGTGGTCCGCCGCGAGCTACGTCGAGGACCAGGACCAGTGGTGGCTGCCGGGGATCTTCCGCTCGGTGCACCTGATCGCCCGCCCCGTCGGCGGCGTCGAGGACGTCTTCGTGCGCGCCGCCTTCGACGCCGGCGCGGGCCGGATCGAGACCGAGCTGACGGCGGGCGACGCGGCCTTCCCGGTCACCCTCCGCGTCCCCGAGCTCGGCATCGAGACGGTCTGGGCGAGCGCCGGCGAGGTCGCTCCGATCGAGGTGCCGGCCGTCGAGCCGTGGTCGGCGGAGGCGCCCCGGCTCTACGACGCCGAAGTCGCCTCCTCGGGAGAAACGGTCTCGCTCCGCCTGGGCTTCCGCACCGTCGAGATCCGCGGCGACCGCTTCCTGGTGAACGGCGAGCGCGTCGTCTTCCACGGCGTCAACCGCCACGAGACGCACCCCGACCGCGGCCGGGCCTTCGACGAGGAGTTCGCCCGCGCGGACCTCGCGATGATGAAGCGGTTCAACGTCAACGCGATCCGCACCAGCCACTACCCGCCGCACCCGCGCCTGCTCGACCTCGCCGACGAGCTGGGCTTCTGGGTGATCCTCGAGTGCGACCTCGAGACCCACGGCTTCGAGCGCTACGGCTGGAAGGGCAACCCCAGTGACGACCCGGCCTGGCGCGAGGCCTACCTCGACCGGATCGAGCGCACCGTCGAGCGCGACAAGAACCACCCGAGCATCGTGATCTGGTCGCTCGGCAACGAGGCCGGCACCGGCGCGAACCTCGCCGCGATGTCCTCCTGGGTGCACGGCCGCGACCCCGAGCGCCCCGTGCACTACGAGGGCGACTACACCGGCGCCTACACCGACGTGTACTCGCGGATGTACTCGTCGATCCCCGAGACCGAGCAGATCGGCCGCGACGACTCGCGCACGCCGCTGCTCGGCTGCTCGGCCGGCGAGTCGGCGCGCCAGCGCTCGAAGCCGTTCCTGCTCTGCGAGTACGTGCACGCGATGGGCAACGGGCCCGGAGCGATCGACCAGTACGAGGACCTCGTCGACCGCTACCCGCGGCTGCACGGCGGCTTCGTCTGGGAGTGGCGCGACCACGGCCTGCGCGCTCGCACGCCCGAGGGCGTCGAGTACTACGCCTACGGCGGCGACTTCGGCGAGGTCGTGCACGACGGCAACTTCGTGATGGACGGCATGGTCCTCTCCGACGGCACGCCGAGTCCGGGGCTGTTCGAGTGGAAGCAGATCGTGGCGCCGGTGCGCGTCACGGTCGAGCCCGACGCCGTGCTGGTCGAGAACAGGCGTCACGACGCGTCGACCGCCGACCTGCGCTTCGCGTGGCGGGTCGAGCTCGACGGCCGGGTCACCGCGGAGGGCGTGCTCGACGCTCCCGCGATCGCGGCCGGCGGCTCCGCGCGCCTGGCGCTGCCCGTCTTCGACGTGCCGACCGGCGGCGAGGCGTGGCTGACCGTCGACGCGGCGCTCGCGTCGAGCACCGTCTGGGCCGAGGAGGGGCACGTGATCTCCACCGGTCAGCGCCGTCTCTCCGCGCTCGCACCGATGCCCGCTTGGGCCCGCTCGCCCCGCGGCGGCGCTTCCGTCGAGGGCGCTCTGGGGCTCGCGAGCTTCCGGAACGGCCGGCTCACCGCGCTGGCCGGGCTGGCGGTCGACGGACCGCGCGCCGAGCTCTGGCGCGCCCCGACCGACAACGACGAGGGCGACGGCTTCCCCGCCTACACCGAGGGCGACCCGCGCACCGGCAACGGCAACGGCGTGCCTGCGCCGTCCTCCGCGTCGCGCTGGCGCGAGGCGGGACTGGACCGGCTGGTCGGCCGGGTCGAGTCGGTCGACACCTCGGCGGGAGTCCGCCGGCGCACCCGCTGGTCCGCCGCCGACCTCGACGCGGCGCTCCTCGTCGAGGAGCACTGGAGCCTCGACGGCGACGGGGTCGTCCTCCGCGTCGACCTGGTGCCGACCCGCGGTTGGGGCTCGGTCTGGCCGCGGCTGGGCATCCGGCTCGACCTCCCGGCGTCGGTCGACGGCGCGGAGTGGTTCGGCACCGGTCCGCGGGAGTCATACCCCGACAGCATGCGCGCGACCAGGGTCGGCCGCTTCTCGGCCGGCATCGACGAGCTGAAGACGGAGTACGCGCGCCCGCAGGAGAACGGTCACCGCAGCGCCGTGCGGGAGCTGGTCCTCAACGAGGGCGGGTCCGCTCGCCTGCGCATCGAGGCGGCGGCCGACCTGCACGGCCGGCTCCCCGGCTTCACGCTCGCGCGCCACACCGCGCACGAGCTGACGGCGGCGGGTCATCCGCACGAGCTGCCCGCCTCGACCCGCTCGGTGCTCACGATCGACGCCGCCCAGCACGGCCTCGGCTCGCGCGCCTGCGGCCCGGACGTCTGGCCCGACTTCCAGCTGCGCCCGGAGGCCCGAACGATCCTGCTGCGCTTCACCGCCGCCGCCTGACCGCGCACCGGGCAACGCCTCCGTGAGCAGCCCGCGCAGCTCATGCAGCTCAAGCGGCCGGCGCGGCTCATGCTGATCGAGTAGACCTCGCAGAGGGCGTATCGAGATCCACCCACCGAACTACCGTGGGTCTCGATACGCCCCTGCGGGGCTACTCGACCAGCATGGGTACGCACCTGCGGGGCTACTCGACCAGCATGGGTACGCACCTGCGGGGCTACTCGACCAGCAGGGAGACGCCCGTGCGGAGCTACTCGACCAGCATGGGCAGGCCCTGCGGGGCTGCCCGACCAGCAGGAAAGGTGCCGGCTCGTCGAGCGGAGCCGACGCCCTCTTCCGGACATGTCCGCAAGCGGCGCTTGCGGCGGGGAGGCCCGACTCCGGACACTGGGGACTGCCTGGTCGGCGCAGACGACCACTGGGGGCGACCCGAACCCTCCCCGAGTGGTCGGGACCTTCTCGGCACCTGGGCCGGGAAGCCCGGACCGGAGCCGCGCCGCTACTGCTCGGCCGGTCCCTCCGGGGCCGCCCGGCCCTCCTCCGCCGACCAGGCCGCTCCCAGGGCGAAGAGAGTCGGAGCGCCGTAGTGCTCCATCGCGGCGGAGATGCGGCGCCGGCCCGTGCGCGGGTTGATCCCCAACCGGTGCGAGGCCGTCTCGAGGGTGAGGCCCGTCCGCATCAGCCGGAGCAGCGACGTCCAGCTCTGCTCGGCCGCATCGACCGGCAGCGCCTGCCGCCACAGCTGCTCGAAGTACGCGCTGACGAGTCCGGCGAGCGCCTCGTGCCGCACGCCCAGCACGCTCGTCGGCCGGGTCTCGCCCCACTCGAACGGCACGGCCAGGTACTCGCCGTCGACCCAGAACCAGCTCGGCATCGTCTCGAGCAGGCGGTACTCCACCCCGGCCTTCTGGTACGCCTCGATCCGGGCGAGCACCCGCGGGTCCCGGACGCCCTCGGCGGGGATGATGACCCGCACCCGGTCCTTCGCCGCCAGCGCCTGGCCGAAGCGCAGCGCCCGCTCGGTCGGCGGATCGAGGAAGCGCTGGACGTCCGGGAGCACCGCGATCAGCGTCCCGGAGTCCCTGCGGACGAGGTCGAACCAGAGGTCCTCCGAGGCGTGCGGCCCGTGACGCTGCAGCGTGGGGACGAGATCGTCGGCGGCGGCACCGACCGACCACGCGCCGAGCAGCGAGGGCAGGTCGCCGATGAGGCGCTCGATGCCGTCCAGCGCCTCGAGCGTGGCGCGGCGAGCCGCCACGGTGTGCCGGAGGACCGCGTCGGCCGCCCAGTCGGCGGGCGGGACGTAGGCGATCTCCTCGCCCTCGCCGCCGAGGAGCCCCAGAGCGCGGAACCGGTCGACGGCGATCCGCACGTCGCCCGGCGCCAGGTGGACCAGCTCCGCCGCCGCCGCGATCGTCCGAGGACGACCGCGGTGCAGCGCCGCGATCAGACTGTCGTCACGCACCGGGCGCAGCGCCTCACTGCTCCGTCGGGTGCGGGAGCGGTCCGCCGATGAGCAGGTCGTCGTTCTCGCGGCGACGGCGCAGGACGACGGTGGTCACCAGGCCGGCGATGAGCAGCGCGACGAGCACGCCCGCGCCGATGGTGAGCCCGACCCCGGCCGAGAGCCCGCCGGTGCTGGAGGCTGCGGGCGGCACGGTGCCGGCCTTGGCGGAGGTGATCGCGATGCCGCAGACCTGCGCGGCGTCGGGAGCCGTCGCGGTGGAGCCCTCCGCCGGGTAGGCGACCGTGACCGCGGCGGTGCGCTTGCTGATCGAGCCGACCGCGACGATGCAGTAGACCTCGGCCGTGGGCTCCGCGACGACGGCCTCGCCGAGGTCGAGGTCGGACCAGCCGAGCGCGTCGACGCGGACCGCGAGGTCGCCCGCCGCGAGGTCGGCCTGGACGCCGGCGGTCGTGTACGCGCCGACGGTGACGCTCTCGACCGGACCGAAGCCCCAGACCGCGCCGCGCGGCATGGCCGCCTCGGCGCTGGAGGACTCGCGCGGCTCGACGAGGATGCCGGGAGCGGAGGAGGCGGTCAGCCCGAAGGTGCTGGTCGCGGACGAGCCGCGGTCGCCGCTGATCGTGACCGTGTAGGTGCCGATGGAGAGGAGTGCCGCGGTGGGCACGGTGGCCGATCCGGTGCTGGTCGACTCGCCGTCCTGGCGGTTCTCGACCGTCAGCGCGGTCTCCGTCCCGGCGGGAGCGCGCAGCGTCGCCGTGGCGTTCTCCTCGCGCTGGAACCCGGCGTAGGCGACGCCCACCCCGTAGAAGCGGGCGAGATCGACGGTCAGCGATCCGGGGTCGACTCCGGCGTCACGCGTGAGGAACACCGAGACGGCGGGAGGGCTGCCGACGGTCTCCGCACCGGGGACGGGTGCCGCGGCGGGGTCGGCCGCGGAGGTCGAGAGCAGCGTCCGTCCGGGCGCGGAGGCGCGCGGCGCCGTCGTGCCGGCCTCGGTGGTCGCGGTGCCGCGGGAGTTGCCGCCGCCACCACTCGAGCCGCTTCCAGTGCCGCCGCTTCCGCCGGTTCCGCTGCCGCCGTTGCCGCTGCCGCTGCCGCTGCCGCCGTTGCCGCCGCCGTTTCCGCCGTTCCCGTTGTTGTTGCCCGGAGCGGGAGCACCCCCTCCTGAGCTCGGCGTGGGGTCGGACGTCGCAGGGGATCCAGTGCCGGACGTGGGCTGCGTTCCCGGCGAGGGGCTCGTCTCGGGCGAGGCAGTCGTCTCAGGCGAGGGGTCCGGTGTGCCGACAGGCGGGTCGGTGGTCTGCTCGGGCTCCGGGACCGGATCGGTCGTCGGCTCACCGGTGCCCGGGCTGGTCGTGGGAGGCGGCTCCTCGGTGGGCGTCGTATCGATCGGGCCCGGCTCGGTCACGACGGGCACCACCGGATCGGTCAACACGGGATCCGGCGGTGCCGGCTCGCTGGTCGTCGGAGAAGGGTCGGGCAGCGGCTCGGCCTGGGCCGAGGCGGGCAGCGCGAGCCCGGCGAGGAGCAGGGCGAGCGCGAGCGCGGACGCCGTGGAGCGGCGACGCTGCTGCAGCAGACGCTGTCGAGTCATGGAAGTTCCTCCCCCGCGAGACGCCGAACGCACCCCGAACGCGGGGAGCGAGCCTCCCCGTGAAGAGACTATGCGCGAACCGGCACCGCTCGACAGCAGTCCAGTCCCCCGTCCGAGGGGCCTTCTACAACATTCGCATCACGGCGGAAGCCCACCGATGCGCGGCGGTCAGGCGCGCTCGAGCAGGGCTCGGCGCAGGCGATCTGGCTCGACGCGCCAGTAGGTGTGCACGCGTCCGTCGATCAGGACGACCGGGATCTCCTCGACGAACCGCTCGTGCAGCTCGGCGTCGTCCAGGATCGAGGCCTCGGCGAGCGAGACGCTCGGAGCTCCGGGCACGTCCGCGAGCTCGGCGAGGACATGCTGCACGACGGCGCGGGCGTCGTCGCAGAGATGGCAGCCGGGCTTGCCCACGAGAGTCAGTGCCACATCCACCCGGTCAGTGTAGACGCGTCGCGGCGAGCCGATCGGGCCGGGGAGCGCACGGCGCGAACGCAGACGGCCCGAACGCCGAAGGGCCCGGAAACGCAGACGAGCGCCCGACCCCAGAGGGGCGGACGCTCGAAGGGTGAAGAGGCGCGAGCCTACTTCTTGTTGCGACGCTGGTGACGAGTCTTGCGAAGCAGCTTGCGGTGCTTCTTCTTCGCCATACGCTTGCGACGCTTCTTGATGACAGAACCCACGAAGACCTCACAACGTTCAGGGGGTCGACCGCCCGACGGACGGCCGCTTACGAAAAACTGGCTCCCGCGAGCTTACACGACGCGGCCCCCCACGAGAATCCGCGCCGTCGCGCCACCCCTGGCGGCGACCGACGCGGCCTCACTTGCGGATGCGCAGCGCCTCCGCGACCTTCGTCGCTCCCTCGCTCACGCCGCGCTGGATGTCCTGCACCACCGCGCTGACCTGGTGCGTCCGGTCGGCGAGCGCCCGCCCGAGCGACTCGGCTCGGGCGGCCGCGGCCGCGTCGAGCACAGCGGCGCCCTCGTCGGCCTCGTCCGCCGCGCCGAACGGCAGCAGCCAGTCCTCGACGGCGACGAGCGGCCCGTACTGCAGTGCGTAGATGCGGTGCTGCCCGCTCTCGCGGACGGTGACGAGCCCCGCCTCGCGCAGCACCTTGAGGTGCTTGGACACCGTCGGCTGGCTGAGCTCGAGCTTCGCGACGATGCGCGAGACGCTCATGCCGCCGGCGCCCCCGGCACCCTCGATCCGCTGCTCCAGGAGGAGCGAGAGGATGTCGCGGCGGGTGCCGTCCGCGATCACCGCGAAGATGTCAGCCATCCCCCCAGGGTAGTCAGCGCCCTCCGCCGCGGGCAGGGTGTCGCCCGTGCGTATGCCGCGCGGCGCATGGTGTCCGGGCGCCCCGGGAGCCGACCGGCGAGCGGGTAGCATGGCCGCGATCGAGTGGAGGGCCCGCCGTGGTGGTTCGGCAGCAGTTCCGCAGCCCCGTGGGCGTCTCGCCGGCCTCGCCGTGGTCGAGCTTCGCCCGGGCCCGCGACCTCGTCGACGACTTCGCCGGCCGGTCGCCGTCGCGCTTCGCGATCATGATCTTCTCGGGCCTGATCCTCGTCTTCACCCTGCTCTTCTCGCTGCCGGTGTCGAGCACGACCGGCACCGTCACCCCGCTGCACGACGCCTTCTTCACCGCGATGTCGGTGATCTGCGTCACCGGCCTCGCCACGGTCGACATGGCCACGCACTGGTCCGCGTTCGGCCACTCGATCGTCTTCATCGGCGTGAACATCGGCGCCCTCGGCGTGCTGACGCTCGCGTCGATCATGGGCCTGGCGATCTCGCGCCGCCTCGGGCTCCGCGCGAAGCTGATGGCCGCGAGCGACTCGAACCCGCTCCGCATCCACTCCGGTCCCGTCGCCGAGGGCCAGGCCGTGCGGCTCGGCGAGATCGGCGGTCTGCTCGCGACGGTCGCCATCAGCGCCGCGGTGATCGAGATCGTGGTCGCCCTCCTCCTCTTCCCGCGGATGCTGATCGACGGGATCCCGATCGGCGAGGCGATCTGGCACTCCTTCTACTACTCCGCGATGGCGTTCACGAACACCGGCTTCGCCCCGAACGCCGCCGGCCTGACGCCGTTCGAGGACGACTACTGGTTCCTCGGGATCCTGATGATCGGCGTCTTCCTCGGCTCGATCGGCTTCCCGGTGATCTACGCCTTCTCGCGCGGCTGGCGGCGCCCGCGCAAGTGGTCGGTGCACGTCAAGCTCACGCTGGTCACCTCGCTGATCCTGCTCGTCGCGGGCGCGGTGCTCTACATCGTGCTCGAGTTCGACAATCCGACGACCTTCGGCACCCTCGACGCCGGCGACACCGTCTTCCAGTCCTTCTTCCTCTCGACGATGACGCGCTCGGGCGGGTTCTCGACCATCTCGATCCCCGATCTCAACGGCTCCAGCCTGCTCGTCACCGACATGCTGATGTTCATCGGCGGCGGCTCGGCCTCGACGGCCGGTGGCATCAAGGTCACGACGCTCGCGATCCTCTTCCTCGCGGCGTTCGCCGAGGCGCGCGGCAACAACGACATGGAGGCGTTCGGCCGCCGGATCCCCAACGACGTGCTGCGCCTCGCGGTCTCCGTCGTGCTCTGGGGAGCCACCACCGTCGCCGTCTCGTCGGTCCTGATCCTGCACATCACCAAGGCGCCGCTCGACCACGTCCTCTTCGACGTGATCTCGGCGTTCGCGACCTCCGGTCTGTCGACGGGGCTCACCGCCGAGCTGCCGACCTCCGGCGTCTACGTGCTGGCGCTGACGATGTTCATGGGCCGCGTTGGTACCGTGACTCTCGCTGCCGCGCTCGCCGCGAGCCAGCGCAGGCAGTTGTTCAGACGACCGGAAGAGAGGCCCATCGTTGGTTGACCGCATCAGGTACGACGCCCCGGTGCTGGTGATCGGCCTCGGTCGCTTCGGCGCCGCGACGGCCGGCCAGCTCGACCGGCTCGACCGCGAGGTGCTCGCGATCGACGCCGACGCCGGGCTCGTGCAGAAGTGGTCGGAGCGGGTCACCCACGCGGTCCAGGCCGACGCCCGCTCGCTCGACGCCCTCGCCCAGATCGGCGCGCAGGACTTCCAGGTCGCCGTCGTCGCCGTCGGCTCCTCGATCGAGGCGTCGGTGCTGATCACCGCGAACCTCGTCGACCTCAAGATCCCGCAGATCTGGGCCAAGGCGATCTCGCGCTCGCACGGCAAGATCCTCGAGCGGATCGGCGCGAACCACGTGATCTACCCGGAGGCCGAGGCGGGCGAACGCGTGGCGCACCTGGTCTCGGGCCGGATGCTCGACTTCATCGAGTTCGACGACGACTTCGTGCTGGCCAAGATGTACCCGCCGAAGCCGATCCGCGGTCTGACCCTCACCGAGTCGGGCGTGCGCCGCAAGCACCGCGTCACCGTCGTCGGCGTGAAGAGCCCGGGCAAGCCGTTCACCTACGCGACCGAGCAGACCGTCGTCTCCAACCACGACCTCATCGTCGTCAGCGGCACCCCCACCGACATCGAGCGCTTCGCGGCCCTCGGCTCCTGACCCCCGCGCGGGTCCGACCCCCTCCGCGAGATGCCACTTATGAGCTCCCGTCACGGCGTGTCGGGCTCATAAGTGGCATCTCGCGGAGGAGCGGCGGGCGTCAGGAGGCGGCGAGCTCGCGGGCGCGGGCCAGGGCCGCGTCCGTCGCGCGGGTGAAGAGGGCGGCGAGGTCCGCCTCCTGCAGGACGGCGATCGCGCGCTCGGTCGTGCCGTTCGGGCTGGTGACCCGGCGGCGCAGCTCGGCCGGCTCCTCGCCGGAGTGCACCAGCAGCTCGGCGGCACCCCGGAAGGTGCCGGTGACCATCGTCGCCGCCTGCTCGGGCGTGAAGCCCTTGGCGAGCGCCGCGGCGGTCAGCTCCTCGACCAGGAGGAAGACGTAGGCCGGGCCCGATCCCGAGATCGTCGACAGCGCGTCGAGCTGCGACTCCGGCACCTCCACCACCTCGCCGACGGTCTCGAACAGCCGGCGCACCAGCGCCAGGTCGTCCTCGCTCGAGCGGGTGCCGGCGCTCAGGCCGGTGACCGCGCGGCCCACGACGGCCGGGGTGTTCGGCATCGAGCGCAGCACGGACACCGAGGCGGGCAGGTGCGCCTCGAACGTCGCGACCGTCACGCCCGCCGCGACGCTGACCACGATCGTCCCGGGGGCGAGGGCGTCGGCGATCTCGTCGAGCAGCGCGGGCACCATGTGCGGCTTCACGGCCACCAGCACCACGGCGGCGCCGTCGACCGCGCGCCGGTTCGCCTCCGGGTCGTCGGCGGTCGCGAACGCGGTCACCACCGGGTGGCCGCTCCAGCGCGCCGCCTTCTCCGCGTCGCGGTTGGTCACGCGGACACCGCCCTGCACCTCCACGCCGGGGGCGAGCAGTCCACTGAGGATCGCGCCCCCCATCGAGCCGAGCCCGAGGACGGCGATGGACGGGAGCTGCACGGGTGCGTCGGTCATCCGCCCATCGTACGAAGGCGATCTCCGCGCAAGGGGCACGACTCGGTCGACGGCGGGAGCCTGCTGCCCGGCGCACGCCTCCTAGGATGGGCCGACCACCCCCGAGCACCAGCACCCCGACGAGTCACCCCGAGGAGACCCCGTGAGCGCATCCGGAGGCGGTTCCGCCATCATCGCGGCGCTGGCCGCGAACCTCGGCATCGCGCTGACCAAGCTCGTCGCCTGGTTCTTCTCGGGCTCGGCCTCGATGCTGGCCGAGGGCGTGCACTCGCTCGCCGACTCCGGCAACCAGCTGCTGCTCCTGCTCGGCGGCCGCAAGTCGCGGAAGGCCGCCGACGAGGAGCACCCGTTCGGCTACGGCCGCGAGCGCTACGTCTACGCCTTCGTCGTCGCGATCATCCTCTTCTCCGTCGGCGGCGTGTTCTCGATCTACGAGGGCGTCGAGAAGATCGCCGAGCCGCACGAGCTCGAGAACGCCTGGCTGCCGATCCTGGTCCTCGTCGTCTCGATCTGCCTCGAGGGCTACTCGCTGCGCACCGGGGTCAAGGAGTCGAACAAGGTCCGCGGGCAGCAGTCCTGGCTGCAGTTCATCCGCCGGGCGAAGGCGCCGGAGCTGCCCGTCGTGCTGCTGGAGGACGTCGCCGCGCTCACCGGTCTCGTCTTCGCGCTGCTCGGCGTCGGCCTCTCGGTGATCACCGGGAACACGGTCTTCGACGCGATCGGCACCATCATGATCGGCACCCTGCTGGTCGTCGTCGCGATCGTCCTCGGCGTCGAGACCAAGAGCCTGCTGGTCGGCGAGGGCGCGACCCCGGCCGACGCCGCGGCGATCCGCACGGCCATCGAGGCCGGTCCGGACGTCGAGCGCGTCATCCACATGAAGACCCTCTACCTCGGTCCGGACGAGATCCTCGTCGCCGCCAAGCTCGCCTTCCCCGCCGCCGAGACGATGGCCGAGCTGGCCGCGGGGATCGACGCGACGGAGAAGCGCATCCGCGACGCGGTCCCGGCCGCCCGCGTCATCTACCTCGAACCCGACGTCGACCGCGGGGCGCAGCCGCCCTCGGCGGAGCCGACCGCCGCCGCCGGGAGCGCCGGCTGATGCGCCGGGTCCTCGCGATCGTCAACGAGCGCGGCGCCGGACTCGGCGCCCTCGAGCCGATGCTGCGCGACCGGGGCTTCGCGGTCGACGCGGTCGCCGGCACCGACCTCGACTCCGTCGACATCCTCGCGCCCGACCTCGTCGTCACCCTCGGCTCGAGCGCCGGCGTCTACGAGACCGCGCGGCACCCCTTCATCTCGCCCGAGATCGCCCTGCTGCAGGACCGGCTGCACCACCGCCGGCCGACCCTCGGCGTCTGCTTCGGCGCGCAGCTGATCGCCGCCGCGCTCGGCGAGGAGGTCCGCCCCGGCCCGACCCGCGAGGTCGGCTTCCGCGGCATCGTCGCGACCGAGGCGGGGCTCCGCTCGCCGCTGCGCCACCTCGCCGAGGTCCCGGTGATGCAGTGGCACAGCGACACCTTCGATCTGCCGGCGGGGACGACCCTGCTCGCCTCCTCGCCCTCCTACGCCGTCGAGGCCTTCGCGATCGACGGCTGGCTGCTCGGCGTGCAGTTCCACCCGGAGCTCACCGGCGAGCTGGCCGGGCGCTGGCTCGAGGGCGACGCCGAGTACGCCGCGGGAGCGGGATACGGGCACGAGCAGCTCGAGGACGACGTGCGCGAGGGCCGCTTCGAGCGGATGCGGACGGCGACGGAGGCCGCGCTCGGCGAATGGGTCGGCGCGCAGGGCTGAGTCGCGTGCTCCGGAGTCTCGCGCTCCGGGCCGCTCAGCGCTTCGCCGCGAAGAAGTCGAGCAGCAGCCGCGCACCCTCGTCGGCCCGCAGCCCCGGGTACACCTCGACCACGTGGTGCAGCCGGCGGTCCCGGAGCAGGTCGTGCACCGAGCCGGCCGCGCCCGCCTTCTCGTCCCACGCCCCGAAGACGACGCGCTCGAGCCGGGCGGCGAGGATCGCCCCGGCGCACATCGCGCACGGCTCGAGGGTGACCACGAGGGTGCAGCCCGCGAGCTGCCAGTCTCCGCGGGCGGCAGCGGCCTCCCGCAGTGCGACCACCTCGGCGTGCGCCGTCGGATCCGTGCGCAGCTCGCGCTCGTTGCGGCCGCGCCCGATCACCGCACCGTCGGGGTCGACGACCACCGCGCCGACCGGCACGTCGCCCCACCCGGCGGCCCGGCGGGCCTCGTCGAGCGCGAGCCGCATCCAGGCGTCCGCCTCGGGAGGGAGGGGGAGGTCGCTCTCGCGCATCGCGCCCCCTCGTCCGGCTCCGGCCGGCTCCGACCGGCAAGTAGATTGAGCTTATGCGCGTCCACGTAGCCGACCACCCGCTGATCACGCACAAGCTCACCGTGCTGCGCGACAAGCGCACCCCCTCCCCCACCTTCCGGCAGCTCGCCGAGGAGCTGATGACCCTGCTCGCCTACGAGGCGACCCGCGGCGTCCGCACCCGCACCGTCACCATCGAGACGCCGGTCACCACGACCACCGGTCTCGCGCTGAGCGACCCACAGCCTCTGGTCGTGCCGATCCTGCGCGCGGGCCTCGGGATGCTCGAGGGCATGGTCAAGCTCATCCCCACCGCCGAGGTGGGCTTCCTGGGCATGGCACGCAACGAGGAGACCCTCGAGCCGACCACCTACGCCGAGCGCCTGCCCGACGACCTGTCCAACCGCCAGTGCTTCGTGCTCGACCCGATGCTCGCCACCGGCGGCTCGCTGATCGCGGCCATCCAGTTCCTCTTCGACCGCGGCGCCGAGGACGTCACCGCCGTCTGCCTGCTCGCCGCCCCCGAGGGCCTCGCGGCCGTGGAGAAGGCGTTCGTCGGCAAGGACGTGACCATCGTCCTCGGCTCGCTCGACGAGAAGCTCAACGAGCTCGGCTACATCGTCCCCGGGCTCGGCGACGCGGGCGACCGCCTCTACGGGCTCGCCGGCTGAGCCGTTCCGGGCGCCCGGCGCGGCGCCCGGAACGTGCCAGTCCGGGCGGATCTGTTGACGGGGTCCGCCGCCATCCGCTTTACTTTCGGACATGACTGACAACGCGCACGCCCTGACCTCCCTTGAGGCCATCGGGGATGCCGGCATGATGATGGCCGGCGGCCTCGTCCTGCGCTGTCGAATGTGCGCCTGAGGAATGACCCTCGCCGGTTCTCCGCACAGCCTCCGCCCCCGATCGCACTGATCGAGCCGATCCTCTGATCGGCCGGGCGTCGCAGGCGCGGTGAACCCCTGGATGCCCCGCATCCGCCCCTGCCGGCCCGCACCTCGTGCACCGGCTCTCGCGCGCACACCCGGATCCGCTCCCGGACACTCGTCCCGGATCCGACCAGCCCAAGGATTCGTCATGTCCCTCCTCCACGCCCGTCCCGTCTCCACTCCCGTCGCCGCCCCCCGCCTGCAGGCCGCCCTCGAGGCGGCGCCCGCCGCTCCCCGGCTCCGCGCCGTGCCGCAGGGCACCGAGGCCCGCGGCTTCGCCCTCTACGTCGGCATCGACGAGGCCAAGGCCCGCGCGGCCGGCATCGACCTCGGCCGCCTGGTCGAGGAGCTCAAGCGCGTCACCGCCGAGTTCGCTCCCGACGCCGAGACCTACGCCTCCGTCGCCCTCGCCCCGCAGGGCGCCGGCGGCCGCGACGTCGACGTCGTCCGCCTCGCCCTCCAGGACCCGGCCGCCGTCGCCCGCCGCCGCTCCGAGACCGAGCCCGACCTCGACCGCGCCCCCGGCGGCGTCGTCATCGACATCTCGCGCAAGCGCGTCATCCTCGACGACGAGACCACCGCCCTCACCTACAAGGAGTTCGAGCTGCTGCAGTACCTCGTCCTCCGAGAGGGCCGCACCATCGAGCGCGCCGAGCTGATCTCCTCGCTCTGGGGAGCCGCCGACGACGACGCCCCGAACGAGCGCACCATCGACGTGCACGTCCGCCGCCTCCGCGCCAAGCTCGGCCGCTACGAGGACATCGTCCGCACCGTCCGCGGCGTCGGCTACCGCTTCGACCGCCACGCGGACGTCGCCATCCGCTACGCGTCCACCCCTAGCCCCGATCTGTTCTGAATTGCTGCGCGAGCGCGAGCGCTCGCTCCGCCGCGGTCGGCTCCTCAGGTGGTCGCGTTCCATAGAGCGTCCTGCGTACGGCTCGTGGAAAACGCTGACACGCGTTTTCCACCTGACGCCTCGCGGGCGGCCGCTGGTCGTTCGGCCCGAGTCGGACGAGGGGTCGGCGGCACCACATGCTGGTCGAGTAGCCGCGGGACGCGGCGTATCGAGACCCACGCCTCTGCGGTGGGGGGATCTCGATACGCCCGCGGAGCGGGCTACTCGATCAGCATGAAAGGGACAGCGGCGCTTCGCGCGTCCGCAAGCGGCAGCGCTCCGCGTGCCTGCGGGTCCCGCGCTCGGTCGACGGAGGCCGCGCCATCATGCTGGTCGAGTAGGCGCGGGACGCGGCGTATCGAGACCCCGCCTCCGGGGCGACGCGGGGTCACAGGGAAACTTCAGGAAATCGGTCCTTGCGGCGTTATCGATCCGTTATATAGTTCAAGTGCGTCGACCGTTTGCTGTGGCGGGAAGCGCAAGAAGTGATTGCAGGACACTCTTGGTGCAAGGGAATGAAGGCCGGCCGCTCGCCTCAGCGGCCGGCCTTCTGTCGTTCCAGGACTGAGCACCGCCTCCGCGCGACACCCGCCGGACGACCCCGCGCCCCGGGCGCCGGACGACCGTCGAGACGCCGTATCCTGAACGGAACACAAGGAGGATGCGTGAGCTCGAGACGTGCGGTCGCCGCGTGGGAGTCGCTGTTCCGAGCGCAGGTGCACGTGATGCGGGCGCTGAGCACCGACTTCCCGTCGAAGGAGATCTCGCTCAACGAGTACGACGTCCTCTTCAACCTCACGCTCCAGCCCGAGCGCCGGGCCCGGCTCCGGGACCTGAACAAGCACGTCCTCCTGACGCAGCCGAGCGTCAGCCGCCTGATCGACCGCCTGGTCGCCCGCGGCTGCGTGACCAAGAGCGAGGACCCGACCGACGCCCGCGGCACGGTCATCCAGATCACCGACGAGGGCTACGCACTCTTCCGACGGGTGGCGATGACACACATGCAGACGATCTCCGACCACGTCGGCGCGGCGCTCGACGACGACGAGCTGGACCAGCTGACCGCCCTCTGCGACAAGCTGCGCGAGCGCGTCGCCTCGGCCTGAGAGCTCCCGTCCTCCGCTAGCACGCCCCGCCGCCGCGCGGCCAGCACTTCGCAGGGGCGCCGCGCTCGCGGATCATGGAGGCACCATGAGCAGCTCCTCCCCCACTCTCGTCTGGCTCCGCGACGACCTGCGTCTCGCCGACAATCCGGCACTCCGGGCCGCGATCGACCGCGGCGGCCCCGTCGCCGTCTGCTACGTGCTCGACGAGGAGTCCGACGGCATCCGACCGCTCGGCGGAGCGGCCCGCTGGTGGCTGCACGGCAGCCTGCTCGCGCTCGCGAGCGACCTCGAGGAGGCGGGAGCGTCCCTGATCCTGCGCCGCGGACCGGCCGAGGCCGTCGTGCTGCAGCTCGCCGAGGAGCTGGGCGCGGGCGCGGTGCACTGGAACCGCCGCTACGGCAAGGCCGAGCGGACCGTCGACGCCGCGATCAAGGAGGCGCTGCGCGACCGGGACGTCGAGGCGGAGAGCCACCAGGGCTCGCTGCTCTTCGAGCCGTGGACCGTACAGACCGGCGGCGGCACCCCCTACTCCGTCTACACCCCGTTCGCGCGCGCCTGCCGCAACCGGGACACTCCGCGCGCACCGCTGCCGCGACCGCGCGAGATCGACGGGATCGCCACCGAGGCGGCCTCCGACGTCCTCGACGACTGGCAGCTGCTGCCGACCAGCCCCGACTGGGCCGGCGGGCTCCGCGAGCGCTGGGTGCCGGGCGAGAAGGCGGCGGCGAAGCGGCTGCGCGCGTTCCTCGCCGAGCAGCTCGACGACTACGCCGACGACCGGAACCTGCCGGCGCGCGACGCCACCTCGAACCTGTCGCCGCACCTGCGCTGGGGCGAGATCAGCCCGTTCCAGGTCTGGCACGCCCTGGAGGAGGCGCACGCGAGGGGGCAGCACCGCGGTGAGGGCAGCGACCGCTTCCTCGCCGAGGTGCTCTGGCGCGAGTTCTGCTACCACCTGCTGTTCCACTGGCCCGACCTCGCGACCGCCAACTTCGACTCCCGCTTCGACTCCTTCCCCTGGGGCCACCCGGGCGAGGACAGGATCGACGCCTGGCACCAGGGCCGTACCGGCTTCCCGCTCGTCGACGCGGGGATGCGCGAGCTGTGGAAGACCGGCTACATGCACAACCGGGTCCGGATGGTCACCGCCTCGTTCCTGATCAAGAACCTGCTGGTCGACTGGCGGGTGGGCGAGGACTGGTTCTGGGACACCCTCGTGGACGCGGACCCGGCGAGCAACGCCGCCAACTGGCAGTGGGTCGCGGGGTCCGGCGCCGACGCGTCACCGTTCTTCCGCGTCTTCAACCCGGTGACGCAGTCGAAGAAGTTCGACCCCGAGGGCGGCTATCTGCGCGAGTACGTGCCGGAGCTGGCCGAGCTCGACCGCACCGTGATCCACGAGCCGTGGACGCTCGGCGACACGCTGACGCCGGAGGCGGACGGCTACCCCGCACCGATCCTCGACCTCAAGGAGACGCGGGCGCACGCCCTGGACGCGTTCGCGGTGATCAAGAGCGCGAAGCGCGACATCTCGCGCCCCGACGACGACGACTGACGACGCCGCACCCCGCCGCTAGATGTACATGGCGGGGTCGATCCAGAAGGCCGGATCCGCCAGCGCGTCCTCGGCCCGGCCCAGCGCACGCAGGTCGCGGGCGGGGATCCCGACCAGCACGGCGTGGTCCGGGGCGTCCTTCACCACGACCGCGTTCGCGCCGACGCTGACGTCCGAGCCGAGCACGATCGGCCCGAGGATCACGGCCCCCGCGCCGACGACCACGCGGTCGCCGAGCGTCGGGTGGCGCCGCTCGCGCTTCGCCGACTTCCCGCCCAGCGTGACCGAGTGGTAGAGCATGCAGTCGTCGCCGATCCGCGCCGTCTCGCCGATCACCACGCCCATGCCGTGGTCGATGAAGAGCCGGCGGCCGATCGTCGCGCCGGGGTGGATCTCCACCCCGGTCGCGGCACGGGCCGCCTGCGCGAGCAGCCGCGCAGGCAGGCGTGCGCCGCGCCGCCACCACCGGTGCGCGAGGCGGTGCACCCAGACCGCGTGCAGCCCGGGGTAGGCGAGCACCACCTCCGCCGCGCTCCGGGCTGCGGGATCGCGCAGGCGCGCCGCCGCCACGTCCTCGCGGAGGCGCGCGAGGGCCGTGAGGCGTCCCGTCGTGCCGCGGCGGGGTCCGGCGGCGCTCAGCTGCGGAGGTCCTCGTAGAGGACGGTCGAGATGTACCGCTCGCCGAAGTCGCAGACGATCGCGACGATGGTCTTCCCCGCGTTCTCGGGGCGCTTCGCGACCTCGAGCGCCGCCCACATGATCGAGCCGGAGGAGATGCCGCCGAGGATGCCCTCCTGCGCGGCCATCTCGCGTGCCACGCGCACGGAGTCGTCGAGGGTGACGTCGATGATCTCGTCGTAGACGTCGCGGTCGAGGTTGGCGGGCACGAAGTTCGCGCCGATCCCCTGGATCTTGTGCGGGCCGGCCGTGCCCTGCGTGAGCAGCGGCGAGTCGATCGGCTCGACGCCGATGATCTGCACGCCGGGCTTGCGCTCCTTGAGGACCTGGCCGACGCCGGTGATGGTGCCGCCCGTGCCGATGCCGGCGACGAAGACGTCGACCTCGCCGTCGGTGTCCTCCCAGATCTCCTCGGCCGTCGTGCGGCGGTGCACCTCGGGGTTGGCGGCGTTCTCGAACTGGCGGGCGAGCACGGCGCCGGGGGTCTCGGCGACGATGGCCTGCGCCCTCTCGACCGCGCCGCGCATGCCCTCGGAGCCGGGGGTCAGCACGATCTCGGCGCCGTAGGCGCGCAGCAGGACCCGGCGCTCGGTCGACATCGTCTCCGGCATGGTCAGGATCACCTTGTAGCCGCGGGCCGCGCCGACCATGGCCAGCGCGATGCCGGTGTTGCCGCTCGTGCCCTCGACGATGGTGCCGCCGGGCGGGAGCTCCCCCGACGCCTCGGCGGCGTCGACGATCGCGACGCCGATGCGGTCCTTCACGCTGTTCGCGGGGTTGTAGAACTCGAGCTTGGCCAGGACGACGGCGCTGTCCGCTCCGTCGAGGCGGTTGATGCGGACGAGCGGGGTCCTGCCGACGAGCTGCGTCACGTCGTCGTGGATGCGTGCCATGGTGTGTGCTTTCTGCCGGGGCCGACCGCCCCGGGGCCCCGGGGCGACTGGTGGTGCGGTGATGCCGACGCTCCCCTCGCGGGGACGCACCCTCCACGATACGGAAGCGGCGTGCCCGGGGGCGCCTTCCGACGGTCACGCGCGCCGGATTCCCACCTCCGGGTCGCCTCCGATCAGAAGGTCGCGGACGGCTCGTCACAGGTGCATCTCGTCCTCTCGGAGGACCCCCTCCTCCCGGGCGCGTCGCGTACCATGACCGAGGGGGATCGCACGACCGGCGCGACGACCCGCCACCCTGCATTCGCGCGGCATCACCGCGCCGGAAGGACCTCCCGCTCCATGGCTCTCCCCACCGCATCCCGCAGCTCCGCTCGACCGCTGGGGATGTCGTTGCGGGCAGTGCTGGGCTTCATCGGGATGAGCGCCGTGGCGGGCGTCCTGATCACCGTCGGCGTCACTCCGGCCCTCGCGCTGACGGGCCTCGCGACGAGCAACACGATCGGCATGTTCCAGAACCTGCCCGGCTACCTCGACGCCGGCCAGCTGATGCAGCGCACCAACATCTACGCGGGCGACGGCACGACCCTCCTCGCCTCCGTCTACAACCAGAACCGCGTCGAGGTCGGCTGGGACGAGGTCGCCCAGACCGCGAAGGACGCCGCGGTCGCCGGTGAGGACCCGCGCTTCTACGAGCACGGCGGCATCGACCTGCAGGGCACGCTCCGCGCGCTCGCGGTCACGCTGACCGGCGACGACCTGCAGGGCGGCTCCTCCATCACGCAGCAGTACGTCAAGAACGTGCTCGTGCAGAAGGCCGAGTCGATCACCGACGAGGCCGAGCGCGACGCCGCCTACAAGCTCGCGACCGACCCCACCCCCGAGCGCAAGCTCAAGGAGATGCGCCTCGCGATCGGCCTCGAGAAGGAGACGTCGAAGGACGACATCCTTCTCGGCTACCTCAACATCGCGCTCTTCGGCGGCACGGTCTACGGCATCGAGGCCGCGGCCAACTACTACTACGGCATCCCCGCGAGCCAGCTCTCGACCTCGCAGGCCGCGTCACTGCTGGCGATCGTCAACAACCCGTCGAAGTTCCGCTTCGACGACCCGACCGACGAGGCCAACGGCGCCGCGAACGGGTACGCCGCGACCAAGGAGCGCCGCGACTACATCCTCGGCGAGGAGCTGAAGTACTCGAAGATCAGCCAGGAGGTCTACGACGCGGCGATCGCCGAGCCGATCACGCCGAACATCACGGAGCCCTCCACCGGCTGCGCCACCGCCGGCGACGCGGCGTACTTCTGCGAGTACGTGCTCAACGTTCTGCGCAACGACGAGGCGTTCGGCGCCGACGACGACGAGCGCTACCAGCGGATCCGCCAGGGCGGCTTCGACATCGTCACCACCCTCGACCTCGACATCCAGCAGGTCTCGCAGGCCGCGATCAACGCCTACATCCCGTCCTACGACTCCCGCTTCCAGGTCGGTGCCACCGCCGCCTCGGTCCAGGCCGGCACCGGCCGCGTGCTGTCGATGGTGCAGAACACGAAGTACAGCCAGGACGAGGAGTTCCTCGCCGCGAACCCCGGCTTCAGCGCGATCAACCTCAACGTCGACGTCGACATGGGTGGCACCGCCGGCGTGCAGACCGGCTCGACCTACAAGGTCTTCACGCTCGCGCAGTGGCTGCAGGCGGGCCACACCCTGAACGAGTCGTTCCCCTCGCCGACCTCGGGCTTCCGCTCGTACCCGATGAAGTGCAATGTCGCGAACGACGGCTACTACTCCGGCGAGCGCTTCACACCGAAGAACGACACTCCCTCCGAGGACGCCTCGTCGATGACCGCGATCCAGGCCACGGCGAACTCGATCAACACCGGCTTCATGGGCATGGCCAACCAGCTCGACGTCTGCGACATCCGCACCACCGCGGAGTCGTTCGGCATCCATCGCGCCGACGTCAAGGAGCTGGAGAGCAGGCCTGCGTCAGTTCTCGGCACCAATCCGATCGCGCCGCTCACCCTCGCCAACGCCTACGCCGGCATCGCGAACGACGGGGCGACCTGCGACACGATCGTCATCGACCGGATCACGGACAGCACCGGTGCAGCGGTCGCGCCGCCCGCCTCGTCCTGCACGCCGTCCGTCACCCCCGAGGTCGCGCGGGGCATGCAGTACGCGATGCAGCGGGTCATCACGTCCGGCACTGCCACCGCCTCGGATCCGCGCGACGGCATCGAGCACATCGCCAAGACGGGCACCACCGACGACGCGGCCGACGTCTGGACGGCCGGCGCCAGCAGCGCCGCGTCGCTCGCCGTCTGGGTCGGCAGCATCAAGGGCTTCGAGGACGAGACCAAGCAGAACCTGCGCCGCACGACGCTGACCGGCGAGAAGGGCTCGATCAGAGCAGCGGACGCGCGCCACGCGATCTGGAAGCCGATCATGACGGCGCTCGATCAGAAGTACGGCGGCGACGACTTCATCGCCCCGCCCGCCTCGATGCTCGCGTCGTCTCCGCGCACCGCCACGCTGACCGAGGTGCCGGATGTGACCGGACTGACGGTCGCTGCGGCCACCGCCACGCTCACCGCCGCGGGCTTCACCGTCGGCAGGAGTGAGCCCGTCCAAGTGGCGAGCATCCCCGCGGGCTCCGTCGTCTCGACCACGCCCAGCGCGGACGAGACGGTTCTCCGCGGAGCCATCATCCCGCTGCAGGTCAGCACCGGCGAAGCGCCGACGAACGTCAACGACATCGCCGACCTCAAGGGAGACCTGCTCGAGTAGGGACGCCGGTGGGCAGGCCGCGCCTGACGACGCGCGCCATCCGAGCGGGCGTCTCATGCCATCGGTGACCATGCAGGACGACGGCAACCTCGTGTTCACGAGCGATACGCCTGGTGACTTCACGAGTCCGCACCAGTACACGGTGAGATGGTCGTCTCGCGGCGGCACCGTGCGCAACTGATTCCCGCCCGTGGTCGGGCGTGTTCCGCGCCGCGCGGGAGGAGTCCGGGCGCGCCTGGGCGGGGATGTCGGAGACGTCGCCTAGGGTGCTGGTGCACCGAGAGGATCCATCCTGAAGCGTCCGAACGTCCCCGTCTTCCAGCCCCGTCGCACCGTCCACGGGGCTCTCGGCGCGCTGTTCGGATTCGTGATCGTCAGCGTGCTGGCCGGACTGCTCGCGACCGTCGTGGTGGCCCCGGCCTTCGCGCTCACCGGGGCCGCCACCTCGAGCACGATCTCGGCGTTCCAGTCGCTGCCGAGCTACCTCGAGGTCGGCGAGCTGATGCAGAAGACGGACGTCTACGCGGGCGACCCCGACGACCCGACGCTCCTCGCCTCCTTCTACGACCAGAACCGCATCGAGGTCACCGCCGACCAGATCGCGGCGCCGGTCTTCGACGCCCTGGTCTCGAGCGAGGACCCGCGCTACTACGAGCACGGCGGCATCGACCTGCAGGGGACCCTGCGCGCCGTCGCCAGCACCTACCTCCTCGACGCGGCGCCGCAGGGCGGCTCCTCGATCACCCAGCAGTACGTCAAGAACGTCCTCGTGCAGAAGGCCGAGTCGATCAGCGACGAGAGCGAGCGCGATGCGGCCTACACGGAGGCGACCGCGACGACGCCCGAGCGCAAGCTCAAGGAGATGCGTCTCGCGATCGGGGTGGAGAAGGAGTACTCGAAGGACGAGATCCTCCTCGGCTACCTCAACATCGCGCTCTTCGGCGGCACCGTCTACGGCATCGAGGCCGCGGCCGAGTACTACTACGGCGTCCACGCCGCCGACCTCTCGGTCGGGCAGTCGGCCGCGCTGCTGGCGATCGTCAACAACCCGGAGAAGTTCCGCTTCGACCGCCCGGACGACCCCGACAACGGCGAGGCGAACGGCTACGCGCTGACCACGAGCCGGCGCGACTACATCCTCGACCGGATGCTCGAGTACGGGAAGATCGACGCCGCGACCCGTGACGCCGCGCAGGCGGCGCCGATCGAGCCGGTCATCACTCCCCCGTCGACCGGCTGCCAGACCGCGGGCAGCGCCGCCTACTTCTGCGACTACGTCTCGCACGTGCTGCGCGACGACCCCGCCCTCGGCGACACCGCCGACGAGCGCTACGCGGCGCTCAAGCGCGGCGGGCTCAAGGTCTACACCACGATCGACCTCGGGCTGCAGGAGACGGCGCAGGCGCTGATGGACGAGCAGATCCCCGCCTCGGACCCGCGCTTCGACGTCGGCGCGACCGCCGTCGCGGTGCAGACGGGGACGGGGAAGGTGCTGACGATGGTGCAGAACAAGCGCTACAGCCAGGACCCGGACGTCATCGCGAGCGGGCAGGAGTACTCGGCGATCAACCTCAACGTCGACGCGGACATGGGCGGTGGCAACGGCTTCCAGCCCGGTTCCGGCTACAAGGTCTTCACCCTCGCGGAGTGGCTGAGGTCCGGGCACACGCTGCTCGAGCAGTTCGACTCGAAGCGGAAGAACTGGACCGGCTTCACGGACAGCTGCGAGGGGAGGCAGGACTACGCCTCCTACAACCCGAAGAACGCCGGCGACGGCGCCTACTCCGACACGCAGACCGCGCTGAACTCGACGATCTGGTCCTTGAACACGGGCTACACCGGGATGTCGCACCTGCTCGATCTCTGCAGGATCCGCACGACCGCCGAGTCGTTCGGCATCCACCGGGCGGACGGCGGTGAGCTGAGCCAGTCGGCCGCGTCGGTCATCGGCACGAACGAGGTCGCGCCGATGACGATGGCCGTTGCCTACGCGGCGATCGCGGACGACGGGACGCGCTGCACCCCCGTCGTGATCACCGAGATCACCGGTCCGGACGGCGTCTCGATCCCGCCGAGCGAGTCGGAGTGCACGCGGGCGGTCTCGTCGTCGGTCGCCCGGGCGATGCAGTACGCGATGCTCAGGGTGACCGCGGAGGGCACCGGCACGCAGGCCGACCCGAAGGACGGCGTCCAGCACATCACCAAGACCGGGACCTCGGACAACTCCGCCGACACCTGGGCGCTCGGCGCCTCGAGCTCCGTCTCGCTCGCCGTCTGGGTGGGCAGCATCAAGGCGCAGGACAGCGGCTCGCGGGTGAACCTGGAGTCGATCGACTTCGCGAGCGGCTGGGCGCCGAGCGCGCGCCACCGGATCTGGAAGCCGCTGATGACCGAGATCGACTCGCTCTACGGCGGGTCGGACTTCGCCGCCGCCGATCCGGCGATGATCGCGGCGCCGCAGGTCGTCGTGCCCGACCTCGCGGGCCGCAGCAGCGACAGCGCGACCCGGACGCTCACCGACGCCGGCTTCACGGTCGGGTCGATCACGCAGGTGGACTCGACCCAGCCGCAGGGTGCGGTCGCCGGCACCGTCCCCGCGGCCGGCACGACGGTCGACAAGGGCTCCGTCGTCGGCGTGACCCTCAGCACCGGCACTCCGCCCCCGGCCGACTCGCCCCCGCCCGCCTCGCCCCCGCCCGCCGCCGCGCCGCCCACCGGCTGAGGCCGACCGGCCGCCATCACCTCGACGAGGAGCGGACCCGCGACACGCCGTCGCGACGGAGGGAACCGTTCCGCCCGATCGGACATCTCTGAGCATGACCGCTTCCTCACCGCCTCGAGAAGCCGGAGTGTCGTGGGCGACCGCGCTCTCAGGTGACCCCGACGACTTCGGCCGCCTCTACGACGCCTTCCGGCAGCGCGTGTTCTGGCACGCGCTCCGCCACACCCGCGCCCTGCACGACGCCGAGGACGTGACGGCGCTCGTCTTCCTGGAGGCGTGGCGCCGCCGGGCGTCCGTCCGGCTCGTCGACGGGTCCCCGCTCCCCTGGCTGCTCGCCACGACGAACAACGTCGCCCGGAACGCCGGACGGTCGGCACGCCGGCACCGGCTGGCTCTCGGGCGCCTGCCCGAGCCGGAGCACCAGGACGACTTCTCCGGCGACTCCGACCGGCGGATCGACGACGAGCCGCGACGCGAGGCGATCCGCCTGGCGTTCGGAGTCCTCGGCCTCCGCGACCAGGACGTGCTGTCGCTGTGCGTCATCGCCGAGATGCCCGTCGCCGACGCCGCCGCGGTGCTCGGCGTCCCCGAGGGAACGGTCAAGTCCCGGCTCTCCCGGGCCAAGGGGAAGCTCGCAGGGCTGATCTCCGATCTCACCGCCGACGCAGCCACCGATGGAGGTGCACGATGAACGACAAGCCCGTGATCGATCCGGAGCGCGACCGCGCCTTCCGTCGCATGATTGTCGAGAACGCCCGTGCCGACCGGGCTCGGCGGCCGCTGCGCCACCGCGCCTCCTTCCTCGTCGGCCTCGTGACGGCGGCCGTGCTGCTCTCCGGCGGCGGGGTGGCGGTCGCCCTGACCGGCGCGTTCGACCCTCCGGAGCCGGCGCCCGTCGAGACGGCGGCGCCGGAGCCCGTCCCGACACCGACCGAGACGCCGACGGCCACGGCCACGGCCACCGCCGCGCCCGTGCCGGCGCCGACCCCCGTGCCGACGGAGACCGCGGCGACCGCCGACCTGTCCGCCTGGGTGATCGGGTTCGACGGCATCGGGCCGATCGCGTTCGGCGGGAGCAGCGAGTCCGCCTCCGCCGCCCTCGACACGACCGCTCTCGTGCCGTACGACTTCGGGATCGAGGAGTGCCGCTCCGATCGGCGGGGTTCCGCGGAGAACCCCCAGGCCTGGATCATGGCGGTCTCCGACGAGCCGGGCAGGGTCACCCTCCTGAACGTCTTCGGCTACGGGGTCGACGCGACGCGGGCAGCCGCCGCGTTCCCGCGCACGGCGGAGGGGATCGGGATCGGCTCGACCGAGCAGGAGCTCCTGGCGGCCTACCCGGGGATCACCCCGGCGGATCCGGTCGCCGGTGACGACCTCTACGCGCTGAGCGACGGCTCCGGGCGGACCCTCTGGTTCCGGATCGCCGCCGACCAGGGGACCGTGGTGGACATCACGCTGAACGAGCAGCCGGTGCTGACGATCGGCGGCTGCGGGGCGTGAGGCCGGTGGCGGTGCGGCTCGAGGTCGGAGCCGCACCGCCGCGACGCGCCGGAGCCGGCGCTGCGCCCGTCGGCTCTCAGTGGTGGAAGCGGTGCACGACCGCGTGGCCCTTGCCGCGGCCGATCAGCCAGCGGTTGACCGGGGTGGTGACCACGAAGGCCAGGGCGAGCGAGCCGGCGAGAGAGCCCCAGAAGAGGCCGGTCGCGAGTCCCGCGTCCATCGCGCCGGGGATCGCCAGCATCGCCGTGTTGTCGATGACCTCCATCACGGCGATCGAGACGGTGTCGGCCGCGAGGGCGATGCCGACGGCGGCGCGCCAGGAGACCCCCGCGCGGAGCACGCCGCGCATCGTCAGGGCGTAGCCGAAGGCGAAGGCGAGCACGAGGGAGAGCACGACGGTGCCGAGGTTGTGCAGCCCGAGCGCGGTGCCGAGCACCATGCCGAGGACCTCGCCGATGGCGCAGCCGGTGAGGCAGTGCAGAGTCGCCGTGGCGGCGGTCCGCCAGGACGTCGCGGCGGAGGCGGAGTGGGTGCTGTGGTCGTGCGCGGCGTCGGTCATCGGTGCTCCCTCGGTGTCGGTCACCGTGGTGCAACATACCCCCAGGGGGTATATTCCCGAGGCGGGCGATTCCCTGCGACCGAGGGGGTCAGAGCTGGACGGCGGCGGCCGGCAGGAGGCCGAACTCGACCAGCTCGGCGTCGGTGAGGAGGCGGCTGCGGATCATGAAGCGCTTGCCCTCGGGCGCCTCGACGCTGAAGCCGCTCCCCCGCCCGTCGACCAGGTCGACGGTGAGGTGGGTGTGCTTCCAGTACTCGAACTGGGTTCGCGACATGTAGAACTCGATCGGCTCGAGGCCGTCGACGTGCAGCGTCTCGACGAGCACGTCGGACGCCCCCGTGCGGAACATCCCGACCGGGAAGCACATCGGCGAGCTGCCGTCGCAGCAGCCGCCGGACTGGTGGAACATCAGCGGGCCGTGCAGCTCGCTCATCCTCCGCAGCATGCCGGCTGCCGTCTCGGTCACGTCGACGCGCGTGCTGTCCATGTGCAGTGTCCTCTCGGGGTGGTGTGTCGGCGGTGGTCTCGATACGTCCGCTGCGCGGGCTGCTCGACCAGCATGTCCGCGTGAAGTGCGAAGCGGAGCAAGGGGTGCGTGCTGCCGCAACTGCGGGAGGACGTGGGTCTCGATACGCCCGCTCCGCGGGCTACTCGACCAGCATGTCCGGCAAGGGAGAGCGCGGAGCGCGAATCCGCGTGCCAGCGGATTCGCGTAGCGCGACGCTCCCCGCTCCACTCAGCGCAACCACCTCGGTCAGCCGACCGCGGCGGTGATGACGAGCGGAGCGAGGAATCGCCGCAGGAGAGCACGGCGCGTGCCAGCGGATTCGCGGAGCGCGACGCTCCCCGCTCCACTCAGCGCAACCACCTCGGAAAGCCGACCGCGGCGGTGATGACGAGCGGAGCGAGGAATCGCCGCACAGCGGCTCAAAAGAAGCCCATGGGCCCTTCCGCGTAGCTGACCAGGAGGTTCTTCGTCTGCTGGTAGTGGTCGAGCATCATCTTGTGGTTCTCGCGGCCGATGCCGGACTGCTTGTAGCCGCCGAAGGCTGCGTGCGCCGGGTACTGGTGGTAGGTGTTGGACCAGACGCGGCCGGCCTCGATGGCGCGGCCGGCGCGGTAGAGCTGGGCGCCGTTGCGGCTCCAGACTCCGGCGCCGAGGCCGTAGAGGCTGTCGTTGGCGATGGCGATGCCGTCGTCGAAGTCCTCGAACGAGGTGAGAGCGAGGACGGGGCCGAAGATCTCCTCCTGGAAGATGCGCATGGAGTTGCGCCCCTCGAAGACCGTCGGGTTGACGTAGTAGCCGCCGCTGAGGTCGCCGCCCAGGTCGGCGCGGTCGCCGCCGATGAGCAGCTTCGCGCCCTCCTGCTTGCCGATGTCCATGTAGGAGAGGATCTTCTCCAGCTGGTCGTTGGAGGCCTGGGCGCCGATCATCGTCGAGACGTCGAGCGGGTTGCCCTGCTTGATCCGGCCGACGCGCTCGAGTCCGTCGCCGACGAAGTCGTCGTAGATGGAATTCTGCACGAGAGCGCGGGAGGGGCAGGTGCAGACCTCGCCCTGGTTGAGGGCGAAGAACGAGAAGCCCTCGAGCGCCTTCTCGTAGAAGGAGTCGCGCTCGGCGGCCACGTCGGCGAAGAACACGTTGGGGCTCTTGCCGCCGAGCTCGAGCGTGACCGGGATGAGGTTCTCGCTCGCGTACTGCATGATCAGGCGGCCCGTGGTCGTCTCGCCGGTGAAGGCGATCTTGCGGATCCGCGGGTGCGAGGCGAGCGGGGCGCCGGCCTCGATCCCGAAGCCGTTGACGATGTTGAGGACGCCGGCGGGCAGCAGGTCGTGGATCAGGTCCATCAGGACGTGGATCGAGGCGGGGGTCTGCTCGGCCGGCTTGAGGACGATGCAGTTGCCGGCGGCGAGCGCCGGGGCGAGCTTCCAGACCGCCATCAGGATGGGGAAGTTCCAGGGGATGATCTGGCCGACCACGCCGAGCGGCTCGTGGAAGTGGTACGCGATGGTGTCGTGGTCGATCTCGGAGACACCGCCCTCCTGGGCGCGCAGGGCACCGGCGAAGTAGCGGAAGTGGTCGATCGCGAGCGGGATGTCGGCGGCGAGGGTCTCGCGCACCGGCTTGCCGTTCTCCCAGGTCTCGGCGACCGCGAGCATCTCGAGGTTCGCCTCCATCCGGTCGGCGATGCGCAGCAGCACGTTGGAGCGCTCGGCGGGGCTGGTCTTGCCCCAGCTCGGGAACGCCTTCCAGCCGGCCTCGACCGCGCGGTCGATGTCCTCAGCGGTGCCGCGGGCGATCTCGCAGAACGGCTTGCCGGTGATCGGGGTGATGTTCTCGAAGTACTGGCCCTTCGCGGGGGCGACGTACTCGCCTCCGATGAAGTGGTCGTAGCGCGAGCGGAACGAGGCGACGGATCCCTCCGTGCCCGGGTTGGCGTAGACCGTGGACTCCGGTTCCTTCGGTGCCTGGTCGGCTACCGGGTCGGCGTACAGCGTCATGTGGACCTCCATCGACGTCGTTGTCGGGTGAGTGCGGGGTGTCGCGCTCGATCCGACCGTACGTCGCGGGAGGTTGCACGCCGTTGCACGGCCGCGCGGCGCCGGAGGCGGCGGCCGGGTGCGGGTCAGCGCTGCTCGGCCTCGAGCTCCTCGAGGTGCGCGACGATGCCGGCGCGACGGGGCGAGCGGCGTGGCAGGATCCGCAGCAGCTCGGCCCAGACCTCCGCGTCGTCGTGGCCGTCCGGCCCCTGCGCGTAGGCGAGCAGCGTCTCGGCGGCGGCGCTGGTGAGCACGGTGGCGCGGACCCGGGCGCGCAGCTCGTCGGCGATGGCGCGGACACCCGGGGCCTCGGAGCCGGGGAGCGGGGCGCCGGCGTAGGCGTCGAGAGCGAGCCGGTGCGCGCCGCGGTCGAGCAGGCCGACCACCTGGCGCGCGTCGAGGTCGACCGGGCTGGCGAGGCGGTACGGGCGCGAGAGCGGCACCAGCCGCGGGAGGCGCGGCTCGAGGATCCGGCGCAGGCGCACCATCTCGGCACGCACGGTGACCACCGCGTCCTCCCGCCCGTAGAGCAGCTCGGCGAGCGCCTCGGCGGACAGTCCCGCGCGGTGCCAGGCGAGGAGGGTGAGGATCTCGGCGTGCCGGGTGGAGAGCTCGAGCTCGACGCCGTCGGCGGTGACGACGCCGGTCTCGCGGCCGAGGACGCGCAGGCTCGGCGCGCGGGCCGCCGCGGGCCGGGGTGGCGAGCGGCGGGGCTGCGCGCGGCGGGGGCGCTGCAGCCGCTGCACCATCAGCTGGCTCTCGACGGCCGCCGCGGTCGCCTCCATCAGCGGGAGAGTCTGCGGGGCGACGACCTCGGCGCCGCCGGTGATGTCGATCACGCCGAGGATCTCGTGGGTCTCGGGGTCGTGGATCGGCACCGCCGTGCAGCTCCACGGGTGGACGAGCGAGGCGAAGTGCTCGGCGCCGTGGATCTGCACGCCGTGGTCGAGGACGAGGGCGGTGCCGGGGGCGGAGGTGCCGACGTCGGGCTCGGCCCAGGCGGCGCCCTCGACGAAGAGCATCCGCTCGGCGGAGCTCTTCAGCGCCTGGTCGCCGTCGATCCAGAGCAGCCGCCCCAGCGCGTCGCCGACCGCGACGAGCACGCCGCTGTCCTCGTCGGCGTCGCGGACCAGGAGGCGCCGGATGACGGGCAGCACGGAGGCGAGCGGGTGGCCCATCCGGTAGTCGCGCAGCTCGTCGCTCGAGAAGGACAGCGGCGCGGTGAGCCGCTCGGGGTCGAGACGGTGGCGGCGCGCCCGCTCCCAGGAGGCCTCGACCAGCGGGCGGCGGCGACCGCTGCCGGGCAGGGCGAGCCAGGGGTTGGTCATCGGATCCGCCCCCTCGTCGTCGATCGGTGAGGCGCTCAGGCGCCGCGGCAGGGCAGAGGCTACTCCGCGAGGCTCGACGGCGCCTCAGGCGCGACGACCTCGGGCCTCCTGCGGCGCGCACTCCCCCGGCGCGCGGGCACCGCCAGGAGCAGCACGGCGAGCACGAGGACGGCGATGCCGGCGACCGCGTCGGGGGTCAGCCGCTCGCCGAGCAGCGCGACGCCGAGGAGGGTCGCCGTGGCCGGCTCGACGAGGGTCAGTGTCGAGACCGTGGCGGCGGGCAGGAGGCGGAGGCCGCGCGCGAAGAAGGTGTAGGCGATCGCGACGGTCACCACGCCGAGCCAGAGCACGGCGGGAAGGGACCCGGCGAGGCGCCCGGGGTCGCCCGCCAGGAGGATCGGCAGCGCAAGCAGCGCGGCCGTGCCGAACTGGGCGCCCATCGCGGCAGCCGGGCTGAAGCCGCGCTCGAGCAGCAGCTTGCCGCAGACCGCGTAGAGCGCGTAGGCGGCGCCCGCTCCGGCCGAGCCGGCCAGACCCGGCACGGAGACTCCGCCCGCGGCGCCACCGGTCAGCAGACCGGCGAGCAGCACGACGCCGACCGCGGCGAGCGCCGTCGAGACGAACCAGCGCGGGCTCGGGGCGGTGCGCAGGACGAGCCACTCGAGCAGTCCGGTGAAGGCGGGGGCGGAGCCGAGCGCGACGATCGTGCCGACCGCGACGCCGTTCTCGGCGGTGCCGGTGAAGAAGGAGGGCTGGTACGCGGCGACGCCAGCCGCGCCGAGGAGCACGAGCAGCACCGTCGAGACGCGCGGCCTCCGGGCGGCGCGGCGGGGAGCGCGCGCCGTCTCGACGCCGAGCAGGGCGGCCAGCAGCGCCCCGCCGAGCACGATCCGGGCGGCGCCGAGCAGCAGCGGATCGACGCCCTCCGCGCCGAGCGACTGCGCGGTGCCGGTGGTGCCGAAGCAGACCGCGGCGAGGAGGATCGCGGCGACCGCGGACCCGCGAGACCCCATCTCCGCCCCGTCCCGCGGCCGGGCGGCGCGCGGGCTCCAGTCTGGCAGCGGCGGACCTTCCGCCGTTCAGGTTCCGGGCCCGGGATGGCGGTACGGTCGAGGCGAAGGCGGGTGGAGCATGGGCATCGCGGAACCGTTCGACGTGGAGAGCTATCGGCGCAGCGCGCACGGCAGCCTCCACGACCACTTCTCGATCCGCGAGTTCGAGGAGGCGCCGCTGGATCGCGAGGCGATCGTCGCGTCCGCCTACCTCCGTGCTCTCGAGCACGCGGCCGTCGTGCGGGTGCTGCCGCTCGCGCGGGCGCACCCCGACCCGCGGGTGCGGTCGTTCGCGACGACCTGGGCCGCCGAGCGGCACCGGATCGCCGACGCGCTCGGCGAGGTGCTGGCGGCCTCGCCTCGGATCCGCGGTGTCGAGACCGGACCGGCCGAGCCCGTGGTCCGGAGCCGGGTGCTGCGCGACCGCTCGTCCCGGCTGCTCGCGGGGCCCGTCGCCCTCGCGCTGGCGGTCGACGCGCAGATCGCGCTGCACGCCTACCGCCGCCTGGCGCGGTTGTCGCTGCACCCCGAGATGGAGCGCCTCGCCGAGACCGTCGCCGCGATCCTCGAGCGGCACGCCGACTTCTTCGGCGAGCTCGCGGCGGACACGATCGGCCGGCCGCTGCGCCGCCGGATCGTCGCCGCCGCCGTGCTCGCCGCCGTGCGCCTGCCGGTCGGCGAGGCGGCGCTGCCCGAGGAGCTGGCCCGCGAGGGACGCGAGCTGGTCTTCGGCCGCGACGACGGCGGACTCGACGGGATCGACGCGGGCGTCGTCGCGCTCTACGCGCTGCCCTGCACGGCGGCGCGGCGACTGCTGCGGCCGCATCAGACGCTGCCGCTGCGCGCGGCGGTGCAGGCGGGGCGCGTCGGTGCGGATGTGGTCGCGGGAGTGCGGGAGCTGCGGTCGCTGGTCGCGGACTGAGCGGGCGGCGACCCTGAGAGCCGCGCTGTGCGAGGACGCCCTCCGCGCTAGGCGGATTCCCGCTGGACGAGGCTCACGGGCAGGATCCGCTGCCGGTCGACCTCGCGTCCCTGCAGGACGGCGACGACGGTCTCGGCGGCGATGCGGCCCATCTCCGCGAGGGGCTGGCGGATCGTCGTGATCGGCGGGTCCGTCGTGGTCGCGATGACGACGTCGTCGAAGCCCACGACCGAGACGTCCGTCGGCACGCGCCGCCCGGCGGCCCGGAGGACGTGGATCGCGCCGTGCGCCATCAGGTCGGAGGAGGCGAAGATCCCGTCGAGATCGGGGTAGCGCTGCAGGAGGCGCACCATCGCGGTCACGCCGCTCTCGACCGTGAACGCACCGTGCGCGAGGGGCGTGTAGTCGATGCCCAGGTGCTCCAGTTCGTCGCGCCAGCCGCGCAGCCGCTCACGGGCGGGCTTCATGTCATGGGGGCCCGCGATGATGCCGAGTCGCCGACGGCCGGACTCGGCCAGCACTCGCGCGGCGAGCCTCCCTCCCCCGTAGTTGTCCGCATCGATCACGAGGGCGTCGTCCGCGAGGGCGACCCGCGGGCGTCCCACCCAGGCGATCGGGGCCGGAGAGTCCGCCAGCTCCTGGGTCACCTGGGTCATCTCGTTCTGCAGGATCACGACGGCCCCGTCGACCGCGCGCGTGCGGAGGAGCCGGGCGACCCGGCCCCTGTCGTCGTAATCCGCGGGCAGTAGGACCGGCTGGATTCCCTGCGCGTGCAGGCTCGCCGCGGCGCCCTTCAGGACCGCCGTGAGGATCGTCCCGGGCAGGCGGTCGAGATCCTCGAAGGCGACGATCAGCGCGATCGAGCCCGCGCGTCCCCCGCGCAGCATGCGGGCGGCGCCGTTCGCCTCGTAGCCCAGCTGCTTCGCGGCGCGCTCCACGGCGGCGGCCATGCCGGCGTCGACGTTGGTCCTGCCCGCGAGCACCCGAGCGGCGGTCGCGCGGGACACCCCCGCGATGCGCGCGACGTCCACCAGTGTCGGTTCAGCCATCGCCTGTCCTTCTGTCGAGGAGGAGCGACCGCCATGGCGTCGCGGGAGCGCCACGAGTCACCGTGCTGTGCTCCGAAGACACAGGATGTCAGAGTTCGGTCCACGCACTGCCAGCTGCGATCGGGGGCTTGCGGGCGCCGCGGGACGCGGTGCGCGTGATGCCGGAGTCCCTATCCGCCGAAACACCCGTGTCACCTGCCTGGGGTACGGTGACCGCCGGGGTTCGCGAGGAGACGCATGCAGGGAGCAGGACGGCTGGCACGGCGCCTCGGCGTCGGCGCCCTCGCCGCGCTCGTGCTGGCGGTCGGCGCCGGGATCCCCGTCTACGTTCTGCCCGCGATCGATCCGGTGCCGGAGCACGCCGACGCGGTGCTCGTCCTCGGGCCGCCCACCCGCGCGCGCACCGAGCTCGGCCGCGACCTCGTCGAGGCGGGCGTGGCCGACACCCTGGTGATCTCGGTCTGGGCGTCGGATCTGGCCGCGGCTCCGGGCGAGAACGACGTCGTGGCCTGCGACGAGCCGGACATGGAGGTGATCTGCTTCACCGCCGACCCCGGGACGACTCAGGGCGAGGCGCGCGCACTCGCCGACGACGCGCGGGCGGACCACTGGGACAGCGTCGTCGTCATCACGCAGACCCCGCACATCGCCCGGGCGCGGCTGCTGCTCGGCCGCTGCTTCGACGGCGAGCTGTCGATGGTGTCCTCCGGCGAGCCGTACACGCTCGGCGACTGGGCCTACGAGTACGTCTACCAGACCGGCGCGTTCGTGAAGGCGCTCGCGGACCCGGCCTGCTGACCGGACCCGCGCCGACCGGACCCGTGCCGACCCGGCCCGCTCAGCCCAGCAGCTCCCGGACGTCCTCCGCGGTGATGCCGCCGGTCGCCGCCGCGCCGTCGTCGGACATGACGGCCGCGAACAGGGCGGCCTTCGCCTCCTTGAGCGCCATCACCTTCTCCTCGATGGTGTCCTTCGCGACGAGCCGGTAGACCATCACCGAGCGGGTCTGGCCGATGCGGTGGGCGCGGTCGACGGCCTGCGACTCCGTCGCCGGGTTCCACCACGGGTCGAGCAGGATGCAGTAGTCGGCCTCGGTGAGGTTGAGACCGAAGCCGCCCGCCTTCAGCGAGATGAGGAAGACGCCCGCCTCGCCGGAGCGGAAGCGGTCGATGACCTCGTCGCGCTTCTTGGTCGCGCCGTCGAGGTAGGCGTACTCGACGCCGGCCGCGTCCAGCCGGCCGCGCACCCGGGCGAGGAAGCGGGTGAACTGGCTGAAGACCAGCACCCGGTGCCCCTCGGCGAGCGCGTCGGCGAGCAGCTCGTCGAGCAGGTCGAGCTTGGTCGACGGCACCGTGGCGTGCGCCTCGTCGACCAGGGCCGCGTCGAGCGCGACCTGGCGGAGCACGGTGAGGGCGCGGAAGATCGCGAACCGGTTCTTCTCGAAGTCGCCGATCAGGCCGAGCACCCGCTGACGCTCGCGGGCGAGGTAGGTGTCGTAGACCTTGCGCTGGCGGGTGCCGAGCTCGACCTCGATGGTCTGCTCCTGCTTGGGCGGCAGCTCCGTCGCGACGAGCTCCTTGGTCCGGCGGAGCATCAGCGGGCGGATGCGGCGGCGCAGCTGGCTGAGGCGCTCGGTGTCGGCGTCGCGCTCGATCGGCTTCTGGTAGTACTCGGCGAAGCCGGCCGGCGAGGGGAAGAGGCCCGGAGCGACGATCGACAGCAGCGACCAGAGCTCCATCACGTTGTTCTCCATCGGCGTGCCCGTGATGGCGAGCTTGAACGGCACGTCGAGGCGCCGGGCGAGCTGGTGGGTGGCCGACTGGCGGTTCTTGACGAACTGCGCCTCGTCGAGCAGGAAGCCGGACCACTGGATCCCGGCGTAGGACTCGTAGTCGAGGCGGAAGAGGGCGTAGGAGGTGACGACCAGCTCGGCCTCGCCGATCATCGTCGACAGCGCCTTGCGCTTCTTCTTCGAGGTCTCGTCGATGCCGACCACGCGCAGGTCGGGGGCGAAGCGCTTGGCCTCGCCGACCCAGTTGGGCACGACGCTCGTCGGGGCGACGACGAGGAACGGGCGGGGCGAGGTGCCCGCGCTCTCGGCGGCCGCGCGCTGCTCCTGCATCACCCGGGTGACCAGCGCGAGCGACTGCACGGTCTTGCCGAGACCCATGTCGTCGGCGAGGACGCCGCCGAGCTGGTTGTCGTAGAGGAAGGAGAGCCAGTCGTAACCGAGCTGCTGGTACGGACGCAGCTCGACGGCGAAGCCCTCCGGGAGGGCGCGGGACTCGAGGGCGCCGGTCGCGGTGAAGCCGGAGAGGCCCTCGACCGAGCGGCGCCAGGCGGCGGCCTGCGCCTCGACGACGCCGAGCTCGACCAGCTCGTCCCAGAGCGAGGACTGGAAGCGGCTGATCCGGAGCGTCTCACTCGGGTCGTCGGAGAGCTCGCGCGCCTCGGCGATCAGCTCGCGGAGACGGCCGAAGCGCTCGTCGTCCAGCGCGAAGTAGACGCCGCTCGGCAGCACCATGTACTCGTCGCCGCGGGCCAGGGCGAGGAAGATCTCGGCGAGCGGGACCGCCTCGTCGTTGACCGTGACCGAGATCTCGAGGTTGAACCAGTCGCGGCTGTCCGGCTGGGCGACCGTCTGGACGGCGACGACCGGGGCCGTCTCCGCCTCGCGGTACTCGACGCGCTGGCCGATCTCCTCGATCTCGACGGTGCCGAGCTCGCGTAGGCGCTCGACCTCGCCGGTGAGGAAGCCGACGGTCTGCATGCCGCGCAGATCGAAGGTGGGGCGGAGGCGGCGGCTCGACGGCGAGACCAGGGCGGGGGTCGACTCCGGGTCGATGCCGGCGCCGCCGAGCGAGTCGAGGATCCGCTGCTCGGCCTCGGCGTCGCGGTAGCCGGACTCGTCGTCCAACCGCAGCGGGAGACGCTCGGCCTCGGTGCCGCGACCGCCCTCGATCCCGTAGCGCCACCACCAGGAGCCGCGCAGGCCCGCGCCCTCGGTGTGCTCGAGGGTGAGGCCGAGCCGCGGCTCGGGGACGGGCGGCGCCTCGAAGGAGCCGTCGCGCGAGACGATGTCGAAGAGGCGGTGCAGGCGCTGGTAGTGCTCGGTGAGGAAGGCCGACTCCTCCTGCTCCGGGATGCGGATCGGCTCGTTGCTCCAGAGGAACGTGCGCGCGGAGGAGACCAGCGGCGCCGCGAACGGCACGAGCGTGACGGCCTTGCCGCGCAGCTCGTCGCCCTCGTCCCAGGTGTAGAGGCCGACGGCGGGGTCGCCGATGAAGCCGAAGTGCTCCGGAGCCGGGTGGTCGCCGATCGCGACGAGCGAGCGCAGCTCGAGGCCGGCCGGGGTGCGGGTGACGTCGATGGACGCCGTGGCGGTGGTGTCCAGGATCTTCAGCGGGGTCTGGTCGCGGTCGCCCATGACCAGGCCGATGCCGGCGCGGACGGCGCCGTGCAGGGCCGCCCAGATCGCCTCGCTCCGGCACTGGTCGAGGTAGAGCCAGGTGTCGGGCGAGTAGTAGCTGGAGGCGCTGTGCCCGGAGAGCAGGCCCTGCATCTCGCGGACGACGTCGATCTGTCGCTCGTCGTAGTCGTGGCTGTAGTGCAGGTAGCCGAGGTCGCGCCAGCTGGTGCCGGTGCGGACCCAGCGGTCGCGGTCGCCCATCCGCACCGGGCGGACGCCGAGGCGCGGGCGCGGCTCGGGCGGCGGCCGGTAGCTGTTGTAGCGGCCGGGCGGGCGGCGCACGGGCTCGCCGGGGAGGAGCTCGAACTGGAGGCCGAGCGGGATGCCGGAGTGCGAGCGCTCGGCGCCCGCGAGCAGCGGCGCCAGGGCGCTGCGCCACTCCGGGACCGCGTCGACGGCGGCCTCGCCGGGGAACGGGCCGCTCAGGGCGCCCTCGCGCTCGCGGCGCAGCGCCTCGATCAGCACCGCGGCGACGTGCTTGCACTCGTGCTTGACCGGGCAGCTGCAGGCGCCGCCGAGGAGGATTGAGTGGTCGCCCTCGTCGCGCAGCTGCACGCTCACGGCGTAGGGCGAGCGGCCGGAGCCGCGCACCTGGCCGAAGAGCCGGGTGCGCCCGCCGAACCACTGCAGCTCGGCGACGCGGCCCTCGTCGGCGTAGGCGACGCCCTTCTCGAGGGCGGCGGTGCCGACGAGTCCCCGGATGTCCTGCTCGCTGAAGGGTTCGCGGCCCTCGGCCCCGGGCGCGGCCGAGGGGGGCAGCACCTCTTCGGGGGGACTCTGGCGGGCCATGGACCTCACGCTCTCCGCGCACCGACCGGAGCGCATCCGTCCATTCAACCCGATTCCGGAGGCGCCGGGAGCCGCGGGGCGGGATCCGCGCCCTCCGCGCCCGCTCCTACGATGGACGGATGCCCCGCCTGTCGATCGTCTCGGCGCACACCTCGCCCCTCGAGCAGCCCTCGACCGGCGACGCCGGCGGGATGAACGTGTACCTCGCCGGGGTGCTACCCGAGCTCGCGGCGCTCGGCTGGGAGGTCACCGTGCTCACCCGCGGCGAGGGCGTGCGGCGGCTCGCGCCGGGGGTCTCGGTGGTCGGCGTGCCGGTCGAGGCGGCGGACAAGTACGCGCTGGCGGCCTCCGCGCCCGCGTTCGCGGCGGCGGCCGAGGGTGCGGACGTCGTGCACTCGCACTACTGGGTGTCGGGGCTGGCGGGGGCGCTCACCGGCGCTCCGCACGTGCACTCGATGCACTCGAACTCGCTGGCGAAGAACGTGCGGCTGGTGCCGGGCGACGTGCGGGAGCCGGAGGAGCGGATCCGCGCCGAGCGCTCGGTGCTGGGCTCGGCCGACGCTGTGGTCGTCGCGGGGGCGTCGGAGCGGTCGGACGTCGTGGACGGCTACGGGGTGGATCCCGCACGCGTGCTGGTCGTGCCGCCGGGGGTGGATGCGCGGTTCTCGCCGGGTGACGGCGAGCGCGCGCGGGAGATCGTGCTGCTCGGGCGGGTGCAGCCGCTGAAGGGGCAGCTGCTCGCGGTGCAGGCGCTCGCGCGGATCCCGGTGGGCGAGCGGCCGCTGCTGCGGCTGGCGGGCGGGCCGGCGCCGGGACGCGAGGGATACCTGGAGGAGGTGCGCGCGGCGGCGCGGGAGCTCGGCGTGGACGAGTGGGTGCGCTTCGAGGGCGTGGCCGACCGGGAGACGGCCGCGGCGCTGCTGCGCGGCGCGCGGCTGGCGCTGGTGCCGTCGGCGGCGGAGACGTTCGGGCTGATCGCGCTCGAGGCGGCGGCGAGTGCGACGCCGGTGCTCGCGCGGCGGACGACCGGGCTGGTCGACGCGGTGCGCGACGGCGAGAGCGGCGTGCTGATCGACTCCGGCGACCCGGCGGTGTGGGCGGCGGAGATCCGCCGGCTGCTCGCCGACGACGCCGAGCGCGCGCGTCTCGGCCGCGGCGGCGTGGAGTGGGCGGCGGCCCACACCTGGGCGGCCGCGGCGGCGCGCCTGGACGCGCTGTACCGCGGGCTGCTGCGGACGCGCGCCGCCTCCTGCTGATCGAGCAGCCCTCGGAGAGGGCGTATCGAGCGGAGGGGGCGCCTTCGGCGCCAGCGCAGGGCGGGGAAAGGATCTTGTGGCTGGCTCGTTGTGGTTGGACGATGGAGGGGTCGCGGTCGAGGCCGATGGATCTTGATGCTTCGAGCTTGTTATCGAGCGTGGCCTGGAGGGCGTCCGCGGGAACCGCGGATTGGTGCCTATCCGGCTTTCGTGCCGGTGGAACCCGACAAGTAGATTCATCACTCTGATCCCTGCTCTCCCCGCGACACTCGTCGATGCCGGCCGGCGCCGATGAAGTCGATCGGAGGGTGTCATGGATGTCGTTTACGAACGTGCCGCGGGCTTGGATATCTCTAAAAGAGATGCGAAGGTCTGTCTGCGGCTCCCGGCAGGGCGGCGGAATCAGTTCACGAAGACCGTGACGACGTATGGGTCCACGGTCTCCGAGATAGAGCGACTGCGGCAGGACTTGGAAGCGGCCGAAATCGAGGTCGTCGTGATGGAAGCGACGGGTGATTACTGGAAGCCGTTCTTCTTCACGCTCGCGGAGACATTGAACGTGGAACTCGTGAACGCCCGGCAGGTGAAGAACATGCCGGGCCGGAAAACGGATGTCCTGGACGCGCAATGGCTCGCCGAACTCGCCGCTCACAACATGCTTCGCAGCTCGTTCGTGCCCCCGGAACGGATCCGGGAGCTCCGCGATCTGACCCGCACCCGCCGCCACCTCGGGCAGGAGCAGCACCGCGAGTGGGCTCGGCTGGAGAAGAACCTCGAGGACTCCGGCATCAAGATCAGCTCCGTCCTCTCCACGCTAGGCAGCCAAACAGGCCGGCGGATCCTGGACGCCCTGGTCGCCGGGGAACGGGACCCGGAGGCCTTGGCCGCGCTCGCGCACGCATCTTTAGCGAAGAAGACGCCGGCGTTGATCGAATCCCTGCGAGGCAGATTCCGGGATCATCACGCTTTCATGGTGCGATTGCACCTTTGCGCCGCATCGACGCGATCACCGAAGATATCGCAGCGATCACCTCTCAGATCGAGAGGGTGATCGAACCCTTTCGAGGAACCCGGGAACTCCTGATGACGATCCCGGGCATCAAAGAAAACGCAGCAGACACGATCATCGCCGAGATCGGCGCGGATATGAGTGTCTTCCCCACCGCAGGACACCTCGCCTCCTGGGCAGGAGTCGCACCAGGTCTCCATCAATCAGCAGGCCGCATCAAATCGGCGCACATCAATCCCGGCGACGCCTACCTCAAAGCCGCTCTTGGAATCGTCGTCTTCACCATCATCCGCTCCAAGAACGGACGCCTCTACGCGAAATACCGGCGAGTGAGCTACCGAACCGGCGGACTCAAAGCTGTGGTCGCCATCGAACACACTCTTCTCACCATCATCTGGAACATGCTCCGCAACGGCGTTCCCTACGACGAACTCGGATCCGACTACTACCGCCCTCGCCACCCTGAACGCACCCGAGACAACGCCCTCCGAACCCTCGCTGCCCTCGGCTACGACACCACCCTCACCCCCAGAACCGCGTGAAAGGTCACCATCCCTTTCCAAGTAGATCCACTGTCATTCGGTGGGCGGGTCTCGATACGCCGCTGCGCGGCTACTCGACCAGCATGCAGGGGGCGGTCAGTCGGCGATGGCCGGGGTGCCCGGGTCGAAGTGGGCGCCGCGGGTGGAGCGGTACCAGGGGGCGAGGCGGTCGGGCGAGACGGCGACCATGGCCGCGCCGGTGAAGCCGGCGTCGTTGCCGAAGCGGGCGGAGACGATCTCGGTGCCGAGGTCGAGGAAGCGGGCGAACTCGTCGAAGACGTGCGCGGCCGCTCCGCCGATCACGAAGAGCTGCGGCGAGAGCAGCATCTCGAGGTGCCGGTAGTAGACGTTGAGGCGGCCCGCCCACTCCTCGAGGGTGATGCCCTCGCGGCGGACGGCGGAGAAGCCGACGCGCGGCTCGAAGTCGGGACCGTCGATGTGCACGTGGCCGAGCTCGGAGTTGGGGATGACCTCGCCCTCGTAGACGAGCGCGGTGCCGATCCCGGTGCCGAGCGTCGTCAGCAGGCAGAGGCCCTCGCGGTCGCGCATGGCGCCGAACTCGCGCTCGGCGACTCCGGCCGCGTCCGCGTCGTTGACGACGACGACGTCGACGCCGGTCGCCTCGGACAGCAGGGCCTGCGCGTCGATCCCGACCCAGCGCTGCGAGACGTGGGTGGTCTGCCGCACGACGCCGCCGCGGACGATGCCGGGGAAGCCGACGCCGACGGGCGTGCCGGCGATCGGCGAGACGTCGCGGACGATGCCGGCGATGGCCGCGGCGAAGTCCTCGGGCTCCTTGCCGACGGGGTTCGCGACGGCGAAGCGGCGGGCGGCGCGCTCGCCGGTGGTCACGTCGACGAGGGAGGCCTTGATCGAGGTGCCGCCGATGTCGACGCCGACGGCGAAGCGCGGGAGGAGGCCGTCCTGGGGCTGGGTCACGGATGCTCCGTCTGGGAAGTGGTGGCGAGGGCTGACCTCGGGCTCGCGGGAACGCGCACGGCTCGCCGGATCACAGGATCCCGACGAGCATTGGACGAGTCTACGAGCCGGAGGTCCGAGCGGGCTCGGAGGTGGCGTCGAGGCCGTCCAGGAGGTAGGCGATCACCGGCTCGTAGAGGTGCACGGCGAGGCCGTCGTCGATCGGGACGACCACCTCGATCGAGCCCTGCGCCTCGGCGACGAAGACGGCGGGATCGTTGCAGTCGGCGATCGCGATCGTCGGGAGGCCGCGCCGCCCGGCCGCGCCCGCCCAGCCGTGGTCGGCGACGACGAGGTCGGGGCGGATGCCGAGCTCCTGGAGCTCGTCGAGCAGGGCGTTCATCGGCTCGGCCGAGTGGGTGTGCTGCAGGCTGCCGCCGCGGTAGGCGCAGGTGACGCCGCCGGTGCACCAGAGCCGCTGGTGCTCGTCGGCCAGAGTGACCCGGATGCCGTCAGGGCGCGCGAACGGGAGGGTGTTCACGTCGATCACGCGGGCGCCCGCCGCCGTCGCGGCCGCGGCGAGCCGGCGGTAGACGTCCAGCAGGGTCGCGGGGTGCGCGGTGGCGAACAGGATCAGCGCGCCCTCGCGCACGGCGCGGGCGAAGCGGTCGCGGTAGGTGTCGAGCGCGGCGACGGTGAGGGCGGCGTCGATCCGGTCCTGGCCGTGCTCGAACGCGGGGTCGGTGCTGATGCCGACCCGCTCCCCCATCAGGGCGAGCAGGCTCTCGACGTCCCAGTGCTCGGCGACGTCGACGCCGTAGAGGTGGGCGGGCTCACGGGCGGCCAGGCGGCGGAGGTTGCCGAGGTTGCTCGCGCGGCCGGTGAGGACGGCGCCGGTGAGGAGCGACTCGTCGAGGAGCGCGGCGAGGGCGGCGGCGGACAGCGGCATGCGGAGGGGCCTTCCGGTGGGGGTCCCTCGAGCGTAGTTCGAAACTCGTGCTTGACGAGTGACAGTCGCCGATATATCGTTAATAAATCGCCGACAGATCGTGAGCACTCGCTCCGACGGGCGAGACGGATTTCGAGAGGAATCCCCTGACACGAGAAGAGACACCATGAACACCAGGAACTCCTTCCACGACCACAGCGACCGCTTCGACCGCTCGCACGGCGACCACGGCCACGGCGGCCACGGCGGCCACGACCAGCCCGGCCGCCGCGAGCGCCGCGGCCCCGGCGGACACGGCCGCGGCTTCGGTCCCGGCTTCGGCTTCGGCCCGGGCTTCGGCGGCTTCGGCCCCGGCTTCGGCGGCCCCGGCTTCGGCCGCGGCGGCGGACGGGCCCGACGCGGCGACGTCCGCGCCGCCCTGCTCTCCCTCCTCGCCGAGAAGTCCTCGAACGGCTACGGCCTGATCAAGGCGATCGCCGAGAAGACCAACGGCTCGTGGCGCCCCAGCCCCGGCTCGGTCTACCCCACGCTCCAGCAGCTCGTCGACGAGGGCCTCATCACGGCCGTCGGCGAGGGCCGCGGCACCGAGTACCAGCTCACCGACGCGGGCGGCACCTACGTGCGCGAGCACGCCGACGAGCTCGCCGCCGCCTGGGAGGCCACTCCCGGCGCGAGCGACGCGGACCGCGAGTTCGTCGAGAACATCGGCAAGCTGATGGGCGTCGTCCAGCAGTTCCGCGGGGCCTCGGAGGCGCAGCGCGCCGCCGCCTCCGCGAAGCTCGACGAGACCCGCCGCGCGCTGTACCTGATCCTCGCCGACTGACGAGGCTCGGCCGCCGGATGCCGGTCGAGCGGCCCTGCCTCATGCTGGTCGAGCAGCCCCGCCTCATGGTGGTCGAGTAGCCCCGCAGGGGCGTATCGACACCCGACGTTGTCAGAAGGGCGGGTCTGCAGACTCGACTTCTAGCGGTGGGGGATCTCGATACGCCCGCTGCGCGGGCTACTCGATCAGCAGGGCGGCGATCAGCAGGCTTGACGACGGACGCCCCTCGCGCACTCGCGCGGGGGGCGTTCGTCGCGTCAGCGGTAGGAGGCGGCCAGGCGGGCGAGGCCCTCGTCGAGGGTGACCGCGGGCGTCCACTGGAGGTCGGCGCGGGTCGCTCGCTGGTCGAACCAGTGCGCGGTCGAGAGCTGCTCGGCGAGGAAGCGGGTCATCGGCGGCTCGTCCTCGCCCGGGCGCACCGCCCAGACACGCTCGACGAGGGAGCCGGCGGCGCGCGCGACGCCCGCGGGCACCGACCAGCTCGGCGGCTGCACGCCGGCGGCGCGGCAGATCCCGGCGAGCAGCTCGGCGACCGGCCGCGGCTCGCCGTTGGTGACGACGTACGCGCGGCCGTGCACCGCCTCCGCCCGGCCGAGCGCGGCGACGATCGCCGAGGCGGCGTTGTCGATGTAGGTGGAGTCGATCAGCGCCTGGCCGTCGCCGAGCAGCGGCAGCCGGCCGGTGCGGGCGCGCTCGACGATGCGCGCCACGAGCTGGGTGTCGCCCGGCCCCCAGACCAGGTGCGGGCGCACCGCGACCACGGCGAAGCCCGGCGTATCCGCGGCCAGCGCCAGCAGCTCGGCGCGCGCCTTGGTGCGCGCGTAGTCGCCGCGGGCGCGCTCGGGATCGGCGGGCTCGGCGCCCTCGCCGATGATCGAGGCGCCGGAGTGCGCGACCGACGGCGACGACACCTGGACGAAGCTCCGAACGCCGGCCTGCGCGGCCGCCGCCAGCAGATCCTGGGTCCCGTCGACGTTCACCCGGACGAAGTCGGCGGGATCGCCCGCGAGCGACACCTTCGCCGCGAGGTGCACGACTCCCTCGCAGCCCTCGACCGCGGCCTCGACGGCGCCCGCGTCGGCCAGCGAGCCGCGGACGTCCTCCACCCCGCTCACTCCCGAGGGACGGCGCTGGAACGTGCGGACCTCGTGCCCCTCCGCGACGAGTCGCGCCGCGACGGCGCCGCCGAGCAGCCCGCTCGCGCCGGTGACGAGGACCCTCACGGCGCGACCACCCGGCCGCCGGCGAGGATCGACTCCGCCCAGCGCGCGAGCGCGGCCCGGTCGATCTTGGAGTTGTGCCGGATGTCGGTCGGCAGCGCCGGCACGACGAGCACGGCCGCGACCGGTGCGCCCACGGCCGCGCGGACCTCGGCGGCGAGCTCCTCGGAGGCGAGCTGCGTGCGGCGGGCACCCTCGTGCCGCTCGACGACGGCGACCAGCTGCGCGACTCCGCGGGGCCCGACGCCGACGATCGCGGCACGGGAGACCGCGGCGACGCGCGCCTCGATCCGCTGCTCCGGCCCGACGGGCGTGACGACGCCCTCGGCGGTGACGATCACGTGCGGCAGCCGGCCCTCGACCCAGAGTCGGCCGTCGGCGTCGATCCGCCCGACGTCGCCGGTGCGGTGCCAGCGCTCGCCTGCGACGGCGCCTCGGCGCGCGGCGCGGTCGGTCAGCCAGAGCCGCTCGTAGTGGTCCTCGACGTGCCCGGCGGAGACGACGATCTCGCCGGTCACCCCGACGAGCTCGGCCAGCTCGGGAGCGGCCTGTCCGTCGTCGTCGAGCGGAGCGATCCGGAGGCGGACGCCCGCGGCGGGAACGCCCACGCAGACTCCCCCGCGCGGATCGTCGTCGGCGGCGGCCGCGCGGATGCCCTCGAGCGACGCGTCGGTGAGCAGCAGGCCCTCGGTCATCCCGTAGGGCGTGCGGGCCGAGGCGTTCGGCATCAGCGCCTGGGCCTGCGCGAGCAGCCCCTCGGCGACGGGGGCGCCGGCCGAGAGGAAGGTGCGGACGCCGGCGAGCGCGCGGTGGTCGTCGGCGTCGAGGTCACCCGCGGTGGCGACCACGTTGGCGAGCGCGGCCGGCGAGAGGAAGAGGACGGTCGCGTCGACGCGCGCCGCCGCCGCGGCCACGGCGCGTGCGGTGAGCGTCCGCGGCGAGGTGACGTCCATGTCGGGCGTCGCGGAGCGGGTGCCGAGTGCCGGGCCGAGCAGGGCGAACGGCGCGAAGCCGGCGACGAGTCCGGTCCCCGGTCCGATGCCGTACTGCCGGGCCAGGGCGTCGCGCACCCCGGCGAGCTGGCGGTGCGTGTAGACGACGCCCTTCGCGGGGCCGGTCGAGCCGGAGGTGAAGAGGATCGCGGCGGTCGCGTCGGCCGCGGGCGCCTCGCCGAGCGCGTCGGCGGAGGCGTCGAGCTCCGCGCGCCCGAGCTCGATCAGCTGCCCGAGCGAGGTGTCCACGCCGAGCGCGCGGGCGGAGGCGCGCGGCAGGGTCTGCGTGGAGACTCGGCCGCCCGGCCAGCCGAGCGCGCGGGCGACGGCGAGGCCAGGCAGTGCGCCGACGACGAGGTCCGGCCAGGCGCCGCGGACCGCGCGGGTCAGCCCGCGCAGGCCCAGTCCCGCGTCGGCGACGACCACGACGGCCCCGATCCGCAGGCAGGCGTAGAGCAGGGCGGTGAGGTCGGCGCCGGGTGGCACCAGCAGCGAGACGCGGTCGCCCGGAGCGACGCCCGAGGCGCGGAGCCCCGCGGCCAGCTCGCGGACCCGCTGCGAGAGCAGCCGCCAGGACACCGAGCGCGGGCCGCCTCCCCCGGGCGGAGCCATCTCGACCAGCGCGAGCGAGTCGTCCTCGACGCGCTCGTCGAGGTGCCGCCAGAACGGCTCGATCGGCACGGTCGGGCGCTGCACATCGGGCGCCTGGACACCGGCGGTGACGTCGCCGAGCCAGGTCAGCACCGCGGCGGAGTAGTCGACGTCCTCCGCGAGCAGGTGGCCGGTGCCCTCGAAGCGGTGCACCTGCGCGTGCGGGAGGCGGTCGACGAGGTCGTCGAGGTAGCGGTCCGAGAAGATCGGGTCGAGCGGGCCCCAGAGCAGCAGCGCCGGGGTCTCCAGAGCGCGGACGCCCGCGGCGATCCGCTCCAGCTCGGTGTGGCTCGGGTGCGCGGGGCCGACCGGGATGTCGGCGACGAACCCGCCGACGCCGCCCCGTCGCTCCGCCGAGCGGTAGGGCGCGCGGTAGCCGTCCTTGACCGCGGCCGGGATCGCCGGGTGCCCGAGGGCGAGCGTCGTCTCGAGGAACGCGGGCGTGCCGACGGTCGAGGCGCCGAGGACGCCGGAGGCGAGCGCGAGCCGCAGCGGCGCGGGGATGGGAGCGTCGGCCGCCTGGTGGATCGCGGTGTTGAGCAGCATCGTGCCGCGCAGGAGCTCGGGGTGGTCGACCGCCCAGCCGAGCGAGACGACTCCGCCCCAGTCGTGGCCGAGGGTGACGACGTCGCTCAGGCCGAGCACGTCGGTGAGGTTCGACAGCTCGCGGACGCGGTCGGCGAGGGCGTGCAGCTCGCCGGTGCGCTCGGAGAAGCCCATCTCGAGCTGATCGACGGCGACGACCCGCCAGGCCGGCTCGCCGCGGCGGGCGGCCGCGACGGTGGCGGCGGCGAGGGCGCGCCAGAGGTAGGACCAGGTCGGGTTGCCGTGCACGCAGAGGATCGTGCCGAGCGGCTCGACGTCCCCCAGCGCCTCGTGCGTGTCGAGCAGGTGCCAGCGGCGCGGGACGCCGTGCGCGTCGGGCGCGTCGACGAGGCGCGACCAGGACGGATCGAGGCCGTCCAGTCCCGCCGGCGGCAGCTCCGCCGCCGAGGTCGAGCCGAGTGCGCGGCGGATCCTGGCGGCCGGGTGCCGGCCGGCGGCGACGCTCACCAGGCGATCTCGAGCATCGCGGTGTTGATGCCGGAGCCGACGCCCAGCAGCAGGACGCGGTGGCCCGGCTCGAGGGTCTTCGACTCCTGCGCGAGGGTGATCGGGATCGACGCGGGGCCGACGTTGCCGAGGGTCGGGTAGGTGGTGGGGACCAGCTCGGGGTCGATGCCGACGGCCTTCACGAAGGCGTTGGTGTGCACGTCCGACACCTGATGCATGATGTAGCGGTCCATCCCGCCCCAGCTCCAGTCGCGCTTCGCCTCCTTCCAGGCGGAGACGACGAGCTCCATGCCGCCCTTGAGCAGCGCCTTCGCGTCGGTGAACATCCCGTCGACGCTGCCGACGCAGAGCTCGTTGAACTGGGTGGCCGCGCGGGTGATGCCGCCCAGGATCCGGTGGCCCTTGGGGTGCTCGTCGGCCGGGCCGAGGATCGCGGCCGCGGCGCCGGACCCGAGGGTCAGGCTCGCGAACTCGCTCATGAAGTCCTTGCGCTTGATGCCCTCGCGGCTGAGGCGCTCGATGGTGTTGACCTGGATCTCGTCGGCGTCCTCGCCGTCGATGATCATCGCGTACTTGATCTGGCCGGAGTCGATCAGCTGGGCGGCGAGCGTCATGCCGTTGACGAAGCCGAGGCAGGCGTTCGCGATGTCGAAGTTGATCGCGGAGGAGGGCAGGCCGAGCCCGTGGTGCAGGCGCACGGCGACCGAGGGCTCGAGGTGCTTGCGGGTGACCGAGGTGTTGATGATCAGCCCGATCTGGTCGGGCCGGATGCCGGCCTCGGCCAGCGCGCGCTTGCCCGCCTCGATCGCGGCGCCGTCGAAGCCCTGCTCGGGGCCCCAGTTGCGCCGCTCCTGCACGCCCGCGACGCGCTGGAGGAGTCCGGTGGGGAGTCGCAGCCGCTTCAGCGCCGGCGCCAGTCGCGCGTCGATCTCTTCCGACGTGGTCACCCGGGGGGCCATCGTGGTTGCGACGGACAGCAATGCGACGTTGCGGTGCGTGGTCGTTGCGTTTCCGTCCAACGGAACTCCCTATCGAGTTGTCGATCTCGGCATGTGCCCCCGTGATTTTACGCTGTCGTTCACCCGACGCTTGCTGGACGCGGGCTGGACGGCGGCGACATGCACACTCCGGGGGCCTGCTGCGCGCTCTGGCGCGGAATCGCGCGCGTTTTCGCGGAGGTGCTCCACGATGGCCACAGCCGACCCTCCGGTGTCAACCACCCGACGCTCGGGGCACCTCCGGCTCGCAGAACCGACTTCGGCTCGCAGGAACAGCCGGATTCCACGAGCCGAGGCCGGAATAGCGAGCCGGAGGTGTCGGCGCAGCAACAGGCGGCCGAGGTTCGGCTCGCGGAGACAGCCCCGGCTCGCCAGAACGGCTGGATTCCACGAGCCGGGGCCGAAACTGCGAGCCGGAGGTCCGCGCCACCGACGTTCGGCTCGTGGAAACCGCCCCGGCTCGCCAGAACAGCCGGATTTCACGAGCCGTGACCGAAAGTGCGAGCCGGAGGTCCGGGCCGCGGACGTTCGGCTCGCGGAAACCGCCCCGGCTCGCCAGAACAAGCGGATTCGACGAGCCGTAACCGGAACTGCGAGCCGGAGGTCCGGGCCACCGACGTTCGGCTCGCGGAAACCGCCCCGGCTCACCAGAACAGGCGTATTCCACGAGCCGTAACCGGAACTGCGAGCCGGAGGTCCAGGTCACCGGCATTCGGCTCGCGGAAACAACCTGGGCTCGCCAGAACACGCGGATTCCACGAGCCGAGGCCGGAATCGCGAGCCGGAGGTGTCGGCGGAGGATCGGGCGGCCGAGGTTCGGCTCGCGGGACCAGCTCCGGCTCGCCGGAACAGCCGGATTCCACGAGCCGTGACCGAGAGTGCGAGCCGGAGGTCCGAGCCGTCGACGCTCGGCTCGCGAAAACAGCCTCGGCTCGCCGGAATTGGCGGATCCCGCGAGCCGAGGCCGGAATCGCGAGCCGGAGGTGTCGGCGGAGGAACGGGCGGCCGAGGTTCGGCTCGCGGAGACCGCCTCGGCTCGTCGGAGTCCGCCGGTCTCGCGAGCCGTAGCCGGTTTCGCGAGCCGGAGGTGCGAACGGAGGTGCGAACGGAGGGGAGCCGGAGGGGAGGTGCGGACGACAGCCGCGGGGTGCGCGAGCGGGGTCAGGTGCCCATCGCCCAGGGCTCGCGGTCGCCGCGGAGGCGGGCGGCGAGCGCCATCGCCTGCTCGTCGGTGAGGGTGGCGACGTAGTCGACGACGCCGCGGGCCCGGCCGAGGCGCTGCAGAGACTCCGCGTCGACCCGCGGGCGGCCGCGCTCGCCGGCCGGCAGCCACTCGGGGCGGTCGGCGCGGAGGCGGAAGTAGCCGTCGGTCGCCAGCTCGATCAGGTCGAGCAGCTTCTGCGGGGCGCGCGGGCCGTCGCGCGGGTCGTCGAGCCAGGCGTCGAGGTGGGTGACCAGCGTCCCGAGCACTTGCGACTGGCCGCGCTGATAGGTCGCGAAGTCGGGCCGGTCGATCACGAAGCGGGTGTGCACGAACTTCAGCACCGCGACGTCGTGCCAGGCGTCGGGCAGGAGGGTCAGGTGCCCGGAGCGCACGTTCGGCTCGGCGAGCACGAGCACCGAGCGCTGCAGCCGGCCGATCCAGGAGGAGACGAACGACTCGATCGCCCGCTCGGTGCGGGTGGAGCCGTCGAACGGGACCGCGAGCAGGCCCTCGACCAGCTCGGCCGAGACCCGCTCGACGGAGGAGCGGAAGTGCTCGTCGCTGGCGATCCACGGGTCGCGGGCCACCAGACGGCGCCGCAGCATCTCCAGCGAGTGGCCGGGGGCGCGCGCCCACAGCTCGTCGGCGTCGAGGGCGGCCAGCGCGTTCTGCTCGCGGAGGAAGGCGCGGAACTCCACGGCGACGGCCGCCTGCTGCAGCACGCCCGCGCGGTAGAAGTCGTCGAGGTCGTGCAGCGAGTAGGCGATGTCGTCGGCGACGTCCATCACCGAGCACTCGAGGGTCTGCTGCCAGGGCGCGATCGCGGTGAAGCCGGTGCGGGAGTCGAGCAGGTCGTCGAGGTCGAGGGTGTAGGCCGAGAACTTGGGCGGCGCGGTCTCCCAGCGGCTGGCGGTCGAGCCGCGCGGCAGCTCGGTCGGGTCGGCGGTCTCGAGGTCCGGGCGGCAGACGGTGCGGCCCCACGGGTACTTGAGGACCGCGGCGCGCGAGGCGGCGGTGAGGTTCAGCCCCGCCTCGACCGTCTCGCAGACGTCGAGCTCGGAGAGGATCCGGAACGACTGCGCGTTGCCCTCGAAGCCCTCCTCGAGGCCGAGCTTCTCGCGGGCCAGGCGGTCGAGCGCCTGCTCGCCGAGGTGCCCGAACGGCGGGTGGCCGAGGTCGTGCGCGCTGGCCGCGGCCTGCACCACGACCGGGTCGCAGCCGCCGAGGCGCTCGACCAGCTCGCGCTGAGCGGTGTCGGTGGTGGTCAGCTGCATCGCGATCGCGCGGGCGACGGCGGTGACCTTGATGGAGTGGGTCAGCCGGTTGTGCACGACCTGGCCGACGCCGGAGGGCGAGATCACCTGCGTGACCGCGGAGAGCCGGGCGAAGTAGGGCGAGAAGCGGATCCGCTCCAGGTCGACCCGGTACTCCGGGAACTCCTCGCCGGTGGCGAAGCGGTCGACGGGCTCCGGCGTGCGGCGGTCGCGGCGGGTGTCGTGCGCCCGGTCGTCCGCGTGCGCTCGGTCGTTCGCGGGGGGCAGTGCCGGTGTCGCCTCGTGCATGGGCCCACCCTACGGGCGGAGCTCCCCCGGCTCTCCGCGGCCCGGCTCGTCCCGCCCCGGCTCCTCGCGCTCGAAGCGACCGCGCGGCGCCACCGCGATCAGCACGGCGGCGGCGACCACCGCGCCGAGCACGTACGCGGCGATGTCCAGCCAGGAGAAGGTGCTGCCGACGACGAGCCGCAGCGGCGGCCACAGCTCGACCAGTCGGGCGGCCGCTCCGATCGCCTGGAGCTGCTCCATCGCGATCGACCAGGCGAGGGCGATCCCCGCGGCGGTCACCGCCGGGATCCGCGGCAGCAGCACGCAGACCAGCAGCGCGACGAGCACGACGTAGAGGACGCTGCCGGCGACGTCGGCGAGCAGGCCGACCAGGAGGAAGCGCAGGGCGAGCCCGAGCGCGAGCGCGCCGATCGCGGCGAGCGCGAACGGCAGCCGGGCCCTCATCGAGCGCCGTGCGCGCGGCGCACCCGGTCGAGGGCGAGGAGGAAGGTGCGGTCGTCGGCGACGGTCCAGCCGAGCGGCCCCGGTGTGGCGACCACGAGCGGCACCAGCACGCGGCGGCGCGCCCGCGCGGCGAGGGCGGCGGCGGAGGCGCGGGCCGCCTCGGAGACCAGGCCGCGGAAGCCCTGGCCCGCGGCGGCGCCCCGCTCCGGCCGTGCCGCCGTCACAGCGAGCACGACGGCGCGGACGCGGAAGGCGCCGTGCGCGACCGTGCCGACCTCGACCGAGAGGACGTCGCTCCAGTCCGCGATGGCCAGGGCGTCGGCACGCTCCCCGGCGAGCGCCGGTCCGTCCGGACCCAGGGTGACGACGCCCGTGGCGTCCGGTGCGACGGCGGCGGCCGGGGCCGCGATCCGCCGCAGCGCCCGGTCGAACTCGCGGCCGCGCAGCAGTGCGACCCCGTCGGCGACCGCCGCGAACTCGGCCAGCCGCCGCCGGTTCGCCGGGGACGTCTGCCGCAGCTGCGCGGCGAGCGCGCCCCGCGCCCGGCGGACCTCGGCCGGCGAGGTGATCAGTGCGGTCGGCTCGAAGCGGCGCCGCGGGGGCAGTGGATCGGAGGGCAGCGGATGCGCGGAGGCGTGCGGCGGCGGGGCGCCCCAGTCGGGCGTCGGTGCGGCGGCCATGTCCCCTCCCCCGGAGCACTCGGGACCGCGGCGCTCCTCCGTCGATTCTCCCGCCTTCCGCCTCCGCCTTGCCCGCGAGCGCCGACGGGCTTACGATGGGAGTACCCCCGGGGGGTATCCCTCCACCGGGTCCCCCGCCCCACGCAAGGAGAACAGCATGACCGCGCACCTCGATCTCGGACTCACCGCTAAGGGAGCCGTCGGCGGGTCCGGGGGCGGCTGCGGGTCGGGCGGCGCCTGCGCCTGCGGCGGTCACGACTCCGCGCACGCGTCCGGGCACGGCTCCGCCGCCGGCGGCGCCTCGGTGCAGAGCTTCGGCGTCGCCGGGATGACCTGCGAGCACTGCGTCCGCAGCGTCACCGAGGAGCTCGCCGCCTACCCCGAGGTCGACAGCGTCGACATCTCCCTCCTCCCCGACGGCGTCTCCACCGTCACCGTCGGCTCCTCCCGTCCGCTCGGCCGCGAGGAGATCGCGGCCGCCGTCGCCGACGCCGGGTACCGCCTCGCGCCCCTGGCCTGACGTGGCCGACGCAGCCGCGACCGGCCGCTCGGAGAAGCCCGCCGAGCTCGAGCTCGCGATCGGCGGCATGACCTGCGCGTCCTGCGTCGCCAAGGTCGAGCGCCGCCTGGACGCCCTCCCCGGCGTCCGAGCGAGCGTCAACCTCGCCCTGGAGCGCGCCACGCTCGCGCTGCCCGAGGGCACCACGGCCGCCGACGCGATCGCCGCGGTTGAGGCCGCCGGTTACACGGCCACGGTCTCCGGAGCGGCGCCCGCGGCGGACGACGGCACGGACGGAGGCACGGACGACGGCGCCCCGTCCCGCGAGGAGGAGGCCGCCGAAGCCGAGCGCCGCGTCCTGCGCACCCGCCTCACGGTCTCGGCCCTGCTGGCCGCGCCGGTCGTGCTGCTGTCGATGATCCCCGCGCTGCAGTTCGCGAACTGGCAGTGGCTCTGCCTCACCCTCGCCGCGCCCGTCGCCGTCTGGGGCGCCTGGCCGTTCCACCGCACCGCCTGGCGGGCGCTGCGGCACGGGACGACCACGATGGACACCCTGATCAGCCTCGGCACCACCGCGGCCTTCGCCTGGTCGCTCTACGCCCTCTTCCTCGGCGACGCCGGCCGGCCCGGAATGAGCATGCCGTTCGAGCTGCTCGGCACCCGCTCCGGCCACGACGAGATCTACCTCGAGGTCGCCGCCGCGGTCCCCGTGCTGGTGCTGGCCGGCCGCTGGCTCGAGGCCCGCTCCAAGCGCGACGCCGGCGCCGCGCTGCGCGCACTGCTGAGGCTCGGCGCGAAGGAGGCGACCCGCGTCGCCGCCGACGGCTCCGAGGAGCGCGTCCCCGCCGCGACCCTCGCGGTCGGCGACCGCTTGCGCGTGCGGCCCGGTGAGGTCGTCGCCGCCGACGGCACCGTCCTCGACGGCTCCAGTGCCGTCGACGCGAGCCTGCTGACCGGCGAGAGCGTGCCGGTCGAGGTCGGGCCCGGCTCCGTCGTCACCGGCGGCGTGCTCAACGCGCACGGCGTGCTCACCGTCCGGGTCGACCGCGTCGGCTCCGACACGACCCTGGCCCGGATGGGCCGCCTCGTCTCGCAGGCGCAGGCCGGCAAGGCGCGGGTGCAGCGCCTCGCCGACCGCGTCTCCGCCGTCTTCGTGCCGGTCGTCGTCCTGCTCGCGCTGGCGACCCTCGTCGGCTGGCTGCTCGCCGGGGCGGACCTCGCCGCCGCCGTCTCACCCGCCGTCGCCGTGCTGATCGTCGCCTGCCCCTGCGCGCTCGGCCTCGCCACACCGACCGCCGTCCTCGTCGGCACGGGCCGCGGCTCGCAGCTCGGCATCCTGATCCGCGGACCCGAGGTGCTCGAGACGAGCCGCCGCGTCGACACGGTCGTCCTCGACAAGACCGGCACGCTGACCACCGGCGCCTTCACCGTCGCGGCGGCGAGCGACGACGAGTCGCTCCGCCTGCTCGCGGCCGTCGAGCGCGGCTCCGAGCACCCCCTCGCCGCCGCGATCGTGCGCGGCGCGGAGGAGCGCGGGCTGAGCATCCCGGAGGTGACCGGGTTCCGCGCGAGCGCCGGCTTCGGCGTCCGTGCACGGGTCGACGGCCGCCTCGTCGTCGCCGGGCGCCTGCGCTGGCTCGACGAGCAGTGGGGCTACGCACCCGGCGACCTCGCCGCCCGCGCCGAGCAGGCCGCGGCCGACGGCGGCACCGTCGTCGGGATCGGCTGGGAGGGCGAGCTGCGCGGCTTCGCCGTCCTCCGCGACGAGCCGCGGCCCGAGGCGGCGCGCACCGTCGCGTCGCTCCGCTCCCGGGGGCTCCGCGTGCTGATGCTGACCGGCGACAACCCGCGCGCGGCGTCGGCCGTCGCCGCCGCGGTCGGCCTCGACGAGGTGATCGCCGAGGTGCTGCCGGAGGAGAAGCTCGCGGTGATCGAGCGGCTGCGCTCCGAGGGCCGCACGGTCGCCTTCGTCGGCGACGGCGTGAACGACGCGGCCGCCCTCGCCGCCGCCGACCTCGGCATCGCGATGGGCGCCGGCTCCGACGCGGCGATCGAGGCGAGCGACGTCACCCTGGTCGGCGACGACCTCGCCCGCGTGCCCGACGCGCTCCGGCTCGGCCGGCGGACCCTGGGCGTCATCCGGGGCAACCTGTTCTGGGCCTTCGCCTACAACGTGGCGGCGATCCCGCTGGCGATGGCGGGCCTCCTCGGCCCGCTGGTCGCGGGAGCGGCGATGGCGTTCTCCAGCGTCTTCGTGGTGCTGAACAGCCTGCGGCTGCGCTCGTTCCGCGCGGAGTGACGTGCACGGAGTGACGTGGTTGGCTGGGTCCATGCGCACCGAGACCCGCCAGGGCGTCCCCCTCCTCCTCGTCGACGACGACGGGCCCGCCCTCTCCACCTCGGAGGACGCGCTCGCGGTCATCGGCGAGATCTACGGCAGCGACGCCGAGACGATCGTCGTCCCGGTCGGCCGCCTCGATCCGGAGTTCTTCCGGCTCCGCTCCGGCATCGCCGGCGAGTTCGTGCAGCGCTTCGTGATGTACGGCAAGCGGCTCGTGGTCGTCGGCGACATCACCGAGCAGGTCTCGGCCTCGAGCACCCTGCACGACTTCGTCGTCGAGTCGAACCGCGGCGACCACCTCTGGTTCGTCCCCGCGCTCGACGCCCTCGACGCCCGCCTCCGCGACTCCGCGACGGCCGAGGAGCCCGGCGCCGACGGCGGGGTGGAGCCGACCCCCGGCCCCGCGCTCTGATGCCGGACGGGCGACCCACCGCGCCGATGCTGCGGCTCGACGGCCCCGTCCGGCTGCTGCTGCTCGCCGACACGCACCTCCCCAAGCGCGCGAAGGCACTGCCCGACGAGGTCTGGCGGGCGGTCGACGAGGCCGACCTGGTCGTGCACGCCGGCGACTGGGTGGACGAGGCGGCGCTCGACGCCCTCGAGTCGCGGGCCGCGCGCCTGCTCGGCGTCTGGGGCAACAACGACCCCGCCGGGCTCCGGGCGCGCCTCCCCGAGGTCGCCCACGCGGAGATCGCCGGCCTCGACGTCCGCGTCGTGCACGAGACCGGCCCCGCCGCAGGGCGGGAGGCGCGCGCCGACGCCGCCCACGCCGGCGCCGACCTGCTCGTCTTCGGCCACAGCCACATCCCCTGGGACTCGCGGACCGCGGCCGGGATGCGACTGCTCAACCCCGGCTCGCCGACCGACCGCCGCCGTCAGCCGGCCTGCACGTACCTCACCGCGGTCGCCGAGGACGGCGAGCTGCGCGACGTGCGCCTCGTCGCGCTACCGGTCCGCGTCCCCGCCCGCTGAGGGCCAGCCCTCCTGCCGCGCGAGCGATCCTTCCCGCCGCGCGAGCGCGGGGCTACGCTCGCCGCATGATCGAGGACGCCGTTCCGCTCGTGAGCCACCGGGTCGGCGACGGCCCCGCCCTCGTCCTGCTGCACCCGGGCGGCACCGATTCGCGCTCGCTCGAGCCGCTGGTGGCGCAGCTGCAGGGCGACTACACACTGCACCTGCCCGACCAGCGCGGGCACGGCCGCACGGCCGACACCGGCGCTCCCCTGAGCTTCGCCGCGATGGCGCGCGACACGATCGCCCTGATCGAGTCGCTGCCCGGCGCCCCCGTGCACCTCCTCGGCCACAGCGACGGCGCGATCGTCGCCCTGCACGTCGCCCTCCGTCGCCCCGACCTCGTGGCGAGCCTGGCCTTCTCCTCCGGCGTCTTCCACCGCGACGGCTGGCTGCCCGGCGTGCTCGACGGCGAGGCTCCCGACTTCCTGAGGGACGGCTACGCCGAGGTCTCACCCGACGGCGCCGCGCACTGGGACGTCGTCGTCGCGAAGCTCGACGCGCTGCACGCCAGCGAGCCGGAGCTCACCACCGCGGACCTGCGCGGCCTCGCGGTGCCGACGCTCCTCCTCTTCGGCGACGACGACGAGATCCGCTCCGAGCACGTCCTGGCGATGTACGACGCGATCCCGGACGCCGAGCTGGCCGTCGTCCCGCGCGCCAGCCACGGCGTGATCGTGGAGAAGCCGGACCTCGTCGCCCGGCTGGTCCGCGACTTCCACGACCCCGGAAAGACCGACGGCTTCGCGCCGATCCGCCGCGCCTGAACGCCCGCCTTCGAGACCGCTCAGCCGCGGCACGACCGGTTCGGGCCGGCGGCGCAAGGGGGTCACAGCGGAATACGGTCGGCCTAAGCTCTCGGAGATGACCAGCTCACACGACCACCCCGATTCCGCGCACCTGCGTCCGGACGGTCTCGACGACGCCACCGTCGCTGCGCTGGGCAAGCTCTCCGAGGCGCTCGAGACCGTCGAGCACGCGCGCGGGCTCCTCTACGGCTTCCACCGGCTGACCGGCGCCGCGGACCTCGCGCTCGGCGAGGCAGTCGACGCCTTCCGCGAGGCGGGGCGCGACGAGCTGGCCGACACCCTGGAGAAGGAGCTGGTCGGCCGCAACGTCATCGAGGGCCGCTGGACGTTCCAGATCGTCGAGGACTACGACGACGGCTACTACGCCGCCTTCCGCGACCAGGAGCGCGCCGCGCGCGACGAGCTCGCCGCCGGTCGCCGCCACCTCTTCGAGTCCGAGATGAAGGAGGACCGTCGCTCGCACGGTCTCCGCCACCACGAGTCCCGGCCGGATCCCGAATGAACTCCGTGATCCGGATGCACGCCTCCCCGATGCGCGTGCGCGCCGTCACCCCCGGCTCCGAGCGGCGCGGGGCACCGACGCCCGCTCCCACGACGCGGCGCACCAGCCTGAGCATCGACGGCCGCCGCTTCCTGCTCGCCCTCTCCTTCGACACCGAGGAGCTGGAGAAGAAGCTCGTCGAGGCCGTCCGCGAGCGCGGCGGCATGGTGAGCTTCACCGTCGCCGGTGACCGCGAGGTCTGCGTGCTCGTCTCCCCGGGTGTCGCCGTCATCCTCGAGCACGAGGACGTGCCGGTCGACGAGTTCGATCCGGACGACGCCTCGGTGCAGTACGACGACGTCGAGTACCTGACCTAGGTCGCGGGCCGCTCCTGCGCGGCTCTGCTCCTGCGCCACTCCGCGCTGTCCGGTCTTCTCGAGTTCCTCGTTATTGACACGAGTAAACCCGCGTGCTGAACTGGGTCCGCCGCGCCACCGATCGTCGTCGGCATTAGGAGAGAACCATGACCTTCACCCTCGGAATCGTCGGCGCCGGCCAGTTCAGCCGCCACTTCGCCGATCTCTTCCACCGCCACCCCGGAGTCGGCGCGATCACCGTGACCGACGTCCTCGACAGCCGCGCGGAGACGCTCGTCGAGTCGGAGGGACTGGCCGGGACGCACGAGAGCTTCGAGGCGATGCTCGCCGATCCGGCGGTCGACGCCGTCGCCCTGTTCACGCAGCGCTGGACCCACGGGCCCCTGGTCGCTCGGGCGCTCCGCGCGGGCAAGCACGTCTACTCCGCCGTCCCGATGGCGAGCGACGCCGACGAGATCGCGGAGATCATCGAGCTGGTCTCCGCGACCGGCCTGACCTACATGATGGGCGAGACCAGCCAGTACAACCCGGCCACGGTCTTCGCGCGGCGCAAGCACGAGGAGGGCGCCTTCGGCCGAGTCTTCTACCTCGAGGGCGACTACCTGCACGACATGGACCACGGCTTCTACGACGCCTACCGCTACAGCGGCGGCGACGACTGGAAGTCGACCGCCAGCTACCCGCCGATGTGGTACCCGACCCATTCCATCGGCGGCGTGCTCGGAGCCGTGCCGATGCACGCGACCAGCGTGAGCTGCACGGGCATGCGCGACCACCTCGACGACGGGGTCTTCGACACCGACGTGAGCATGTTCGGCAACGACTTCTCGAACATGACGGCGCTGTTCGAGCTCGACGGCGGCGGCTCCATGCGCATCAACGAGTTCCGCCGGGTCGGCTACCCGTCCTTCCTCCGCGAGAGCCGCTTCCGCTTCTTCGGCACCACCGGCGTCTTCGAGCAGCTCGTGCAGACGAGCGTCTGGCAGACCGGCGAGGGCGTCGAGGACGTGACCGAGCAGCTCGCCACGACCGCGACGATGGCGGACGACGACCCGCGCCTCGAGAACGTCTCGCCCGCCCTGCGCGCCGCCTTCGTCAGCGGCCACGCACCGGTGCACGAGGAGGAGGCCGCACGCCTCCCCGGCGAGCTGGAGGGCGCGCCGAACGGGCACGAGGGCTCGCACCACTTCCTGGTGGACGACTTCGTCCGCGCCGTCTCGACCGGCACGCTGCCGACCGTGAACGCCTGGGTCGCCGCTCGCTACACCCTGCCCGGACTCGTCGCGATGGAGTCCGCCCGGCAGAACGGGGCCCGACTGCCCATCCCCGACCACGGCGACGCCCCGGTCGCGGTCGGCGAGCCGCTCCCGGCGTCGGCACGGGTCTGACGCACTGAGCGGGGGGCGGGCGCCGTGCCCGCCCCCGCTCAGAGTGCCGGGTCCGGACTCCCGGCGAGGAACGGCTCGAAGGCGTCGGCACCGTCCGGGCCGACCCAGTCGTACTCGAGGACGTCGTCGCCCGCCGACCACCGCGACGGCGTCGGCGAGTGCAGCCAGTCCAGCGGAGCGACTCCCCCGGGCGTGCCGCCGTCCAGCGCCAGCCGCAGCGCCTGCGCGAGGTCGGCGTCGACGGCGTCGGTCCGCGTCGCGGGATCGACGGAGACGAAGAGCGCGGTCCCGCTGCGGGCGATGAGGTCGAGGAACCGGCGGTTCAGCGCCCAGTCGGTGGCGGTCGTGCTGGGCACGCAGTCCGCGTCGAGGGTGAAGAACGCGTCGTGCTGCGCGAGGCGGAACGCCAGCGCGTTGACGCCGACGCGGCGGGTGCGGTCCCAGTGCAGGCCGGAGGTGTCGTCGCCGACCCGCTGGGCGTGCACGAGCCCGGCGGCGAGGTGCCCGACGATGTTGCAGCCGAGCACGAGCGCCTCGCCGGCGGCCGCGCGCACCGTCGCGTAGAAGCGCACGAGCGCCTCGGCCGTGGTGACGGAGGGGTCGTGCAGCGCGGGCCCGGAGCCCGGCGCCGCGCCGAAGTCCGGTCCCCACGAGCCGAGGAGGTCGTAGGTCGAGAAGTCGTGCTTGATCAGCTCGAAGCCCCAGGCGCTGAGGCGGGCCGTGTCCTCCGCGACGAGCTCGAGGACGGCGGGCGAGCTGGGGTCGAGGGCGAGCGCCCCGTCCCGCCCGGCCCGCACTCCCTCGATCGGCTCCTCGCGCGTCAGGAGCGGCCGGAACCAGACCCCCGGCCGCACGCCCTCGGCGCGGACGGCCTCCGCCGCCTCGGCCATGTCGGGAAAGCGGTCCGGGCGACCCGCCCGCCAGGGACCCGGTGAGGCCGCGAGGCCGTCGGCCGTCCCGGCGGAGCTCCAGCCGTCGTCGACGACTCCGAACGGGCGCACCGCGTGGTCGCCGACGAGGTCCGCGATGGTGCGCGCGTCGCGGACGACGGCGGCGAGGCCGAAGTCGCGCCCGTAGGCGTAGTACCAGTTGTTCGCGCCGACCAGGGGCCCGCCCGTCGTGAGCGGCTGGGGGCAGAGCCGGCGGAGCAGCGACCGCTGGACGGCGAACGCGCCCTCCCTCCCGGAGACGACGTGCACGATCGCCGCGGTGAGCACGCGGTCGCCGGGGACGACCGCCGCGCCGCCGCTGCGCAGGTCGAGGGTCAGCGTGACTCCCCGTCGGTCGACCTGCCAGAAGGCGAACGAGGCGCCGCCCACCTCGACGCCCCAGCCGTCGGTCGTGCCCGTGCGCGGGTGGTGCACGAGGGCCGTCCAGGGCAGGATCCGCTCGGCGCGGACGCCGCGCCACTCGAGCTCGCCGTAGGAGCGCTCCCACGCGTCCCCGAGCACCAGGCAGTCCTCGGGGATCGCCGCGGCCCAGCGCAGCCGCACCCGAGAGACGGCGGCGACGGCTCCGACCTCGACGCGCAGACCGCCGGAGCCGGTCTCGACGAGGTGGACGCGGACGCCCGAGCCTCGGACGTCGGCGAAGGCGCCGTCGGGGTCGATCTGCACGGCGATGCGTGCGGGATCCACGGGCGGAATCGTCATGATGCTCTCTCTCCGACCCGGCAGCACTGCTCGGAGCCGAGCATGACTGTAGTTATGTAAGTACATTCTTTCAACAGTTGAATTCCTCCCGGTTACTCGTGTAGCTTCCTTCGCAGCACGCTCCCTCCGCACCGCGGAACGGGCGCCACCTCACCTGCTCGGACTATGACGAAGGAGTCATCTCTTGCTGCTTTCACGACGGTCGACCGCGCGACGAACCGGGTGCGCACGATGACGGCTCTCCGCGAGGGGCGCACCCGGCAGGGCAGCGGGAAAGGCACCGGACAAGGCACCGGCGCGGTCCGGATCCGCCCGACGATGTCCCTCGGGCGACGCCGCGCGCGCCGCTCCGAGCTGCTCGTCGCGCTCGCCTTCATCCTCCCGGCGGCCGTCGGCTTCGGGGCCTTCTACGTCGTCCCCACGATCCGCGGCATCTACCTGAGCTTCACGGACTACAACCTGATGAGCGCGCCGTCGTACATCGGGTTCGACAACTACGTGCGCCTGGCGACGGACCCGCTGTTCTGGAACTCGGTCGGCGTCACCCTCGAGTACGTCCTGATCAACATCGTCGTCCAGACGGTCGTCGCGGTCGGCCTCGCCGTCCTGATGCACCGCCTCACCCAGTCCGTGGTGATCCGCGGGGCGATCCTGCTGCCCTTCCTGATCTCGAACGTGATCGCCGCGATGATCTGGTTCCTCCTGCTCGACTACCAGCTCGGCCTCGTCAACAGCGTCATCGAGAACCTCGGGCTCACCCGCATCCCGTTCTTCGCCGACTCGAACTGGGCGATCCCGACGATCGCGCTCGTCAACGTCTGGCGGCACATGGGCTACACCGCGCTGCTGGTCTTCGCCGGCCTGCAGCTCATCCCGAGCTACGTCTACGAGGCGGCCGCGATCGACGGCTCGAGCGAGTGGCGCTCGTTCTGGAAGATCACCCTGCCGCTGCTGCGGCCGGTGCTCGCGCTGGTCCTCGTCGTCACCGTGACCGGCTCGTTCCAGGTCTTCGACACGGTCGCCGTAACCACCCGCGGCGGCCCGGTGAACGCCACACGGGTCATGCAGTACTACATCTACCAGGTCGGCTTCGGCGAGAACGACTTCGGCTACGCCAGTGCGATCTCGGTCGTCCTCCTCGTCATCCTCGCCGGCGTCGCGCTGATCCAGCTCCGGCTGCTGCGCGCCGATCAGTCCGACCTCGCCTAAGGAACGCCGATGACCACTGCAGCTCCCGTCGCCCTCGATCCCGCCGCCGCGGCCTCCCCCGCGCCCGCTCCCCGGCGCACCCGGCCCGCCCGCCGGCCCTCCGTCGGCCGCGTCGTCGCCTGGATCGCGCTGATCCTCGCCCTCGTCGTCACCCTCTTCCCCTTCTACTGGATGGTGCGCACCGCGTTCTCGACCGGGAACGCCCTCGCCACCGACACCACCTCGCTGCTGCCCGTCGACTTCACCTGGGGCGCCTTCGCCCGGGTCCTGGGCTTCTCCACCCAGGAGCAGGCCCTCGCCGAGGGCGGGTCGGGCGCCTCCGTGAACTTCTGGCTCTACCTGCGCAACTCGGTCGCCTACGCCACCCTGGTCACCCTCGGCCAGCTGCTCTTCTGCTCGCTGGCCGCCTACGCCTTCGCGCGACTGCGCTGGCCCGGCCGCGACGCCGTCTTCTTCCTCTTCCTCACCGCGCTGATGGTTCCGCCGATCTTCACCGCCCTGCCCAACTTCGTCCTGATGCGCGATCTGGGGCTCCTCAACTCGTTCATCGGACTCTCGCTGCCGACGCTGCTGATGACCCCCTTCGCGGTGTTCTTCCTGCGTCAGTTCTTCCTCGGCATCAGCCGCGAGATCGAGGAGGCGGCCGAGCTGGACGGCGCGGGGAAGCTGCGGATCTTCTTCCGCCTCATCGTGCCGATGAGCACGGCGCCGCTCGCGACGCTGGGCATCCTCACCTACATCAACACCTGGAACGACTACTTCTGGCCCCTGCTCGCCGGCAACACCGAGGAGAGCCGGGTCCTCACCGTGGCCCTGGGCGTCTTCCGCTCGCAGACCCCGGGCGGCAGCCCCGACTGGGCCGGACTGATGGCCGCGACCCTCGTCGCCGCCATCCCCGTCCTCCTCCTCTTCCTCGCCTTCGGCCGTCGCATCGTCGACTCCATCGGCTTCTCGGGCGTCAAGTGACGCGCCCGCGCTCCCCTTCTCCTCTCCCTTCCTCCTCCCCTCTCCCCTCCTCTTCTCCTCTCCCTTCTCCTCTCCCCTCCCTTCCCTCCCGTGCAATGAAGCAGCAGACAGGAACCAGCACCATGACCCGCATCCTCCGACGATCCGCCGCCGTCCTGGCCGGCACCACCGTCCTCACCCTCGGACTCACCGGCTGCGTCGGCGGCTCCGGCGGCGCCGCGAGCGGCGGCGGCGACAGCGCCGACATCGACACCAGCTCCGCCTCCGGCACCATCGACTACTGGCTCTGGGACAACAACCAGAAGGCCGCCTACCAGCAGTGCGCCGACGACTTCCACACCGCCAACCCGGACGTGAGCGTCACCATCTCGCAGTACTCCTGGGACGACTACTGGACCAAGCTCACCAACGGCTTCGTCGCCGGCACGGCCCCCGACGTGTTCACCGACCACCTCTCGAAGTTCGCGGACTTCGTGAACAACGGCCAGGTCGTCTCGCTCGACGGCGTCGTCGAGAAGGACGGCGTCGACGTCTCGCAGTACCAGAAGGGCCTCGCGGACCTCTGGGTCGGCGAGGACGGCGAGCGCTACGGACTGCCCAAGGACTGGGACACCACCGCGATCTTCTACAACCAGGCTCTCGTCGAGGACGGCGGCTACACCGCCGACCAGATCGCCGGCCTGGACTGGAACCCCGACGACGGCGGCAGCTACGAGAAGGCCATCGCGCACCTCACCGTCGACGTCAACGGCGTCCGCGGCGACGAGCCCGGCTTCGACAAGACCCGCGTCGCCGTCTACGGCCTGGGCCTCGACGGCCAGTCCGGCGGCGGCAACGGCCAGACCCAGTGGTCGATGTACGCCGGCACCACCGGCTGGAGCTACACCGACAAGAACCCCTGGGGCACGAAGTACAACTACGACGACGAGCGCTTCCAGGCGACCATCGGCTGGATGGCGAAGATCATCGACGAGGGCTACATGCCCTCCCTCGCGGCCGTCACCGGCAGCGACTCGACGCAGACCTTCGGCGCCGGCAAGTACGCGATGATCACCAACGGCTCGTGGAACATCAACTCCTTCTACGGCCTCAAGGACATCCAGGTCGGCACCGCGCCGACCCCGACCGGCCCCGACGGCAAGCGCGCCACGATGTTCAACGGCCTGGCCGACTCCATCTGGTCAGGCTCCGACAACAAGGCCGCCTCGGCCAAGTGGGTCGAGTACATGGCCTCCGCCGACTGCCAGGACGTCATCGGCGCCGCCGGCGTCGTCTTCCCGGCCATCCCCTCCGGCTCGGACGCGGCCCAGGCCGCCTTCGCGGAGCGCGGGATCGACGTGACGGCCTTCACCGGCCAGGTCGACGAGGGGACCACGTTCCTCTTCCCGATCTCCGACAACGCGGCGAAGATCAACGGCATCATGCAGCCGGCGGTCGACGCGGTGTTCGAGGGCCAGGCCGACCCGTCCTCCCTGTCGTCGGCGAACGACCAGGTGAACGCGCTGTTCCAGTAGCGCTTCGGCCAGACTGGCGGAGAGGGGGCGATCGTGTCCCCCTCTCCGCCGATCGTCGCTTACTCGAGGAGACCCCGTGCCGGACATCACCACCCCCCGCAAGCGCCCGACCCGCAACGACGTCGCGGAGCGGGCGCAGGTGAGCTCGGCCGTCGTCAGCTACGTGATGACGGGGGCGAAGCACGTCACTCCCGAGACGGCGAAGCGCGTGCGGACGGCGATGGAGGAGCTCGGCTACCGGCCGAACTCCACCGCTCGCGCCCTGCGCACCGGCCGGACGCACACCCTCGCGCTCATCGTCGCCGACGTGAGCAACCCCTTCTTCTCCGAGTACGCCCTGCAGCTCGAGATCGCCGCGACGGAGCGCGGCTACGCGCTGCTCATCGCGAACTCGCACGAGAGCCTGGAGACGGAGGTGCGGCTGCTCGACGAGATCTCGCAGCGCGGGGTCGACGGCGTGATGCTCTCGAGCGTCCGCCACGCCAGCGACCGCTCCTCCCTCGACTCGCTCCCCGTCCCCGTGATGTGGATCGACGCCTTCCATCCCGCGGACGGCGCCGCCAGCGTCGGGGTCGACATCCGCCACAGCGCGCGGACCGTGGTGCAGCACCTCGCCGAGGTGCACGGCTGCCGCTCCGTCGGACTCGTCATCGGCGCGAGCTCGCAGCAGACCACCGACCCGCGCGTGCTGGGCTGGGCCGAGGCGATCGAGGAGATCGGCCTCGAGCCCGGTCCGGTGGTCACCACGACCTGGACGCGGGAGGGCGGGATCGAGGCGGCGCGGATGCTCCTGGACACCCCGAACCGGCCCGACGCCGTCTTCGCCGGCTCGGACCTCCTCGGCATCGGCGTCCTCCGCGGCGCGGCCGACCTCGGCCTCCGCGTCCCGGAGGACCTGCGGATCATCTCCTACGACGGCACCGCGGAGTCCGCGTTCAGCGTTCCGCGGCTCACCTCCTTCAAGCAGCCGGTCCGCGAGATGGCCCGCGCTGCGATCGACACCATCATCGACTTCACGCCCGACAAGGCGCACCACACGCTGTTCCGCGGGGAGCTGCTCCTCCGGGAGTCCTGCGGCTGCACACCGTCCGCGCCCTGAGCCGGGCAGAACAGCCCTGAGCCGGGCAGAACAGGAAGAATCACCGTGACACTCGCCACCTCCTCGACCGGAGTCGTCCTCCGCAGCGCTGGAGTCGCCCTCGTGCTGGACCTCAGCGACTCCCGGCTCCCGTCGGTCGCGCACTGGGGGGCGGACTGCGGGCCGCTCGATCGGGCGGCGTTCGACGCGCTGGTGCTCTCGGGCGTCGCCCCGGTCGGCCCGAACGACATCGACGAGCCGATCCGTCTCGCGGTGCTCCTCGAGCACTCCACGGGCTGGACCGGTCGGCCCGGCCTCAGCGGATCCCGCGCGGGGGCCGCCTGGTCGCCGGCCTTCCGCACCACGAGCCTCGAGCTCGACGGCGCCGCCCTTGCGGCCGGCGAGATCGCGGACGCCGGCGCGGGCACGCTCGTGGTCCGCGCCCAGGACGACGTCGCCGCGCTCGGCCTCGAGATCGTGATCGTCCTCGACCCCTCCGGCGTGCTGCGGATGCGGGCGGCGCTCACCAACCTCGGCGAGGACGGCTACCAGGTCGACGAGCTGCTGCTCAGCCTGCCCACCCCGCCCTCGGCGAGCGAGATCCTCGACTTCGCCGGCCGCTGGGGCAAGGAGCGCGTGCCGCAGCGCTCGGCCGTCATCGTCGGCGCGCACCGCCGCGAGGGCCGGCACGGGCGGACGGGGGCGGACGCCGCCACTCTGCTCAGCGTCGGCGAGCCCGGCTTCGGCTTCGCCCGCGGCGAGGTCTGGGGCCTGCACACCGCGTGGTCCGGCAACCACGTCCACCAGGTCGAGCGCGTGCACACCGGCGTGCAGACCCTCGGCGGCGGCGAGCTGCTGCTGCCCGGCGAGGTCCGGCTCGCCCACGGCGAGACCTACACCGGACCGTGGATCCACGCCGTCTACGGCGACGGACTCGACGAGGTCGCGCGGCGCTTCCACCGGCAGCTCCGCGCCCGGCCGGGCCACCCGCACTCGGCGCGGCCCGTCACGATCAACGTGTGGGAAGCCGTCTACTTCGACCACGACCTCGACGCGCTCGTCGAGCTGGCCGACCGCGCCGCGGACCTCGGGATCGAGCGCTTCGTGCTCGACGACGGCTGGTTCGGGAGCCGCCGGGACGACCACTCCGGCCTGGGCGACTGGACCGTCTCGAGCGACGTCTGGCCGGACGGACTGCACCCCCTGGTCGACCACGTGCGCTCCCTCGGCCTGCAGTTCGGGCTCTGGTTCGAGCCCGAGATGGTCAACCCGGACTCCGACCTCGCCCGGGCGCACCCCGAGTGGATCCTCTCGACCGGCGAACGGATGCCGCCCGAGTCGCGCTGGCAGCAGGTCCTCGACCTGGGCGATCCGGACTGCTTCGCCCACCTCCGCGACGCGATCCTCGCGATCCTCGACGAGTACGACATCGGCTACATCAAGTGGGACCACAACCGCGACCTCACCGACGCGGGCCGGCGCCCCGACGGCGCGCCGGGCGTGCACCGCCAGACGCTCGCGGTCTACCGGCTGATGGACGAGATCCGGGCCCTGCACCCGGGGCTCGAGATCGAGTCCTGCTCCTCGGGCGGAGCGCGGATCGACCTGGAGATCCTGGAGCGGACCGACCGCGTCTGGGTCTCCGACAACAACGACCCGCTCGACCGCCAGCAGATGAACCGCTGGACCGGCCAGCTGCTGCCGCCGGAGCTGATGGGGACCCACATCGCGTCGGGGGCCTCGCACACGACGGGCCGCGTGCACGACCTGTCCTTCCGCGCTCTGACGGCGCTGTTCGGCCACCTCGGCGTCGAGTGGGACCTGCGCTCCGCCGGCGACGAGGAGCTCGAGGAGCTGCGCCAGTGGATCGCCCTGCACAAGCGGCTCCGGCCGCTGCTGCACGGCGGCGACCTCGTCCGCCTGGACCACCCGGACGAGACGATCGCGGTGCACGGTGTCGTCGCTCCCGACCGCTCGGCCGCCGTCTTCGCGTACGTCTCGCTGGCCCGCGCCGGCGTCGTCTCCCCCGGGCGGGTCCGCCTGCCCGGCCTCGATCCGGAGTCGGTGTACCGGGTCGCCCCCGTCGTCATCGGCGCGCGGGACGCCGCGGTCCGCGACGCGATCTGGTGGCCGCAGGACGGCGGGGCGTTCGAGCTGTCCGGCGCCCTGCTCGGCCGAGCGGGACTCGTCCCGCCACTCCTGCACCCGGAGCGCGGAGTGCTCTACGAGGTGACCCGGGTCGGGAGCGTGCAGCCGTCCGCGAGCTGAGGCGGGTGACTCCCTTCGGACGGGCGCGGGCGGGGCGGGCGCTGTCAGCGCGGGCGCGGTAGGTTCGCTGCGATGAACACCTCGCGACGGGTCACTCGGCGCGACGTCGCCCGCCTGGCCGGCGTCAGCGACGCCGTCGTGACGTACACGCTCACCGGGACCGCGCCCGTCGCCGAGGCGACCGCGGCGCGGGTGCGGGCGGCGATCGCCGAGCTCGGCTACCGGCCGAACGCCACGGCGGCCGCCCTGCGGACCGGGACCTCGCGGACCATCGCCCTGCTCGCCCCGGTCGGCAGCCGTCGGGTGTTCACCAATCCGCTCTTCACCGAGCTGGCCAGCGCCGTCGAGGACGCGGCGCGCAGCCGGGGACTCGATCTGCTCGTGGTCACCTCGATCCCGGACGTCGACGCCCTGCACGCCCGACTCCGCGATCTGACGGCGCGGCAGATCGCCGGGGTGCTCCTCCTCGCGGGCGGCCCCGTCGACCGGACGTCGATCGACGCCTTCGGCGTGCCCTGGCTCCAGCTCAACAGCAGCGACGAGTCGGGGGCGAACGGCGTCGGCGTCGACCTGGAGGCCGGCGCGGCGGCGGTGACCCGCCACCTCCTCGAGACGGGGCGGCGCCGCATCGCCTTCGTCGGCGACGTCGAGCAGGACGACCGCGGCCGGTTCGAGGCCCGTCGGCGCGGCTGGGAGTCGGCGTGCCTCGACGCCGGGCGGGAGCCGGGTCCCGCACTCCGCAGCGACTACTCCCGCGAGGGCGGCTGGGCCGCCGGCCGGGTCCTGGCCGGGCTGTCGCCTCGGCCCGACGCCGTCTTCGCCGCCTCCGACCTGATCGGGATCGGCGTGCTCCGCGCGCTCCGTGACGCGGAGCTCCGGGTGCCGGACGACATCGCGGTCGCGAGCTTCGACGGCACCTGGGAGGGCGAGTACAGCGCACCGCCGCTCACCTCGCTGCGGCAGCCGCTCGAAGCGCTGGCCGAGGCCGCCCTCGACCGCCTGGTCGGCGGCGTGACCGGCTCGACCCTCCTCGAGGGCACCCTCGTCGTGCGCGCCTCCTCGGGCTAGGCGGGACGCGCTCGGGCTGCTCCGACGGGTTCAGACCGCGCCCGTCGAGGCCCACAGGTGGAACGCCGCATGGGCGCGGTGCGGACGCCAGGCCTGCGAGGCCGCGTCCGCCGCCGCCGTGCCGATCCCGCCGAGGGCGCGGCGCAGCACGAGGTCGCCCGCGGGGAACGCGTCCGGGTCGCCGAGCAGCCGGAGGCCGAGGTAGTCGGCGGTCCACGGGCCGATGCCGGGGATCGCGAGCAGGAGCCTGCGCTGCTCCGGCAGATCGCCCGCGCGGTCGAGCACCAGCCCGTCGGCGAAGGCCGACGCGACGGCACGGACGGTCGCGGCGCGGGCCCGGGTCACGCCGATCGCGGCGCGCAGCTCCTCGATCGGTCCGGCGAGGAGCGCCTCGGGCGTCGGGAACGAGTGGAGGCCCCGCTCGCCCTCGCTGCCGAACGCTGTCACGACGCGCCCGCCGAAGGTCCTCGCCGCCGCGACCGACACCTGCTGGCCGAGCACCGCCATCACCGCGGCCTCGAACGGCTGGGGATACTGCGTCGCCCGCAGTCCCGGCCGGGCGGCGACCATCGGGGCCAGCAGCGGATCGCGGGCGAGGGCGGCGCCGATCGCCTCGACGTCGGAGTCGAGGTCGAACCAGGCGCGGACCAGCGGGAGGACGGCGGGGTCGGTCGTCGTGACGCGGACGCCGGACGAGGTCAGCTCGAGCGCGAGCGGCACCGCCCGCGACCCGACGGTGACGAGGCGCTCGAGGCGCCGACCGTCGTCGGAGACCCGCTCGACCCCGGGCAGTGAGTGGTGCAGGAGGAGGTTCGCGGCGCCGACGACGTCGAAGGGGCCGTTCGCGCCGAGGTCGACGGGGCGCGGGTCCACGGGTCGGGAGTCTGCGGCGCTGGGGTCGACGGCGTTCAGGGGAGGAGCACCACCTTGCCGCCGGCGCGGCCCGACTCCACCAGCGCGAGCGCCTCCACGGCCGAGGCGAGCGGGAAGGAGCGGCCGAGCACCACCTCGAGCTCCCCGCGGCCGGCCCGCTCGAGCAGCGGTGCCCGGGCGGCGTCGCGGAGGGCCGTGCCGGGATCGGCGCCTTCGCCGCCGCCGAGCAACAGGACGCCGAGCGCCGCGCCGCGCTCGAAGCCGGCGACGGTGGCGATCCGGGAGCGGTCGGCGACGAGCGCGACGGAGGCGTCGAGCGCCTCGTCGGTGCCGGCCGTGTCGAGCGCGACGTCGACGCCCTCGGGCGCCAGCGCGCGCACCCGCTCCACCAGCCCCTCCCCGTAGCGCACGGACTCGCCGCCGAAGCGCTCGACGATCGCGGCGCCCCGCTCGCTGGACGTGCCGACGGCACGCGCGCCGCGCTCGCGCACGAGCTGGACGAGGAGGCTGCCGACGGCGCCGCTCGCCCCGTGGATCAGGACGGTGTCGCCGGCGGAGACGTGCGTCGCCTCGAGCAGGTGCACCGCGGTCGTGCCGGTGAGCAGGAGTCCGGCCGCCTGCTCCCAGGCGAGGCCCGGCGGCTTCGGCAGGACCGCGGCGGCCGGCACGACCAGCTCCTCGGAGTAGCCGCCGGAGACCCGGAAGGCGACCACCTCGTCGCCGACCGCGACGGTGCCGAGGGGCCCGGCCGCGTCCTCCCCCACCGCGGTGACCACTCCGGCGACCTCGCTGCCGGGGCGGACGGGGGTGCGTCCGCGGCCGAAGAGACCGCGGAGGAGCTTCGCGTCCGCGGGATTGACGCCCGCGGCGCGCACACGGATGCGCACCCGGCCGGGACCGGGCTCGCCGGGCTCGACCGTCACCGCGTGGAGGGCCTCGGGCCCGCCGAACTCGTCCGCCTGCATCGCCAGAACCACGGGGACCGCCTCTCGCGCGGGCCCCGATCGCCGGCGACGATCAGGAGGGGTCCGGGCGCGCCCGACGCTAGCAGCAGCGTCCGACACCGGCCGGGGCCCGCCGCCGAGGCGGCCGGGGCCGAGGCCGAGGCCGATGGATGTCGGACATCCGAGAACGCGCGTTCCCTCTGCGCCTACGATGGAGGGATGACGCCGCCGACCCTCGAAGCAACGCCTCCCCGCGAGGCGATCCTCGCGGCTGCCGACCGCCTCTACTACGAGCGCGGGATCCAGTCGGTCGGGATGGACGCGCTGCGCACCGCCGCCGGCGTCTCGCTCAAGCGCCTCTACTCGGAGTTCCCGAGCAAGGAGTCGCTCGTGCTGGCCGTGCTGCAGGCCCGCCACGAGCAGTGGACCCTCGGCGTGCGCAGCCGGGTCGCCGCCGCGACCGGCGCCCGGCCGAAGCTCCTGGCGATCTACGACTTCCTCTTCGACTGGTTCTCCGAGGACTCCTTCCGCGGCTGCAGCTTCATCAACGCCTTCGGCGAGTTCGGCTCGTCCAACCCGGCGGTCGCGCAGCTGGCCCGGGAGCACAAGGACACCTTCCAGAGGTTCCTCGCCGTGCTGACCGAGGAGGTCGGCGGCGGCGCCGAGCTGGCCGCGCAGCTCGCCCTCCTGGCCGAGGGCGCGCAGACCACCGCCGCCATCTCGGGCACCCCCGAGCCCGCCCTGCACGCCCGCCGCGCCGCCGAGATCCTGATCGACGCCGCGACCCGCACGTCCTGACGCCGCGCCGCATCCCCTGCTGATCGAGCCGCCCGCAGGGCGTATCGAGATCCACCGTCATCAGCGAGGCCGGTCTGCAGACCCGTCCTTCAGACGCAAGTGGGTCTCGATACGCGCGCTGCGCGCGCTACTCGACCAGCAAGAGAGTGCCCGTGCCGGCCGAGCGCCGCGCAGGGCAGCCGGGCATGCTGGTCGAGTAGCCCGGAGGGGCGGCCGGGCATGCTGGTCGAGTAGCCGCCTCCGGCGGCGTATCGAGACCCACCATCACCGAGACATCCGGGAGCGAGCCTCCTCCACACCCGTGATCCCACGGCGTTGTCCCCGGTCAGCGCATGGTTCCGATCCGGCCGTCGGTGGTCCCTGCTTCAATACGCGTATGTCAGAAGATGAGAATGCGGCAGCACTCGCGGAGGTGCGCGACTGCTTCACCGACGCCGCCGCCGCCGAGCGCGCCGCGTCCCCGACGCGCTTGAGGGCTGCGGAACGGATGCACCGGGGCTACCGCGTCGCGCTCACCGTCCCGGAATCCTTCGCCCGCGGCGCGACGCGCAGCGAGACCCGCGACCTCGTCGAGCGCTCCATCCGCGCCGAGCTGGCGGTGGCGTTCGGCGTGTCCGAGCGGGACGTCTCCCGACGCCTCGAAACCGCGCAGATGCTGATGGAGCACCTGCCCCTCACCCGCGCCCTGCTGAGAGACGCGCGGATCCTCTGGCAGGCCGGCGAGGCCATCTGCAGAACCGCGAGCAGCCTCCCGGAAGCCTCCCGCGCGGCACTCGACGAGCGCGCCGCCGACGCCGTCGTCACGATGACGACCACACAGCTGCGCCGCGCCCTGCCCCGCTGGCGGGAGGAGCTGCACGAGCAGCCCCTCGCCGAGCGGCACGCGCGTGCCCGCGAAGACCGCGCGGTGTGGGTCACCCCGGACGTCGACGGCATGGCGACGCTCTGCGTCCACGGTCCCGCGCCGGCGGTGACCGGCGCGTACGACCGGCTGCGCCGCATCGCGCGCACCCTCCGCGACGACGGCGATCCGCGTACTCTCCAGCAGCTCAGCGCCGACGCGGCCGTCGATCTCCTCTGCGACGGCGACATCGCCGGCACGACACCGGACCCTCATCATCGGCCGGACCCGACGTTCGTCCCAGGAGTGCGAGCCGAGGTCCGGCTGACCCTCGCCGCGTCGACGGCCGTGGGCCTGGACGACGCTCCCGCGGACCTCGACGGCTACGGCCCGGTCCCCGCACCGATCGCCCGCGAGCTGATCCGCACGGCCGCCTCCTTCACCCGGGTCCTGACCGATCCGGAGACCGGCGCCGTCGTCTCCGTGGGCCGCACCTACCGGGTCCCTCCGCCGCAGATGCGCCTGCACCTGCAGCTGCGGGACCAGACCTGCCGCTTCGCCGGCTGCACCCGGCCCGCCAGCACAAGCGAGGCCGACCACACCCTCGAGTGGCGCAACGGCGGCGAGACGTCTTTGGAGAACCTCGTCTCGCTCTGCACGTCCCACCACCACATCCGGCACGGGGACCAGTGGACGTACGTCAGACACGACGACGGAACGATCGTCTGGACGAGCCCGACCGGCCGGCGGATCAGCAACCGGCCACCGCCGCTCCCCGGCCGACCACCCGAGCCGCCACCCGGGCCCCGCTTCGCCGATGTACCCGCACCGTTCTGACGGTGGGGGATCTCGATACGCCCGCTCCGCGGGCTACTCGATCAGCATGAACAGCGCGCAAGCATGCCGGCGCACGTCCGCACATGCTGGTCGAGTAGCCCGAAGGGCGTATCGAGAACCGCCGCGCCGGAGTGCTCACGCGGGATCTCGATGCGACCGCTCCGCGGGTGACCCGATCAGGCGCGTCAGGCCTCGCCGCCGCCCGGCGGGCCGACGACGAGCAGCGCGGCGAAGACCGCGGCGACAGCGGCCAGCACCAGGGCGGCCGCGAGGACCGGGCGGCCGAGCGCCCAGCGCAGCAGCCGGCTCGGGAGCCTCCGGTCGCGCGGGTCGGCGCTCGCCTCACGGCGCCAGTCCCCCTCGAGGAGCCCCCGCCGCTCGAAGCCGCGCTCCAGCGGGATGGTCGTGTACGGCACCACGGCGCTGGCCAGCGCGAGCAGGGTCGCTCCCACGGTCCAGCGCTGGTTCACCGCGAGGACGAGTGCGGCCGCCCCGTAGGCGAGGAACGCGAAGCCGTGGATCGGGCCGGCCACGCTCACGGGCCAGTCGCCGACTCCGACGGCGTACTTGAGCAGCATGCCGACGAGCAGGAGCGTCCAGGTCACCGCCTCGAGGATCGACAGGATGCGGAAGAGGCGGCGCGGGCTCATGGGATCGGCTCCGTTCGGGTCCGCGGCGGTGCAGCGGACGGTCGGCGTCGGTCGACGGTCAGCGGGTCGACGGTCACCGGGAGACTACGACAGCACTCCTGCCTGCCACCTGGACAGCGCAGCACCGCGGGGACCCGGCCTCGCCGTCGACGGGCCGGCCGAGGGGGCGCGTCGACCGAGGAAGCGCTGCCGGGGCGACAGGTCAGCCGAGACGGCCGAGCAGCGCGAGCGTCGAGGCGACGCCGACCGCGACCGCCGAGAGCGCCGCGATCGCCCCGTGCACGCCGCTGCGCAGCGGTGTGGCCCGCGGCTCGTCGCGCAGTCCGGACCACAGTCGGCGCGCGACCTCGTCGGCGCTCGGGCGGGCGGCGGGGTCGAGGCGGGTCATCTCGGTCAGCAGCCCGCGCCAGCGCTCGGGCACCGAGTCGGGGACGACAGGGGCGTGGTGCATCCGCTGCAGCGAGATCTCCAGGGTGGTGCCGGTGTAGGCGCGACGCCCGGAGACCGCCTCGAGCAGCACCAGGCCGAGGGAGTAGACGTCGGACGCCGGGCCGACCGTCCCGGAGCCGAGGCTCTCGGGGCTGAGGTACGCCGCAGTCCCGACCAGGACGTCCGAGCGGGTGAGCCGCGCGTCGTCGACGGCCCGGGCGATGCCGAAGTCGCTGAGCTTCGCCTCGTGCCCAGCACCGGCGGCGACCACGGACCGCGTGCGGACCAGGACGTTCTCGGGCTTCACGTCCCGGTGCAGGACGTCCCGCGCGTGCAGGTGCGCCAGAGCGTCGGCGAGCTGAGCGCCGACCTCGGCGAGCAGCTCCTCGTCGCCCGAGGCGAACCAGCCGGCGGCGGGGTCGGCCGGGTCGAAGTACTCGAGGACGAGGAAGGCGAGCGCGCCCTCCTCCGTCGCGATCTCGCCCTGGTCGAGGATCTCGACGATCGAGGAGTGGCGGGAGTCGATCAGCAGGCGCACCTCGCGCTCGCGCCGCGACCGCTCGTTCGGAGTGTCGGCGACCTCGCGGTAGACCTTCACGGCGACGGAGCGCGCCAGGTGGAGATCGCGCGCCCGGAAGACCGTCGCGCTGCCGCCCTCGCCGATGCGCTCGAGCAGGAGGTACCGATCGGCGAGAGTCGTGCCGAGGAGGGGGTCCGAGAGCGGGAGGACCGGTGCGGTGTCGAGCATGCCGTCCTCCGTCCTCCAGATTTCGCTAGCTCGTCTAACTAGCTTGTCCATTCGTACCGTCTGGCGTCGCCGAGGACAAGCACCAGGACGGGGTTGTACATGACTAGATCTTCTTGCTACATGACTGTCTAAGCTGTGGTGCATGGACGAGGTCGCGCTGACTCGACCGGCTGCCCTCCGGCACCCGGCCGTCCCGAGCGCGCCCGGGGCCGCCGAGGTCCTCGGCGCGATGCGGGCCTTCCGCACGGCCGAGAGCGCGATGCGCCGACGCACCCGCGGATCGATGGGCATGGGCGAGAACGATCTGCTCGCGGTCCAGTTCCTCATGCGCCGGCAGCAGGGCGGCCAGCACGTCAGTCCGAAGGACCTCGCCGCCTATCTCGGCATCTCCTCCGCCTCGACGACCGTCCTCATCGACCGCCTGGTCAAGAGCGGTCACGTCCTCCGCCAGCCGCACCCGAGCGACCGGCGCGCGATCCGGATCGTCGCCACCCCCACCTCCCACCGCGAGGTGCGCGAGACGCTCGACGACATGAACCAGCGGATGCTGGCCGCGGCCGAGCAGCTCTCCCCCGAGGAGGCGAGCGCGGTGGTCCGCTTCCTGCAGACCGTCCGCGAGATCGTCGAGATCCCCGGCGAGCAGGGCGACGTCCTCGAGGACGACGCCGACCACGAGCTGACCGTCGAGCGACGCCGCGCCTGAGACGCTCGGCCCGGCCGCACCCTCCACGTTCTCTGCCGAGAACGCGTCCTCGGCGTCGGTACTCGGGGCGCGCCCGGCGTCACCGTCCGTTCATCCGGCCCGGCTTGACATCGTTAGTCAAACTAGTAGACAGTCTTTCTAGCGACAGGGACAGGCTCCTGTCTTCGTGCGAACGGGAGAAGACCATGGGCAGCATCATGTACGGCACTCCTCCGGCGGCCATCGAGGTCGACGACCGGACTCTGGCCCATCTGCAGATCGTCATCATCAACAAGTTCCGCCGGGACGAGCGCTTCCTGCTCACCCTCGACGCCAGCCCGAACGCCGGGACCGGCCGCCGCGGCGTCTGGATGCACCCGACCATCCCGCTGCAGTTCGACTTCAAGGGCAGCCGCCAGCCGACGATCAACCCCGAGTGGATCGAGGCCCTGATGGAGCGCGCCAACAGCGGCGCCGGTCTGCGCATCGTCCCCGAGCCCGTCGGCGCGACCGCCGTGCCGCTGCGCCGCGCGGAGCCGGCCGCCTAGCGCACACCGCCTAGCGCGCCGCCTGACGCTCGCCGACTGGCGCCGGTCGCCCCTGAAGGACCGGCCGGCATCGACTTCGCCGATATCTGTCGGACTCTCCGAACTGCCTTGCAAGCGCTTGACATTTCGCGCCACGCCCAGGGCGCAGGCCTACACTTCGAGTGCGGTCCGGGTTCGTTCCGGCGGGCTCGACCCCGTGACCGCGCGCATGACCGGATGCCGGGTAGCGAGCTCCCCCTCTCGTGGGCCCGGCATCCGGGTGCGCGGCGCACCCGAAGCGCTCCCGCGAGGCCTGCCGACAGGAGTCGGCGCCATGCTCGACACGACCACCGCCCCGCGCTCCAGCGCCGGGGCCCCCGGCACGGATCCCGATGACGTCCGACCCGGCGACGAGTTCACCGCCGTCGTCTCCGACGAGCTCGAGTGGTGGCGCGTCGTCGCCGTGCTCGGCATCCGCGTGCTGGCGGAGCGCCTCGGCGTCGGCGACCGGCACAGCTTCACCCTCCGCTTCGTCCGCTACCGCCTGGCTGTCGCGGCCGAGGGCGGCGCCTAGGCGGCCTGTCCCGCCTGCACCGGGCGCCCGAGGCGGGCGAACATCCGGTCGAACACTCGGCGGCGGTCGAACTGCAGGGCGTACTCGCGCGCCGCGACGGCCCGCTGCGCCCGGTCCTCCGCCGTCAGCTCGAGCACCACGTGGTCGAGCAGCGCGGCGATCGTGTCCGGAGCGTCGACCGGGGTGATGAACGCGTGCTCGCCGACCGCCTCGCCGATGCCGCCGGTCAGGGTCGTGATGACGGGACCGCCGCCCGCGAGCATCTTCTCGGCGAGCGCGATGCCGAAGGTCTCGACGAACTCCGGGCGCGGCTTGCTCGGCAGCACGAACGCCGAGCAGCCGGCCATCAGGTAGGGCTTCTCCGCGTCGCCGACGTCGTCGAGGAAGCGGATGCGGTGCGCCAGCGGCGACGCGGCCGCCAGGCGGCGCAGCTCCGCCTCCTGCGGTCCGCGGCCGGCGATGACCAGCTCCCGATCCGTGTGCACGGCGCTGCGCTCGTAGCCGGCGATCAGGTCCTCGACGCCCTTCGCCTCCGTCAGCCGGGAGAGGAAGAGCACGTAGCCGTCGGTGCGCAGCCCGCGGGCGCGCACCACCTCGTCGACGACGGCCGGGTCGAGCCCGGTGTAGGCGTCGGAGTCGATCGCCGGGTAGGAGATCTCGATGCGCGCGCGGCACTGCTCGGCGAATCGGGTGCCGTGCACTGCGTCGATCCGCTCGGCCTCCTCGACGATCAGGTCGCGGGTGTACTCGGAGACGGCGACGCAGTGGTCCTGCGAGAGGTACGAGGCGAAGATGTGCGCGGCGGCGCCGAGGCGGCCCTCCTCCACCGCCCGGCGGACGACGTTCGTCACGTCGGAGCCGACCGCCTCGGCGATCGTCGTGACGTCGACCGGGAGTCCGGTGCTCCAGGCGGCGCGCAGGGCGTCCGCCACCGCGAGGGTGTGCGGGCTGAGGTAGAGGGAGAGGCAGACTGTGGGCACGCCGTCGGTGAACAGCTCGACCAGGCGGCCGACCATGCCGGCGAGGAAGCGGCCGTCCGGCACCTTGTAGTCGCCGACCGGTTCCGGGCGCTCGACGATGATGCCGTCGCTGTAGGGGAGGACGGCGTCGAGCGGCTTCAGCGGGAGGCCGGCGGCCTGGAGCCGCTCGATCGGCCAGGTGACGATCCGCACCTCGTCGAAGCCGCGCTCGAGAGCGGTCTCGGCGAGGTTGCGGGCCTCGACCGAGTGCCCGCAGATCACCGGATCCGCGCGGACCACGATGACGAGTCGGTTCTGCACGGTGTGGGCGTGCGTGCTCTGGTCCATGGTGCTCCTTCAGGGGTGATCGGTGCGGGCGGGAGGGAGGCGGGCGGGGTGGAGGCGGTGGAGGCGGTGGAGGTGCTCAGTGCCGCGGGAACGACGGCGGGCGGTGCTCAGGGGCGCTCCCCCAGCCGGCCGGCTCGGCGCCGAGGTGGAGCGTCAGCTCGCCGCCGCGGTGCAGCTCGGCGGCGGTGATCCAGCTCGCCTCGAGCGGTGCGCCGTTCAGCTCCGCCGACTGCACGTACTGCACGGGGCCACCCGGCACCGGCTCGACGAAACCGGTCGTGCGCAGCTCGACGTCCGCCCCGCCCACCGCGATCGACGCCCGCGCGAAGGCCGGCGCGTTGACCAGGAGCAGCCCCTGCCCGGCGACCGGGAACAGCCCGAGGCTCGCCCAGACGTACCAGGAGCTCAGGCCACCGGAGTCGTCGTTGCCGGGCAGACCGCCGCGGCCCGCGCCGAAGCGCTGGTGCAGCACCCCGTGCACGATCTCGGCCGTGCGGTCGGGCCGGCCCGCGTAGTGGTACGCCCAGGGCGCGTCCATGTCGGGCTCGTTGTTCAGCCCCTCGAAGCGGCCGAGGGCCGAGCCCGCGAGCATCTCCGCGCGGTCCGGGCGCAGTCCCGGCTGCACGACGGGCTCGGCGCCGTAGCCGAAGAACTCGTCCAGCTGCGCGACGAAGGCGTCGTCGCCGCCGCTGATCGCGATGCGGCCGGCCATGTCGTGCAGCAGGCGGAAGGAGTAGTTGTGCCGGGTGCCCTCGTAGTAGGTGGAGTCCTTGAGCAGGCCGGAGCGCAGGTCGTAGGCGTTCACCCACTGCGCCGCCCGCTCCTCGAGCTGGTCGGCGAGGAGGTGGTCGCCGACGTGCCGCGCCACGACGGCGGTGCACCAGTAGCCGTGCGCGAGGTCGAGGGTGTGGCTGATCGGGTGCGCCTCCCCCGCCGCCAGGAACTCCTCGCCGTAGGTGCGCTTGAGGTCCTCGCCCATGTGCACGAGGGCCGCCTCCCAGTCGATGCCGGGCAGGCCGAGGCGGCAGAGGTCGGCGAGGAAGGTGTGCGCGAGCGCGCTGCCCTGGCGGGAGAAGCGGTCGCTGCCCTTGGCCATCCGGTAGCCGATCGGGAAGTTGCCCTCCTCCTCGCAGATGGTGAGCAGCGCCGCGCCGATCTCGACGGCGCGCTCGGGCAGGAGCGCGGTGAGCAGCGGGAGCTGGGTGCGGTAGATGTCCCACATGGTGCTGAGGTCGAAGACGAACGGGCCGTCGCTCGGCCAGAACGGGCTCTCGTCCGGCGCCAGGCAGGGCTTGATCAGCGAGTGGTAGAGCGCCGTGGCGAAGACGGTCTCGCGCTCGGGCGAGGGAGTGTCCACGGCGATCGTGCGCAGGCGCTTCCGCCAGGTCTTGCGGGTGCGGTCGCGGCGCTGGTCGAAGCCGCCGGTCGTCGGCGGAACGTCGCGGTGCAGGTTCTCGCGGGCGCGCTCGGTGCCGCGGAGGGAGAAGCCCATCCGCAGCTCGACGGTCTGGCCGGCCGTGCTCGGCCCGGCCCACATCAGCCCGAACGGGCGCAGGGTCGTCGGGCGGATGTGGTCGAAGTCGAGCCGGGTGCCGCCCGGCATCAGCCGGCGGTCGTACCAGAGCATCTGCCGCCACTGCAGGGCGTCGCACTCGAGGTGGACGGCGAGCGGCGCGCCCTCCATCACGACCTCGCCGGCTGCGACGCCGGGCGAGATCGAGTGCAGCTGCGCGCGGAGCGGGATCGTCGCTCCGGACGGGATCGCGAGACCGCCGAGCGAGAGGTCGACGACCACGCGGGCGCTGCGGTGCTCGGGGAAGGTGTAGCGGTGCACGACCGAGGCGGGGCCGACGGTGAGCTCGGCGCGGATCCCGGAGGAGAGGGTCGCGGCGTAGTAGCCGGGCTCGGCGACCTCGTCCTCGATCGCCCAGCTGCGGCCGAGCTCGTCGAGCGGCTCGAGCATCGGCGTGACGCGGAGGTAGTTGTAGTACTTGCGGATCGCGCCGGTGCCGGACTGCTGGAAGTGCGTGAAGCCCGAGGCGACGAGGCCGTCCTGGATCGTCGGCGGGACGCCCTCGAGCGCAAGGTCGTAGCGGCCGTAGCCGGTCGGGTAGGCGCCGGAGTAGGAGCAGGCGGACACCATCCCGAGCGGGAAGGTCGCGCCCGGGTGCGTGTTGCCGATCTGCGGCTTCGGCGACCACCAGGTCGCAGCGAGCCCGGTCGCGTCCGGTAGCAGGGTCGCCTCGGTGCCGAGGAACGGGTCCACCCGCTCGATCACCGGGTGCCCACCCGTCCGTACCCCGCCGCCGCCATGCCGTGACGCTAGGCAGCGCGGGGAGACGCAGGGTGTCGCCCGGGTGTCGTGCGGGCGACGGGTCGGCGACCGGACGGGGCCGCCGACCCGGCGCCGCGGGCCTCTGGGATCCAGCGCCTGCCGGATCGAGCGCCTACGGGATCAGGCGCTCCGCGCGGTAGCGGTCGAACAGGGCCGTGAAGGAGTCGACGGTGCGGTGGTGCGCGCCGAAGCCGGCCAGGCGCGACTTGCTGATGTCGGTGACCACCTCGATCTGCCGGCCGAGGTCGGCATCGGTGTGCCACCAGGAGGCGACGCGCTCGAGGTCGGGCTCGATCAGGTCGTGCTCGCGGACGAGGCGCTGCCAGACCTCGTCGGCGCCGGCCATCTGCTGCTCGAGGGGCTGCGGCTCCTCGCCGGGGCCGACGGGCTCGACGCCGAAGTGCTCGGCGATCCGCGACCACATCCAGCGCCAGCGGAAGACGTCGCCGTTGACGACGTTGAACGCCTCGTCGCGGCCCGCCTCCGACGTCGACGCCCAGAGCATCTGCTCGGCGAGGACGGTGGAGTCGGTCATGTCGGTGAGACCGTTCCACTGGGTGAGCGAGCCGGGGAAGACGAAGGGCGTGCCCTGCGCGCGGTGGATCGACGCGGCGACGGCCAGCGTGAGGCCCATGTTCATCGCGTTGCCGACCGCGTGGCCGATCACGGTGTGCGAGCGGTGCACCGACCAGGTGAAGCCGTCGCGCTCGGCGGCCGCGAAGAGCTCGTCCTCCTGCGCGTAGTAGAAGTTGGGCGCGTCGAGGCGCTCCTCCTCCTCGTGGAACGGGGTGTCGGGCATCGCGCCCTGGCCGTACGCCTCGAACGGGCCGAGGTAGTGCTTGAGGCCGGTGACCAGCGCGACGTGCTCGAGCGGCGCGTGCGAGAGCGCGGCGAGGAGGTCGCGGACCATGCCGCCGTTGACGGCGATGTTCTCCTCCTCCGTGGCCTGGCGCGACCAGGCGGTGAAGAAGACGTGGGTGGGCTTCTCGTCGACGAGCACGCGGGCGAGGTCCTCGGCCGAGCGGAGGTCGGCGGAGAGCGGGGTGACGCCGGATCGCTCGGCGATCGGCCGGCGGGAGAGGGCGGTCACGGGCCAGCCGCGCTCGGTGAGCAGGTCGACGAGGGCGGAGCCGCCGATGCCGGTGGCGCCGACCACGAGGGCGCGCTGCTCGGGAGTGGGGGCCTCGGGAGTGGGGGCCTCGGACGTGGGGACGGTGGACGGGTCTGCTGCGGAAGTCATCCCTGAGGACAACGCGCGTCCCGGCCCGGCATTCCTGGGCGGGTCAGCCGACGGCGGGCAGCGGCTCGCCGTGGCCGTCGAAGGAGAGCTCGACGCCGGCCTCGGAGCACTCGCGGGCGATCAGGTCGAGGGCGTTCCAGAAGGACGGATTCCGCACCGGCTTCCGGGCGAGGGTGCTCTGCAGTGCATACTTCGCCGAGCGCGCCGCGTCGACCGCGGTCGAGGTGGAGGACTCGTACTTCAGCGCGTCGAGGGCGGCCTCGAACGCCTCGCGGTTCGCCGTCGCGGGGTCCGCCGCGAAGACGTTCCACGACTCCTCGACCGGAGGGCAGAGGGCCGGGTCCTGCGTCTGCCCGGGGAGCGCGCAGCCGGTGAGGAGGAGGACGGGCGCGGCGAGGAGCACCGCCGCCGCTCTGCTTCTCCACCTCATCCGAGTGAGGGTACCGTCCGTCCGGGATCGCAGTGTCGGAGGCACGGGGTAGCGTCGGTGGGTGCGTGCTCCGTGGAAGAACCGTGAACCCGGGGCGCGGCTCCCCCGCGACGTGAAGGTCCTCGGGATCGTCGCGTTCTTCGTGATGCTGGGGTTCGGCGTCGTCGTGCCGGTGCTGCCGGTGTACGTGCGGAGCTTCGGGGTCGGCTACGTCGAGGTCGGGGCGGTGGTGTCGGCCTTCGCGCTGATGCGGCTGGTCGCGAATCCGTTCGTCGGGCCGCTCGTCGATCGGGTCGGCGAGCGCATCGTGCTGGCGGTCGGCATCGGGATCGTCGCGGTCTCCAGCGCGCTCGTCGGGCTCGCCGGCGACTACGCGCACCTGCTGCTGCTGCGCGGGGCCGGCGGGATCGGCTCCGCGATGTTCTCGGTCGCGGCGATGACGCTGCTGCTTCGGACGGCGGATCCGGAGCGGCGGGGCCGGTCGATCGGCTTCTACCAGGGCGGCTTCCTGCTCGGCGGAATGGCGGGACCGGCCGTCGGCGGCGTGCTGACGGCGATCTCGCTGACCGCTCCCTTCTTCTTCTACGCGGGCACGCTCGCGATCGCCGGGATCGTCGGGCTGGTGCTGCTGCAGCGGCCGGACCGGGACGCCGAGGCGGCGGTGACTGCGGTCGCCAAGCCGATGCGCGAGGTCGCGCGCGACCGGCGGTACCAGAGCGCGGTGCTCGCGAACTTCGCGCTCGGCTGGTCGGCGATGGGGGTGCGCGCGACGCTCGTGCCGGTGCTCGTCGTCGAGGGGCTGGGCGACGAGCCGGCCTGGACGGGCATCGCGTTCGCCATCGCGGCGGTGGTGCAGACGATCGCGCTGGCGCCGGCCGGGCGCTTCGTCGACACGGTCGGGCGGCGGCCGGCGCTGATCGGCGGGTTCGCCGTCGCGGCCGTCGCGATGCTGGCGATGCCGCTGGTGCACGAACTGTGGCTGCTGATCGCGCTGCTCTGCGTGTACGGAACGGCGGCGGCGTTCATGGGGACGGCGCCGGGCGCGCTCGTCGGCGATGCGGCGGGCGAGCGCGGCGGGAAGCCGGTGTCGTTCTTCCAGGCGGCGTCGGACCTCGGCGGGGTCGTCGGGCCGCTGCTGGCGGGGGCCCTCGCGGACGCGGCGTCGCCGACGGCGGCCTTCGCGTCGGCCTTCGTGCTGCTCGGGCTGACCGCGGTCGTCGGACTGCGGGTGCCGCGGCGCTGACCGCCGCACCATGCACTTCGGCACGCCGGTGAGACGTCCCGCACTGGTCGAGGCGTCCAGCAGCACCTGGACGCCTCGACCGTTCGAGGACGTCTCGGCGCGAGCGGGGTCAGGTGTTGCGGCCGCGGGCGTCGACGGGCCAGGTGGCGGTGGTGCCGTCGGCGCGGAGGACGCGGTAGTCGTCGGCGAGGTTGACGGCGACGCAGACGTGGTTGGGGGCGATGCGGATCCGGGTGCCGAGCGGCAGGTCGACCCCGGTGATGGTGGCGTGGTGCTCCGAGAGGACGGTGATGCGGGCCTCGGGGTGCTCGAGGAGGCGGCCGAAGCCGGTCGAGGCGGCGCCGCGGTCGGAGGAGAGCACCTTGCTGCCGGCGTCGGCGATCAGGTGGTCGTCGCGGCGGGCGACGATCGTCGCGAGCACGGTGACGGCGATCGACTCCGGGCCGATGGTGCCGATCTCCCACTGCTGCGCGTCGCCGAGGGCCGAGACGCCGGGGCGCAGCTCGGTGAGCACCGTGGCGTCGGCGAACTCGAGGGACGGGGTGGAGCCTCCGCTGATCACGCGGGCCGGGACTCCGGCGTCGGCGAGCGAGACGGCGGCGGCGCTGAGCGCGACGGCCTCGTCGCGGGCGGCGGCGCGGCGGCCGTCGAGGGCGTAGCTGTGCCCGGGGAAGGTGAACACACCGACCACGTCGAGCCCGGCCTCGGCCGCGGCAGCCGCGACGGCACCGGCCTCCTGCGGCGGCACTCCGCTGCGGTGGTGGCCGGAGTCGACCTCGACCACGACCTCGAGGCCGGCGGGGATCGCCGCGGCGAGGCGGCGCGCCGACTCCGCGGAGTCGACGCCGACCCGGACCCGCGCCCGCTCGAGCACACCGCGCAGCCGGGCCGCGCGCTCGGCGTCGAGCCAGAGCGGGTAGGCGATGAAGAGGTCCTCGACACCGCCGGCCGCGAACACCTCGGCCTCCGACACCGTCGCGACGGTGAGGCCGACCGCGCCGGCCGCCAGCTGCCGCCGGGCGATCTCGATCGACTTGTGGGTCTTGGCGTGCGGGCGCAGCGCGACGCCCCGATCGCGGGCCGAGCGGGCGGTGGCCGCGATGTTGCGGTCGAGGACCGCCTCGTCGAGCACGAGCGCGGGCGTGGGGACGCTGTCCGGGATGCGAGGCACGGGGCGATCCTAGGGCGGCTCTCCTCTACGGTGAAGGGGACGACGAGCGGCGGGGGCGGCGACTCGACCGAGCCGCAGACCCGAAGGAGTGCCGCATGCGGGAGCAGGACGCCCGATCCCACCACGAGGAGTCCGCGGCGCGCGCGGCCTCCTTCGGTCGGGGCATGCTGACCGCGACGTACGCGCTCCGGCACGAGAAGGGGCTCGACGTCGTGTTCCTGCTCCGCGGCACCGGCCCCGACTTCCTGATCGGCATGGGCGCCGCCTCGGACGACTTCCGCTCCGTCCTCTCCATCGGCCTCGACAGCCGCGACGGCGTACTCCGCCCCACCGCGAGCCACACGATCGACGGCCGCCGCCGCGGCGTCCCGGCGCGGGTGGTCTTCCGGAGCGACGGAGCCTTGGTCGTCGAGGCGAGCCCGCTGCCGCTGCGCGACCGGCCCGCGTCGCTGAAGTGCTGGTCGTTCGTCCGCTCGGGCGAGGAGGAGCACTACTCCGACGTGGTCGGCTTCGTCGCGCCGTCGCTCGCCGCTCTGCCGCCCGTGCCGCTGAAGACGCGGCCGCGGGCGCACAGGCCCTAGGGTGTGGTCAGACCGGTCCGCCGCCGGTCGCCCGCGCCCGACGGAAGGCCGAGCTCCATGGATCCCGACGACTCCCCGACCCTCGAGCAGGCGTCGCCGCAGCGGCGGATCGTCACCACCCGCACCGGCGCCGTGGTCGCGGTCGGCGTGCTCGGCGCGGTGATGCGCACCGAGGGTGCGATCTACGGCACGGTGCTCTCGATCACGCTGATCGCGGTCGGCTGGGACAAGGACACCGACCTCGACGTCCTGCTGTTCCTGCTCGGCTCGGTGACGGTCTTCTGGGTCGCGCACCTCTACTCCGGGACGATCGCGCGCCTGCCCGAGTCGGATCCGACTCCGCGCACGGTGCTCGCCGCCGTGCGGGACACCGCCCGGCACTCGATCGGGATGATCGCCGCGATGGTCGTGCCGGCGCTGCTGCTCGCGCTCGGTCCGCTCGGGGTGCTGGACGAGTGGACGGCGTACTACCTCGCGCTCGGAGCGGGCGTCGTGATCCTCGCGGCGCTCGGCTACCTGATGTCGGCGCGGCGCGGCAGCTCGTGGAAGCGGCGGGTGCTGAGCACGCTCGTGACGACGCTGCTCGGGTTCGTCGTGGTGTGGCTCAGCACGCTGGTGCACTGAGCTGCAGGTGCACTGAGCTGCTGGTGCACTGAACTGCCGGTGCACGGAACCCTCGACGTGCGACGGGCGCGGCTGCCAAGCTGACGGGATGACCTCTCAGCCCTCCGCGCTCCGCCCCTTCGGCCCGTCGGGCGCCCTGGTGACCCGGCTCACCCTCGGCACCTCCTGGAACCCCGACCGCGTCGGCTCGCTCGACACGGTGCCCGCGCTCGAGCGCGTGCTCGACTCCGGCGCCGGCCGCCCCGTCTCGGTGATCGACACCTCCAACGAGTACGCGCTCGGACACAGCGAGCGGCTGATCGGCGAGGCGCTGCGGGCGCGGGGCGGGGTCCCGGAGGGGATCACCGTCGTCACGAAGCTCGACCGCGACCCGGAGACCGGCAGCTACTCGGCCGAGCGGATGCGCCGCAGCCTCGACGAGAGCCGCGAGCGCCTGGGCATGGACGTGCTGCCGCTGCTCTACCTGCACGACCCGGAGCGGATCTCCTACGACGAGGCCTTCGCCGAGGACGGCCCGGTGCGCGCGCTCGTCGCGATGAAGGAGGCGGGGGTCGCGCTCTCCATCGGCATCTCGGGCGGGCCCGCGCCGATGCTGCGCCACTACGTCGACACCGGGCTCTTCGACGCGGTGATCACGCACAACCGGTTCACGCTGGTCGACCGCTCCTCCGAGGATCTCATCGACGCTTCCGTCGCGCGCGGCGTCGTCGTGGTGAACGCGGCCGTCTACGGCGGCGGGGCGCTCGCGCGCTGGCCCGAGCCGGTCCGGACCTACGCCTACGCGCCGGCGCCGCAGGAGATCGTCGACGCGGTCGCCGCGATGGGCGAGGCCTGCGAGCGGGCGGGCGTGCCGCTCGCCGCCGCCGCCCTGCAGTTCTCGACCCGCGACCCGCGGGTGACGACGACGGTGGTCGGCGCGACGAGCGCCGAGCACTACGACGCGTTCGTCGCGGACGACGCGCTCGACATCCCGGACGCGCTGTTCGAGGAGCTGGAGTCGCTCGCGCCGCCGAGCTCGGTCTGGCAGGAGGCGCCCGGGGCGACCTGGCCGCGCTGAGCGTCGCGCGGGGCGTCCCTCGGAGGGCCGCGCCGGGCGCCGGCGGGGCGGCGGCGTCGCGTCAGGGGGACGGCCGCCGCGCGACAGCGGGCATACCCGGGCCGCTCCGTCGGTTGGCCCTGAGATGACCGACGCACCTCGCACCACCGCCGACTCCCCCGCCCTCTTCCAGCCGCTGACCCTCCGCTCCCGCACGGCGCGCAACCGCGTCTGGGCCGCGCCGATGTGCCAGTACTCGGTGGAGGCGCAGGACGGCGTGCCGACGCCGTGGCACCTCGTGCACCTCGGCTCGCTCGCGCGCGGCGGGGCGGGCGTCGTGATCGTCGAGGCGACCGGCGTCGTTCCCGAGGGGCGGATTAGCCCCTGGGACACCGGGCTCTGGAACGACGAGCAGCAGGCGGCCTGGGCGCCGATCGTCGACTTCCTGCACGGGCAGGGGGCCCTCGCCGGCATCCAGCTCGCGCACGCGGGCCGCAAGGCGTCGACCTACCGCGAGTGGAGCGGGCGCGGCTCCGTGCCCGTCGACGAGGGCGGCTGGGAGACGGTCGCCCCCTCCGCCGTCGCGTTCGAGGGCTACGCGATGCCGCGGGCGCTCGACGCCGAGGAGCTGCCGGGCCTCGTCGAGGCGTTCCGCGCCTCCGCCCGCCGTGCCGTGGACGCCGGCTTCGACGTGATCGAGCTGCACGCGGCGCACGGCTACCTGCTGCACCAGTTCCTCTCGCCGCTTTCGAACCACCGCGAGGACGCCTACGGCGGATCGCTGGAGAACCGCGCGCGGCTCCTGCTCGAGGTCGTCCGCGCGGTGCGGGCCGAGATCGGCGAGCAGCCGCTGCTGGTGCGCTTCTCCGCCACCGACTGGGCCGAGGGCGGTTGGACGCTCGAGGAGACGATCCGGGTCTCGGAGTGGGCGCGCGACGAGGGAGTCGACCTCTTCGACGTCTCGACCGGCGGGCTCGTGAAGGGGACCGACATCCCGGTGGCGCCGCTCTACCAGGTGCCGTTCGCGCGCGAGGTGGGCCGGGCGACCGGCGCTCCCGTCGGGGCGGTCGGGCTGATCACGACGGCCGAGCAGGCCGAGGGCGTGGTGGCGGGCGGTGACGCGGACGTGGTGCTGCTGGCGCGCGAGCTGCTGCGCGACCCGCACGCGCCGTCGCGGATGGCGCGCGAGCTGGGGGCTCCGCTCGGGCTGGTGCCGCCGCAGTACGCACGGGCCTGGCGCTGACACGACGAAGGGCCGGGGGCGTCACCGCCTCCGGCCCTTCACATCGTTCTGCTACTTCTCGTCGGCCTCGCCCTCGGAGTCGCTCGGGGCGTCCTCCTCGGGGTTGAAGTGCGAGTCGCCCGAGACGCCCAGGGCGATCCCGTCCTCGGAGTCGGGGATGGTGCCCTCGGTGCCGAGGCCGCCGTCCTCAGGAGTCCCGGCGTCCGGGGTGCTGTCGTCGGTCATCGTGGCTCAGGCCTCGACGTCGCCGCGCCAGGCGCCGTCCGGCGAGCCCTTGGACTCGATGTACTCCTTGAAGTTCTTGAGGTCCTTCTTGACCGCGTGGCTGCCGGCGCCGACGAGCGAGCCGACGGTCTCGAGGAAGCCCTCGGGCTCCCAGTCGAGCTGCACGGTGACGCGGGTCTCGGTGTCCGAGAGCTTGTGGAAGGTGACGACGCCGGCGTGGTCGGTCTCGCCGCCGGTGCTGTTCCAGGCGACGCGCTCGTCGGGGTGCTGCTCGGTGATGTTGGCCTCGAACTCGCGCTCGACGGGGCCGACCTTCACCTTCCAGACGGTGAGGACGTCGGTGACCTGCTGGATGGACTCGACCTCGTCGAGGAACTTGGGGAACTCCTCGAACTGGGTCCACTGGTTGTACGCGACGGACACGGGGACGTTGACGTCGACGGTCTCGATGATCTGCGACACGGTAGTGCTCCTTGATGTCTCACTCGGTGTGCGGCGGGCCGCTGCTGCGGTCGCCTCCCTCGACGGTAGAGGCGAGCCGCCTGGGAGTTCAGGTGGTTGCGGCTGGACGCAGACGTGGTACAACCCGGGAGCGGGCGGTGGATCTCCAGACGCCCGCTGCGCGGGCTACTCGATCGACAGGAGGCGCGGGCCGCTCCGCATGATGCTGGTCGAGCAGCCGCGCAGCGGCGTATCGAGACCCGCGGGTCATTCGTCGGTGCCGGCGTAGCGGTAGGCGGTGAACGTCGGGGTGCCGGTCGTCGCGTAGAGGCCGAGGACGCGGCCGGTGAAGGAGGTGGCGGTCTCGGCGGTGAAGGAGCGGCCGTCGATGCGGGCGAGGGTGCGGGAGACGCCGCCCGCCTCCGCACGGAGGACGAGGAAGTCGCTCGTCATCTGGCCGGGACCGAAGCCGACACCGCCGTCGCGCTCGGACTCCAGCATCAGCGTCACCGGGCCCTCGGGCAGCTCGGCGGTCCACTCCTGCTCGAAGGAGGGGATCACCGCGCGGGCGGTGATGCGCGTGCCGGAGCCGGTCGACTCCGCCTCGACGGCCGCGAACGTCGTCTCGTCGTAGCGGACGGCGAGCCCGCCGACGCCTGCCGAGACGTCGACCACCACCGAGGCCAGCATGGTCTGCGTGAGCTGGCGGCGGCCGACGAACGTGGGCTGCGGGTGGCGCAGGGTGCGCCCCTCCCCCGGCAGCGACAGCCGGCCGTCCTCGACGCTCGCGAGCGCGGTCGGGAGGCGGCGCACGCCGATCCAGCCCGCGTCGAGCGGCCCGGAGAAGTCGACGTCGTCGCGCAGCGGACCGCGCGGCGAGAGCGCGACCGGCTCGGCGACCGGCCAGCCGTCCACCCAGGTCACCCGGGTGACGAAGGTCTCGCGGCCGAGCGCCGAGAAGGCGCGGGTCGCCCCCCGCGGGCGGACGCCGAGCAGGACGATCAGCGTGGAGCCGTCCGGCCCCTCCACCAGGTCGCCGTGGCCGGTGTTCTGCACCGGTCGGGTGGTGCCGCGGGCGGTGAGGAACGGGTTGCCGGGCGCGGTCTCGAACGGGCCGGTCGGCGCGTCGCTCCGGGCGATCGAGACGCCGTGGCCGCGCTCCGTGCCGCCCTCGGCGATGAGGAGGTACCAGACGTCCCGGCCGTCGACCGAGCGCCGGTACAGGTGCGGCGCCTCCGGGAAGCCGCCGCCGGTGCCCGACCACAGCGAGCGCGGCTCCTCCAGGATGCGGCCGGCCGCGAGGTCGACCCGCACCTGCTGGATGCCGAGGTGCGCGCCGGCCTCCTCGCCGCTCAGGATGAGGCCGGAGTAGGTGACGTACGCGGTGCCGTCCTCGTCCCAGGCGAGGTCCGGGTCGATGCCCTGCAGCGGGCCGCCGTCGGCGTCGGTCAGGACGGTGCCGTCGCTCCACTCGCCGGCCGGGTCCGCCGCGGTGAAGACGACGGTCCCGACTCCCGCGGGGACCGAGACGATCACGTGGAAGAGGCCGTCGTGGTGGCGGATGGTCGGCGCCCAGACGCCGAGGCCGGTGGGCACCTCCTCCACACCGATCTGCTCGGCGCGGGTCGCGACGTTGCCGACGCGCTCCCAGGTCTCGAAGTCGGTGCTGCGGTACACGGGGATGCCGGGCAGGTACTCGAACGTCGAGGTGACCAGGTAGTAGACGCCGTCGGCGCGGACGACGCTGGGATCGGGGTTGAAGCCGGGGATCAGCGGGTTCGGGAACGGGGCGCCGACCCCGCCCTGCGCGACTCCGCCCGGCACGACGCCGCCGCTCATGCGCGCAGCTCCAGCTCGGTCACCAGCGGGACGTCCTCGAGCGAGGTGCCGAGGCGGATCGTGAACGCTCCGGCCTCGTACTCCCAGCCGTCGTTCCAGGTGGCGAGCAGGCGGGTCGGCACGGTCACGGCGATCTGCGCGCTCGCGCCCGCCTCCAGCGTCGCGCTCTCGAAGCCGACCAGCCAGCGCACCGGGCGCTCGACGGCGGAGTCGCGGCGCTCGGCGTAGGCCTGCAGCACCACCTTGCCGGCGCGCTCGCCGGTGTTCACGACGTCGACGAGGAGCGCCACGTCCTCGCCGCCGCGGACGGGCTCGGGCGTCGAGACCGAGACGAGCTCGAACGAGGTGTAGCCGAGGCCGTGGCCGAAGACGTAGGCCGGCTCGACCTCGCTGCGCAGCCAGGCCCGGTAGCCGATGTGGATGCCCTCGTCGTAGTGCAGCTCGCCGTCGGTGGGCAGCGTGGAGAGGACGGGGACGTCCTCGATCGCGACCGGCCAGGTGGTGGGCAGGCGCCCGCCGGGCTCGACCCGGCCGAGCAGGACGTCGGCGACCGCGTCGCCCATCTCCTGACCGCCGAAGTAGCCGACCAGCACGGCCGCGACCTCGTCGCGCCACGGCAGCAGCACGGGGGCGCCGGCGTTCACGACCACGACGGTGCGCGGGTTGACCGCGGCCACGGCGCGCACGAGCGCGTCCTGCTGGCCGGGCAGGTCGAGCGAGCTGCGGTCGTAGCCCTCGGACTCGACCGCGGAGTTGGTGCCGACGACCACGAGGGCGACGTCGGCGTCGCGGGCGAGCGCCACCGCCTCCGCGATCAGCTCGTCGGCGGGGGTGGCGTCGGGCTCGAGGCCGTAGGTGAAGCCGAGCGCGCCCTCGAGGTCGCCCTCGGCATGCACGATGTCGTACTCGATCCGGATGTCGACGGGGGTGCCGGCGGTGACGGTCAGCGGCGCGGAGACCGACGGCGGGGCGAGCAGCGCGGCGCCGAGGTCGGAGCCGACGGCGGCGAGGGTCTCCTCGAGGAAGAGCGCGCCGTCGACGTAGACGCGGGCGGTGCCGGCAACGGCGAAGCCCAGGCGGACGGTCGCGTCGGCGGCGGGGGTGAGGATCGTCGAGAACTCGACGCGGGCCGACGCGGCGATCGGGGCGGTGCCGCCGAACCAGACCAGCGAGGTGGCGCGGCGGTCCTCGACGAACAGCTCCGCGCCGTCCTCGGCGAGGAAGCGGACGCGCTGGCCGGGCTCGCCGGTGACCGGGTTGGTGATCGTCTCGAGGACGAGCGGGGCGACGCCGTCCTGCACCACCGCGCCGAGGGCGTAGTCGACGCGGGCCTGCGGCAGGGCGGCGCGGACGCCGTCGAGCGGAGTGACGACCTTCTCGGGCAGGACCGTCGCGGATCCGCCGCCCTGGGTGCGCGCCTCGCGGGCGTTGTGGCCGATCACGGCGACGGAGGTGAGCGCCGAGGCGTCCCAGGGCAGCTCGCCCTCGTTGCGCAGCAGGACGCTGCCGGCCGCGGCGGCCTCGCGGGCGAAGGCGCGGCCGTCCTCGACGAGGACCGGCTCGGCGACGGCGGGCGCGAAGCCCTCGAGCGCGCCGACGCGGGCGGCGAGGCGGAGGATGCGGCGGACCTTGCGGTCGACGACGGACTCCTCGATCGAGCCGTCCCGGACGGCAGCGACCAGCGCCGCTCCCCACGGGCCGTCGGGGCCGGGCATGACCAGGTCCTGCGCCGCGCGGGCGCTGTCGACGGTGCGGACCGCGGTCCAGTCGCTGATGACGACGCCGTCGAAGCCCCACTCGCTGTTCAGCGGCGTCTCCAGCAGGTCGCTCTCGGTGGCGGTGGTGCCGTTGATCGAGTTGTACGAGCTCATCACGAGCCAGGCGCGGGTCTCGACGATCGCGCGCTCGAAGGCGAGCAGGTAGAGCTCGCGGAGGGCGCGGTCGCCGACGCGGACGTCGACGGTGAAGCGGTCGGTCTCGGAGTCGTTGGCGATGTAGTGCTTGGGAGTGGCGCCGACGCCGTTCTCCTGCACGCCGGCCACGTAGGCCGCGGCGAGATCGGCGGTGAGCACCGGGTCCTCGCTGAAGCCCTCGAAGTGGCGGCCGCCGAGCGGGGAGCGGTGCAGGTTGATGGTCGGGCCGAGGACGACGTCGACGTCCTTGCGGCGCGCCTCCACCGCCGCGGCGGCGCCGTAGCGGCGGGCGATCGAGCGGTCCCAGGAGGAGGAGAGCGCGGTCGCGGAGGGCAGGTTGAGCGAGGGCGAGCGCTCGTCCCAGACCTCGCCGCGCACGCCCGAGGGGCCGTCGGAGACGAGCATGCGGCGCAGGCCGATCCTCTCGATCGGCCAGGTGGTCCAGAAGTCGCGGCCGGTGAGCAGCTGCACCTTCTCCTCGAGGTCGAGGCGCCCGATCAGCTCGGTGAGCAGGGCGTCGGCGTCGGGTCCCTCGGCCGGGATGCGGGGAGCAGTGGAGGTGTCGGTCACGGTGACTCTTTCTCTCTCGGGAGGCGACGTCGTCGTCCCTCAAAACCTAGCAGTAGTGGGTTTCTGACGATGCACCCCGCCCCGGCCCCCTCCGCGAGATGCCACTTATGAGCGCGACACGCCGTGCGATCGCGTCATAAGTGGCATCTCGCGGAGAGGGAGGGACGCGCGCGCGCCCGGGGGTGGGGCGTCAGGGGTGGGCGGCCACGAAGGCTCGGCGCTCGGCGCGGCGGGTGGCCTGGCGGACCGGGTCGGCGACCGGGGCGGCCAGGAAGAGGCGCTGGGTGTAGGCGTGCTCCGGGCGGGAGGTGACCTGGTCGCCGTCGCCCCACTCCACGATCTCGCCGTGGTACATCACGGCGACGCGGTGCGAGAGGTGCCGCACGACGGCGAGGTCGTGCGAGACGAAGAGGTACGCGACTCCGGTGCGCTCCTGGATCTCGGTGAAGAGGTCGAGGACGCGCGCCTGGGTGGAGAGGTCCAGCGCCGAGACGGGCTCGTCGCAGACGATCAGCCGCGGCTCGAGGGCGAGCGCCCGGGCGATCGCGATCCGCTGGCGCTGCCCGCCGGAGAACTCGCGCGGCAGGCGGTCGGCCGCGGACTGCGGCAGCCCGACCTGGTCGAGCAGCTCGCGCACCCGCTTCGAGGCGACCTTGGCGTCGACCTTCCGCACGGTGAGCGGCTCCACCAGGATCTGCTCGATCGTCAGCGACGGGTTGAGCGAGGTGTACGGGTCCTGGAAGACGACCTGGATCTCGGAGGAGAGCCCGCGGCGCTGGCGCCGGTCGAGGTGAGCGATGTCGCGCCCGTTGTAGAGGATCTCGCCGCCGGTGACCGGGGCGAGCCCCAGCACCGCGCGGCCGAGCGTGGTCTTGCCCGAGCCGGACTCGCCGACCAGGCCGACCGTCTCGCCGGGGCGGATGTCGAGCGAGACGCCCTTCAGCGCCTGGAACGGCTTGGCACGGAAGCCCTTGCCCGGGTACTCGACGACGACGTCCTTGACGTCCAGCAGCAGCTCGGACGGTGCGGCGGGTGCGGCGCTCATCGGCTCGACTCCTTCACGGCGGTGGTGGCGACGAGCGGTCCGCGGGCGGGCCCCTCCTCGAGGATCGCGTCGAACAGGGCGCGGGTGTAGGGGTGACGCGGGTCGGCGAAGATCGAGCGCACGGGCCCGGTCTCGACGATCCGGCCGTCGCGCATGACCGAGACGCGATCGCACAGGTCGGCGACGACGCCGAAGTTGTGCGTGACGAGGATCATGCCCATGTTCAGCTCCGACTGCAGCTCGCGGAGCAGGTCGAGCACCTCGGCCTGCACCGTGACGTCGAGCGCGGTGGTCGGCTCGTCGGCGATCAGCAGGTCGGGGTCGCAGGAGACGGCGCCGGCGATCAGCACGCGCTGGGCCATGCCGCCCGAGACCTCGTGCGGGTAGGCGTCGAAGGTGCGCTGCGGGTTGGGGATGCCGACCCGGGCGAGCAGGCCGAGCGCCCGCTCCTTCGCCGCCGCCTTGGAGAGGCCGAGGCAGATCCGCATCGGCTGCACGAGCTGCGTGCCGATGGTGAAGGAGGGGTCGAGGTTCGACATCGGCTCCTGCGGGATGTACGCGATGCGCTTGCCGCGGAGCTTGGTCATCTCCTTCTCCGACAGGTGCGCGAGGTCCTTGCCGTCGAAGACGATCGAGCCGCCGGTGATCCGGCCGCCCTCGGGCAGCAGGCGCAGCACCGACCAGGCGGTCTGCGTCTTGCCCGAGCCGGACTCGCCGATCAGTCCGTGGATCTCGCCGCGGCGGACCGCGAGCGACACGTCGTGGACGACCGTCTTGACCGAGCCGTCGTTCTGGCCGTAGCCGACCGAGAGGTTCGTGACGCGGAGGATCTCCTCCGCACTGCGCGAGCCGGCCTCCTCCTCGTGCACGACGGTCTTCGGCGCCGCGGCGTCCTCGTCGAGCATCGTCTGGATGCCGATGGTGGAGAGGCTGGTCGGCACCGTCGCGGGCGCCGAGGCCGACTTGCGCTTCTTCGAGCGCTTGGCTCCGGAGGCGCTGCGCTCGAGCTCGTCGCGCATCGCGTTGCCCAGCAGGGTCAGCGCGATGGAGGTGAGCGCGATCGCGAGGCTCGGCCAGAGCATCAGGATCGGAGCGTTGAAGACGTTGGAGAAGCCGTCGTTGAGCATCGAGCCCCAGGTGGGGATCGACAGGTCGCCGAGGCCGAGGAACTCGAGTCCGGCCTGGATCGCGATCGCGATGCCGGCGACCAGCGAGGCCTGGATGATGACGGGAGCGCGGACGACGGTGAGGATGTGCCGGGCGATGATCCGGCCGTTGCTGAGGCCGGAGACCCGGGCCGCGTCGACGAAGAGCTCGCCGCGCACCGCGGTGACGGAGGCGTAGACCAGCCGGTGGAAGGCCGGCGAGAGCAGGACGCCGAAGATGGCCATCGAGAGCCACATCGACGGGCCGATGACGGCGCGGGCCGCCAGCAGGACGACGAAGCCGGGCAGCGCCATCACGAGGCCGGAGGTCCAGGCCGAGACGGAGTCGAACCAGCCGCCGAAGTAGCCGGCCAGCAGTCCGCTGGTGACGCCGATCACGACGGCGACCGCGAGCGCCACCAGGGCGCCGGCGAGGCTGAACTGGGTGCCGAAGAGCAGTCGCGAGAGGACGTCGCGGCCGGCGCTGTCGGCGCCGAGCAGGTGCGCGGCGCCGGGCTCGGCGAGCACGTCCTGCAGCGAGGCGCGGTTCGGGTCGGCCGGGGCGAGCAGCGGCGCGAAGATCCCGGAGAGGACGACGATCGCGAGGAAGACGAGCGAGACGAACCCGACCGGGTTGTGCAGCAGGCGGCGGAAGAGGTGCGTGCGGGCGGCGCGCTCCTCCACTCCGACCGACGGGGTGCTGGCGGGCAGCGGAGTCGTGGCGGTCATGAGAGTCGCACCTTCGGGTTGAGCCAGCCCTGGAGCAGGTCGATGAGCAGGTTGACGATGACGACGATGATCGCGGTGACGAGCACGAGGCCCATCACCAGCGGGATGTCGCCCTGGGTGGTCGCGGTGACCGCGACCTGGCCGAGACCGGGGATCGCGAAGATCTGCTCGACGATGACGGCGCCGCCGAGGAGGCCGATGAACTGCACGGCGAGGACGGCGAGCGCGGGGCCGCCGGCGTTCCGCAGCACGTGCTGGAAGACGATCCGGTTGGCGGGGAGCCCGCGCGAGCGCAGCGTCCGCACGTAGTCCTGGCGGAGCGCGTCGATGACGGAGCCCCGGACCTGCTGGGCGACACCGGCGATGCCGCCGATCGCGAGGGCGATGATCGGCAGGGTGACCGTGGCGATCCAGCCGGAGAACGAGTCGGTGAGGTTGACGTAGCCGGTGGGCTTGAACCAGCGGAGGTTGATCGCGAAGACGGTGACGAGGCCCAGCGCGATCAGGAAGCCGGGGATCGCGAAGCCGAGGATCGACACCAGCTGCACGAGCTTGTCGGCCCAGCCGCGGCGGACCGCGGCCCAGACGCCGAGCACGACCGCGACGATCGCGGAGATGATCGTGGCGCCGATGACCAGGGAGAGCGTGACGGTGACGCGGGTGGAGATCGCGGTGGTGACGGCCTGCCCGGTGAACCAGGAGCTGCCGAGGTCGCCGGTCACGGCGTGGCCGAGCCAGCCGAGGTACTGCGACCAGATCGGCTGGTCGAGGCCGAGCTGCGCGGCGCGCTGGGCCACCGCCTCCGGCGTCGCGTTCTGCCCGAGGATGCGGCGGGCGATGTCGCCGCCGCCGAGATAGAGGAGTGCGTAGGCGACGACGGAGATCAGCACCACGAGGATGATCCCCGAGACGACGCGTCGCAGGATGAACCTGGTCATCAGTGGTCCTTCGAACGGAGGAGGGCGCGGGCCTGATCAGCGGATCGGTGACGCGCGGAGAAGAGGGAGCGGGGGCCGGCCGTGAAGCCGGCCCCCGCCGATCCGGATCAGGCCGGGGTGATGTTCCAGAGGTACGGGTAGGCGTTGCCCGTCTGGGTCTCGACCTTGGTGTTCGCGTCGGTCACGAAGCTCGACTGCTGGCGGTACCAGGGGGCGAACCAGGCGTTCTCGACCGTGTAGGCGTTGACGGCCTGGACGGCGGCGGCGTAGCCGGACTCGTCCGCGGTGCGGACGGCCTCGATCAGCGTCTCGAGCTCGGGGTCGGCGTTCTTGAAGGGGTTGAAGATCGCGTTGGGGCTGAGCTCGAAGTTGATCAGGGCCCAGTCGGGGTCCTGCTGCAGCGTGAGCCAGGTGGCGGCGTACTTCGGGGCGAGGACGTCGGCGATGAAGTTGTTGCCGGCGTCCGTGTAGGTGACGGTGATGCCGACCTCGGAGAGCTGCTGCTGGATCAGCGTGAAGGTCGAGGAGCCGATGAGCGAGCTCGAGGGCATGTTCAGCTCGAAGCCGTCCGGGTAGCCGGCCTCGGCGAGCAGCTCCTTGGCCTTCTCGGGGTCGTAGGGGTAGTCGTCGTCGAGCGACTCGTCGTAGCCCTCGGAGGAGGTCGGGAAGATCTGCGTGGTCGGGGTGCCGTAGCCCTGGCCGATGGCCTTCAGCAGCGACTCCTTGTCGAACGCGTAGTTGATGGCCTGGCGGACGCGGACGTCCTTCAGGGCCGGCGCGATGGTGCCGTCGCGGTCGAGCAGCAGCAGACCGGTCCAGTTGAGCTCGAAGGCGTTGACGGTGAAGCCCGACGCCTCGATCTCCTTGAGGTCGTTGTTGTCGACCGTGTTGGCCGCGTTGACCTGACCGCCCTTGATCGCGTTCACCAGAGCGGTGGAGTCGCTGTAGACGTTGATGTTCAGGTTGTCGTAGTGGACCGAGTCCTCGTCCCAGTAGCCGTCGCGCTTGGTGAAGGCGTAGGAGGTGCCGATCACGGTCTTGGCCGCGTCGAGCTCGTAGGGGCCGGAGCCGACCGGGACGGTCTGGATGTCGGCGGACTCGAAGGCGGAGGGCGCCTCGACGAGGCCGGCGTTCTGGGTCAGGTAGAAGAGGAACGTCGGGTTGGCCTGCTTGAGGGTCACCGTGACGGTCGAGGCGTCGGTCGCGACCGCGTCGGCGAGGTCGGCCATCTTGTTCGTGTCGGGCGAGTTGCCGTCGCGGAAGCGGATCAGGTTCTGCGCGACGGCGTCGGCGTCGAGCGTCGATCCGTCGGAGAAGGTCACGCCGTCGCGGATCTTCAGGGTGAGGACGGTGTTGTCCTCGTTGTAGGTCCACTCCGAGGCGAGGCCCTCGGTGATGGTGCCGTCGGGCTCGGCCCGGAGCACGCTGTCGTAGACGGCCTGCATGTAGGGCGACTCGTTGGCCCAGTACGAGTCCGCCGCGGCGAACGTCGACAGGGTCTGGATCGCACCCAGCGTGAGCGTCTCGCTCGAGCCGCTGGAGGCGCCTCCGCCGGAGTCGGCCGCGCAGCTGGTCAGGCCGACCATCGTGGTGACGGCGATCGCAGCGGCCGCCAGCCTCTTCCATCGGAACATCTTCGGTCTCCAGGTTCTCCCGGTTCTCCCATGAACCGGTGCCGAGGAAGCTAACACGAAAAACAGACGACCCCTAGGTTTTTGAGAGAAAAACTTCGGCCCGTTAGGTTTTCGTGATTCTCGTGACCGTTCACATCCGGGAGCGCCTCCGGAACTGTGCTCTGACGGGGGCGTCTCCGAAAGCCGAATCCGCCCGGGGTTTTTGACTAAGAAACCTCAAAGGGTTAGGTTTCTCGCACCGGAGGCTCCGTGCCCCCTCGCAACGATGCGCCTGGAGGCACTTCATGGCACTCCCCACCTCTCCCCCGCGGCGACCGCGCGGGCAGTACGCCAAGACCGCCGCCCGGCGCGCCGAGATCGTGGCCGCGGGCCTGGAGGTCTTCTCCGCGAGCGGCTACCACGCCGCGTCGCTGCGCGAGATCGCCGAGAAGGTCGGGCTGAGCCAGGCCGGCGTGCTGCACCACTTCGCCAACAAGTGGGAGCTGCTCTCGGCGGTGCTCACCCTCCGCGACGACCACTCGATCGTCCGGGTGCCCAGCGGCGACGCCGTCCCCGGCATCGACACGGTCCGCGCGCTGATCGACCTGGTCGCCTACAACACCGAGATCCCCGGCCTCGTCGAGCTGCAGTGCGTGCTCTCCGCGGAGGCGACCCACGCCGACCACCCGGCGCACGAGTACTTCGCGAACCGCTACCGCTTCATCGTCGACCTGTTCACCGGAGCGTTCGGCGACATGCTGACCCGCGGGCAGCTGGTGCCGGGCGTGGATCCGCGCAGCGCCGCGATCCGCGTCATCGCGACCATGGACGGGCTGCAGGTGCAGTGGCTCCTCCAGCGCGACGCCCTCGACATGCAGGCCGAATTCCGGCGCACCGTGCAGACCCTGACCACCGTGGAGGTGTGACCGTGGGCTTCTCCCGCGAATCGACCCTGGCCGCCGTCCTCGACCACGCGGAGGCGGGCGACGTCGTGCGCCGCTTCGTCCCGGGTGTCGTCAACTCGCCGCTGCTGGTGCAGCTGCGCTCCGCGCCCGTCGGGCTGGTCGTCGGGATGGATCCGCTGCTGAAGGCGGACCCCGAGCGCGAGGCCTCGTTCTGGACGGCGCTCGACGCGGTCGACGACTCCGGGGTCGCGGCGCCGCGTCCGGAGCGGGTGGCCGTGCTGCCGCGCACGGACTACGAGGGCGAGGACGTGGCTGTCGCGTCCGCGGTGGTGCGACCGGTCGCTCCCGGCACCGTGTGGGCGCCGGCCGAGGTCGTCGTCGACGGGCCCTCGCACGGGAACCCGTTCGTGGACGTCGAGTTCTCGGCGGAGTTCTCGCTCGGCGACGAGACGGTGCGGGCCGGCGGGTTCTACGACGGCGACGGGGTGTACCGGGTGCGGGTCCTGCCTCCTGCCGCCGGCGTCTGGAGCGTGTCCACCGCCTCCACCGCGCGCTCGCTCGACGGACTCACCGCCTCCGTGCGCGTCGAGGCCGCCCTGCCCGGCGCGCACGGGCCGGTGCGGGTCGCCGACACCTTCCACTTCGCGCACGAGGACGGCACCCGGCACCTGCCGCTCGGCACGACCGCCTACGCCTGGACGCACCAGAGCGAGGCGCTGCAGGAGGCGACCCTCGCGACGCTCGCGGACGCGCCGTTCACCAAGGTGCGGCACTGCGTCTTCCCGAAGGCGTACCTGTACAACACGAATGAGCCGGAGCTGTACCCGTTCGAGCGCGACGGCGACGGCTGGGACTTCGACCGGCCCGTGCCCGCGTTCTTCCGCCGGCTGGAGGAGCGGGTCGCGGACCTCGACGCGCTCGGCATCCAGGCCGACGTGATCCTCTTCCACGCCTACGACCGCTGGGGCTTCTCGGACATGGGCCGCGCGGCCGACGACCTCGTCACCCGCTACGTGGTCCGGCGCCTGGCCGCCTCGCCGAACGTCTGGTGGTCGCTCGCCAACGAGTACGACCTGCTCTGGTCGAAGAGCGTCGACGACTGGGAGCGCCTCGCCGCGCTCGTCGTCGCCGAGGACCCGGTGGGCCACCTGCTCTCGATCCACAACTGCTTCGGCTTCTACGACTACTCCCGGCCGTGGATCACGCACGCCAGCGTGCAGCGGATCGACGTGTACCGGACCGCCGAGAACACCGACGCCTGGCGCGAGCAGTGGGGCAAGCCGGTCGTGATCGACGAGTGCGCCTACGAGGGCGACATCGATCAGGGCTGGGGCAACATCACCGGCGAGGAGATGGTCCGGCGGTTCTGGGAGGGGGCGGTCCGCGGCGGCTACGTCGGCCACGGCGAGACGTATCTCAACGACCGCGAGGAGCTGTGGTGGTCGAAGGGCGGCGAGCTGGTCGGCGACAGCCCGGCGCGCATCGCGTTCCTGCGGCGGATCACCGCCGAGATGCCGGACGGGCGGATCGACCCGCTGCCCTCGGACTGGGACGCGCCCTGGGGCGGGGGCGGCGGCGTGCAGCTGGTGTACTTCGGCTTCAACCGGCCGCGGTTCCGGCAGATCGTGCGCGACCCCTCCGACTCCTGGATCGTGGACGTGATCGACACCTGGGGGATGACGGTCTCGCGGGTGCCGGGGGTGTTCTCCGGGTCGTTCCGCGTGGAGCTGCCGGCGCGGCAGTTCATGGCCGTGCGGCTGACGCGGGTGGTGTCGTGAGCGGGGGCGCGGGTGCTGGCGCGGGCGGGGTCGCGGGCGGGGTGCCGCCGCGGGTGCGGGTGATCTCGGACAACGACTACTCCGGCGACCCGGACGGGCTGGTGCAGCTCGCGCAGCACGCGCTGTCGGAGTCGGTCGAGCTGGCGCTCGTCGTCGGCTCGCGGCTGCGGCCGGGCGACCCGTTCGACGCCTCCGACCGGACCGCCGACAACGCGGCGGCGGCGGCGCGCGAGGTGCTCGCGCTCTGCGGGCGCCCGGACGTGCCGGTGGTGGCGGGGTCGAACGCTCCGGATGCCGATGTGTCGGAGGCGGCGCGTGCGATCGTGGCGGAGGCGCTGCGGGACGACGCGCGGCCGCTGTACCTCTGCGCGGGCGCCGGGCTGACGGAGGTGGCGGCGGCGCTGCGCCTCGAGCCGTCGATCGCGTCGCGAATGACGCTGGTCTGGATCGGCGGGCCCGAGCATCCGGGCCTGGCCGTCCCTCCGCCCGGCGCGATGCCGATCGAGTACAACCTGCTGATCGACGTGCCCGCCGCCGCCGAGGTGTTCGCGTCGGCCCTGCCGATCGTGCAGTTCCCGCGCGACGCGTACCGGCAGCCGCTCGCCTCCGTCGCCGAGCTGCGCGTGCGGATGCGCACCGCCGGCGAGCTCGGCCGGCACCTCTTCAACGCCCTCGACGGCGTCTTCCGGATGGGCGCCGCGCACGGCCTCAGCTTCGGCGAGACCTACGCCCTCGGTGACAGCCCGCTCGTCCTCGCGACCGCCCTGCTCTCCGCCTTCGAGCCCGACGCCTCCTCCAGCCGCACGGCGCGGGTCCCCCGCCCCTCGATCACCCCCGACGGCCAGTACGGCCCCCGCACCGGCGACGGCCCGGACCTCCGCGTCTACACCCACCTCGACACCCGCCTCCTCCTCGAGGACCTCTACGCCAAGCTCGCCCTCCGCGCCGCGGAGGCCTGACCGCGGCCGCGCGCTGCCGACCGCGCAGCGGCACCCCCATGCTGGTCGAGTAGCCGCGCAGCGGCGTATTGAGACCCACGTGTCCAAGCGCCGGCCTCACGCCCCCGCTCTTGCCACGGCGGATCTCGATACGTCCTCTCCGAGGGCTACTCGATCAACATGAAGCACATGCTGGTCGAGTAGCCGCGCAGCGGCGTATCGAGACCCACCCTCGCCATCACGCCGGCCGCACGTCTCCGGCTGATCCGGCGTGCCGTTCGGCACTTTCTGCGGTCATGGACCCGCGGTAGCAGCAGAAAGTGTCCAATGGACGGCACCGATCCGTGCTCAGCCCTCGTCCCATTGCCCACCAGCGGCGATCCGGAGCAGGTCGTTCGCGAAGAAGGTGTTGTGGTGGCGCCGGAGGGGCGAACCTCCGCGACGCATCATCGTCGTGTTGAGCTTGTAGGCGGCCTCGACGAACGGGGCGTAGTCGAGCGCGGTCGCGAAGTCGTGCCACGACTCGAAGAGGTACTGGGCGACGTCGGCGCTCTTGTAGCCCGCGTCGTAGCCGTCCGCGAAGACCTCAGGCTGCTCCCCGGACTCCGCCCCGGCCAGCCGATCGAACGTCTCCGCATCGACGTTGACGACGATCAACAGCACCTCGCGCTCGACCTGGGCGAACACCGTCTCGAGGATCCCGCAGCTGAGCGTGAGCAGTCGTCGACGGGTCTTCGTGCGCTTCGTCGCCGGAAGTGCGGAGACCGTCCAGAGCGCGAACTGCGTGCCGAACGGATCCGCGATCGTCTCGGCCACGTACCGCGCGAGCACCGTCGACATCTCGTCGTAGTCCGAGCGGCGGGCGAGCTCCCAGAAGCGCGCGGGGAGGGTCGATGCGCCCTCCTCGCCGATCCTGCCCCGCTTCTCCCGCTCCCAGGGCAGGAGGATGCTCTTCCCCTCCTCGACGGTGACGCCGAGTACGTCCTCACCGCCGGGCCAGCCGGTCAACGCGAGATTCCGCAGTCGGTGACTCGCCTCCTGACGGCGGATCTCGAGCACCTCGTAGTGATCGAGATCCGCCTGCCGACAGGAGGCGAAGTTCAGCGCGATGACGTCGCCGTGGTGCCGACGGTGGGTGGCGTACCTGCTGACGATGTTCCTCGTCTGCCCGACGTAGCGCTGCCCGTTATCGAACTCGAGCACGTAGATTCCGCAGAGCAGAGTCCGGTCGGTGAAGATCGTCGCTGCCGACCCCGCCTCGCTCATGTCGTAGCGCGTGAAGGAGAGCGGGGCGAGGAGTCCGTCTGTCATAGCGGGACCCTAGCCGCCGGTCTTCCTTACATCGGATCGCCGAACTGACACTTCTCGGGCTCTGCGGTCGTCGGTGAGCCCGTTCCGCGTCCCTTCGACACCAGCGACGTCGTCCACTGGACGTTCGACGGGGCAGGAGCTGCCGCCCGAGCCCGAGGAGCGTCCAGTCGCTGAAGGCGTCCCTCCCTCGGGCCGAGCACCTGAATCCGGCGCGCGATTCGGCACCTTCTGCGGTTCTGCGCCTGCGGGAGCAGCAGAAAGTGTCGAACCGGGACGACCGGCGCCCGCGATCCGGCGCGAGCGGTCGTGCGCCGGCGCGGAGGATGACCGTTCGTGACGGATGGGTGCGGCGGGCGGCGGGTCAGTGCTGCGGGTCGCCGCCGAGCTGGCCGATGGGGGGCAGGGGGCCGCCGTCGTCGGCGCCGGTGCGGCGCCAGCGGGCGACGGCGTTGCCGAGGTGGTAGATGACGAGGGCCGCGGCCGCGCCGAGGACGATGCCACCGAGCTCGAAGCCGCCGGAGCTGAAGGAGAAGCCGGCGATCGCGATGACGAGGGAGACGGCGGCCGTGTACTGGTTCACCGGGCGGGAGAAGTCGACGCGGTTGTCGATCCAGATCTTGATGCCGATCACGCCGATGAGGCCGTAGAGCGCGGTGGTCGCACCGCCCAGGACGCCGGCGGGGATCGAGTTGAAGACCGCGCCGACCTTGGGCGAGAGGCTCAGCAGCACGGCGGTGACGCCGGCCACCCAGTAGGCGGCGGTCGAGTAGACGCGGGTCGCGGCCATCACGCCGATGTTCTCGCCGTAGGTGGTGGTGCCCGAGCCGCCGAACGCGCCGGAGACGGTGGTCGCGATGCCGTCCGCGATCAGGGCGCGGCCGGTGTGCTGGTTGACCGAGGAGTCGGTCATCGTCGCGACGCCGCGGACGTGGCCGACGTTCTCGGCGATGAGCACGAGGACGACGGGCAGGAACATCGCGATGCCCGACCACGTGGATCCGGACGCGAAGTCGGGGAAGCTGAACGGCGGCAGGCCGACCCAGGCGGCGTCGGCGACGGCGGAGTAGTCGATCTCGTTGCGGATCAGGGCGACGACATAGCCGATCACGACGCCGACGAAGATCGAGACGCGGCCGAGGAAGCCGCGGAAGAAGACGCTGCCGAGGATGATCGCGGCGAGCGTGACCGTCGCGGTGACCGGCGCCTGCTGGAAGCTCGACCAGGCGGTCGGGGCGAGGTTGAAGCCGATCAGCGCCACGATCGCGCCGGAGACGACCGGGGGCATCAGGCGGTCGATCCAGCCGAGTCCGGCGAACTGCACGACGAAGCCGACGAGCGCGAGCAGCACGCCGACGGCGACGACTCCGGCGAGCGCCGATCCCGTCCCGCCGACCGCCGTCGCCGCGGTGACCGGGGCGATGAAGGCGAAGCTCGAGCCGAGGTAGCTGGGCAGCTTGTTGCGGGTGATCAGGAGGAACAGCAGCGTGCCGACGCCCGAGAACAGCAGGGTCGTCGCGACGGGGAAGCCGGTGAGCACGGGCACGAGGAAGGTCGCGCCGAACATCGCGACGACGTGCTGGATGCCGATCGCGACGGTCGCGGGCCAGTTGAGCCGCTCGGCGGGGCCGACGACGGCTCCGGGCGCGACGGTGCGGCCGTCGCCGTGCAGGGACCAGATGGGCATGGGGCTCCTCGGCGGAAGGGGGGATGGGGGCGCTTCAGAGTAGCGAGGCGGCGGGCGGGCGGGGGCGGCGGCCTGGCGGACCTCCGGCACGCGGAATCGGCTCCGGCACGCGGGAACCCCGCAGAACCACGAGCCCGAACCGGAATCGCGAGCCGGAGGTGGGCGGCGCGAGCGGCGGCGCACCTCCGGCACGCGGGAACGGCTCCGGCACGCGGGAATCCAGCAGAACCACGTGCCGGAGCCTGAACCGCGAGCCGAAGATGCTCGGCGCGAGCGGCGGCGCACCTCCGGCACGCGGAAACCACTCCGGCACGCGGGAATCCAGCAGAACCACGAGCCGAAGCCGGAATCGCGAGCCGAAGATGCTCGGCGCGAGCGGCGGCGCACCTCCGGCACGCGGAAACTGCTCCGGCACGCCAGGATCCGGCTGAACCACGTGCCGGAGCCGGAACCGCGAGCCGGAGGTGCTCCGAGCGGGCGGCGCCGCCCTCGCCGTGACGCAGCCGGGAGCCGGGTCGGCGCGCCGGTGAAAGAACGGCGGGCGTGCCGGACAGGAGGGAGCATGAGGCACATGCCAGCTCCCCTCGCGGGTCCCGACCGCTTCGCCGCGCTCGCCGGCGTGGTCGCCGACCCCGTCCGCCGCTACCTCTGGCGCCGCACCGACGAGGCCACGGCCGACGACGTGCTCGCCGCCACCCTCGCCGTGCTCTGGCGCCGCGTCGCCGACGTGCCGGAGGACGACCCGATCGCCTGGTCGATCGGCGTCGCCCGGCTGCAGCTGCAGAACGCTCGCCGGATGCAGCGGCGCCAGGTCCTGCTCACCCACCGGATCGCCGTGGTCGACCCGCCGCAGGAGGTGCGCGACCCGGACGGGCCGTCCGCCACCGACGACGCCGTGCGCTTCGTGCTCTCGCGGCTGCGCGAGTCCGACGCCGAGCTGCTGCGGCTGTGGTCGTGGGAGGAGCTCGACGCCCGCGGGATCGGCGAGGTCCTCGGGATCACGCCGAACGCCGCGTCGATCCGGCTGCACCGCGCCCGCCAGCGCTTCGCGGAGCTCTACGAGAGCCGCGCCGCCCAGGACCCGACGACCTCAGAAGGAGGAGCACGATGACCGCGATCGAGGACTCGGAGCTGCGCCGGCTGGTGCGCTCGACCGACCCGGCGGAGGGGCTCGCCCCGCTCACCCGCGCGCAGCTCGCCGAGCACCGGGAGCGGGCGATGGGCGGGCAGGCGCTGAGCGGGCAGGCGACGGGCGGGCCGGGCACCGAGCCCGACCCCCACGACTCCGACCCCGCCGCCGTCCGCCGCCGCCGCTCCCCCTGGCTGATCGTCGGGGTCGGCGCGCTCGCGGTGGGCGCCGCCGCGTCGCTCCTGCTCCCCTTCGCCCTCGGCGTCACCACCGGCGGGTCCGCCTCCGCGCTGCGCCTGCCCGCGACCGGCGGGCCGATGGACATGTGCGCCCCCGTCACCGCCGAGGCGCTCGCGCCGTCGCAGCTCGCCTTCCGAGCCGAGGTCGCCTCGATCGACGACGGCACCGTCACCCTGCGCGTGATCGACCGGTTCGCCGGCGACGTCGGCGACGCGGTGACGGTGACCCAGGCGGCGGAGTCGGCCGTCGACGGCGCCCCGATCGTCTTCGAGCGTGGCATCGACTACCTGATCGCCGCCGACGGCGACACGATCCTCACCTGCGGGCTGAGCGCGGCCGACTCCCCCGAGCTGACGAGTCTGTACCGGGAGGCGTTCGCGCAGCGGTAGTCGCGGACCTCAGGCGAAGAGCCCGAGCACCCACCCGAGCACCAGCGGGCCGAAGGCCACGGCGAGCACCCCGAGCCCCAGCACCAAGCCGACGAGGCCGACTCGTGCGCCGCGGAGCGTCTCGTCCGCGCGCAGCCGGTCGCGCGCACCGAGCGCGAGCACGATCGCGACGACGGCGAGCGCCGACGCGAGCAGCGGGACGCCGACCAGCAGCGCGCCGAGCACCGCGGCGCCCGCGCTCGCGAGCGCGCGGGAGTCGACCGGTCGCGGAGTCGTGCGGGTCTGCTCGGTCATCTCTCGAGCCTGACACGGAGCGGCGGACCGGGGCGAGCCCCCGCCCGGTCGCACGCGCACCCCCTCGGTGGCAAGGGGCTCTGCAAACGCCCGGAACGCGGCGGAGGGTGGGAGCACCGACGATCCTTCTGGAGGCAATGGTGTACTTCCACGTCCAGCGACTCATCACCGACATCGAGCAGGACGAGCCGGATCCGGCGGCCGCGAACGCGCTGCAGGAGGGCCTCGGGGGGCAGTTCGGCGAGATGCGCACGATGATGCAGTACCTCTTCCAGGCGATGGACTTCCGCACCGACCTCTCGGCGAACGAGCAGGCCCCCGAGGGCGTGCCGTCGACGATCGCGCCGGAGCGCTTCGAGGAGTTCTCGCCCGGGCTGGACCCCGAGCTGCTGAAGCTCATCCAGACCACCGCCGAGATGGAGCTGGACGAGATCACCTCGTTCTACCGCCCGACCGCGAAGTAGCACGACCCCTCCGGTCCCGCGCGGTCGCTTCCGCGCGGCACCGGTCCACTCCCAGGAGACAGGCCCATGCCGACCTTCCGGTTCCTCGAACCCCAGCGCGTCGCGGGCGTCCCGCTGCGCGAGCTCGGCGACGGACTCGCGCTGATCGGCGACGGCGACGTCCTGATCCGCAGCGTGACCCTCGCGCACCGCGAGATCTCCCCCGGCGCGCTCTTCGCCGCGCTGCCCGGCCGGCGCCGCCACGGGGCGGACTTCGCCGACGAGGCCGCCGCGGCCGGAGCGGTCGCCGTGCTCACCGACGAGGCCGGACTCGCGACCGCACGGGCGAGCGGCCTGCCGGTGCTGGTGTCCGCGGATCCCCGGGCCGACCTCGGCGCGATCGCCGCACGCGTCTACGCCACCGACCGCGACCGGCCGCAGCTGCTCGGCGTCACCGGCACCAACGGCAAGACCAGCACCGTGCACCTGCTCGACGCGGTGCTGCGCCGGCTCGGCGTGCCCTCCGGCCTCAGCTCGACCGCCGATCGCCGCAGCCGCGACACCGTCGTCGCCAGCCGGCTGACCTCGCCCGAAGCGCCCGAGCTGCATGCGCTCCTCGCCCGGATGCGCGAGGACGGCGTCGAGTCCGCCGCGATCGAGGTCAGCGCGCAGGCCCTCATCCGCTCGCGGGTCGACGGCCTCGTCTTCGACGTCGCGGGCTTCACCAACCTCAGCCACGACCACCTGGACGACTTCGGCGACCTCGGCAGCTACCTCCGGGCCAAGCAGCGGCTCTTCCGCCCCGACCGCAGCCGGCGCGGCGTCGTCGTGGTCGACACTCCGGAGGGACGGACGGTCGCCGCGGAGGCGGAGGTCCCGGTCGTCACCGTCGGCTCCACCGCCGAGGCGGACTGGCACGTGGACGTCCTCGCGCTGAGCGCCGCGGCGACCCGCTTCCGACTGACCGCGCCCGACGGCTGGACCCTCACCACCTCCGTCCCGCTGATCGGCCGGCACATGGCCTCGAACGCGGCGCTGGCGCTGGTGATGCTCGTGACGGCCGGGCACGACCGCGACGCGCTCGCCCGGGCTGTCGCCGACGGCATCGACGTCGCCGTTCCCGGCCGCACCCTGCTCGTCTCCGGCGAGGCCGGGCCGCGCCTCTACGTCGACTTCTCGCACACCCCCGACTCCGTCGCCCGCACGGTCGATGCCCTCCGCGAGGTCACGCCGGGCCGGGTGCTGGTGATCCTCGGCGCGGACGGCGACCGCGACCCGAGCAAGCGCGCGCCGATGGGCCGCGCCGCCGCCGAGCGCGCGGACCTGCTGATCGTCACCGACCACCACCCGCGCTTCGAGGATCCGGCGCGGATCCGCCGGGCGCTGCTCGACGGCGCCCGCGATGGTCGCTGCGAGGTGCAGGAGATCGCCGAGCCCGCGCAGGCCGTGCGCGCGGCCGTCGGCCGGGCGGGGGCGGACGACTCGATCCTCTGGGTCGGCCCCGGCGACACCGACTACCGCGTGGTGCTGGATCAGGACCTGCCGTACTCGCCGCGCGCGGATGCGGCGCTCGCCCTGGCGGAGGCGGGCTGGGCGGTCTGAGCCGCCGCCTCCCGCGGCCCCGTGCTTGACTGGCCGGGTCGTCGCGACCGGAGGGGGTGCAGGTGTTCTCCTCCCTCCCCGTGCGCCGGGTGCAGAAGCACCCGTCCGCGCTCGAGTCCGTCGTCTGGCCCGCGACCCTGCCGCCGGTGCGCCAGGTGCTCGACGAGGGCTGGGACCTCGGTCCCGTCTCGGTGATCACCGGTGAGAACGGCTCCGGCAAGTCGACGCTGCTCGAGGCGATCGCGCTCGCCTACGGGCTGAACGCCGAGGGCGGCTCGACCGGCGCGATGCACTCGACCCGGGTCTCGGAGTCGGACCTCTCGCAGCAGCTGCAGCTCGTGCGCGGGGCGGGCGCCTCCAAGCGCGGCTTCTTCCTCCGCGCGGAGACGATGCACGGCTTCTTCACCTACCTCGAGGACGTGCGGATCGACAGCGGATACCACGAGCGGTCCCACGGGGAGTCGTTCCTCGACATCGTGGTGAACCGCTCCCGGATCCGCGGGCTGTGGCTGCTGGACGAGCCGGAGTCGGCGCTGTCGGTCTCGGGCTGCCTCGCGCTGATCGGCCAGCTGCGGTCCCTGGTCGCGGGCGGCTCGCAGGTGATCCTCTCGACGCACTCGCCGGTGCTGGCGGCGCTGCCGGGCGCGGACCTCTACGAGCTCGGCGAGTGGGGCCTCCGCCGCGCGGAGTACGACGATCTGGACCTCGTGCGGACCTGGCGCGGCTTCCTCGGCGACCCGCAGCGGTACCTCCGGCACCTGGACTGACCGCGGCCGCTGCACAACATCAGCTGAGAAGGGTGGGCCTCCTCTGTGGGGGGAGGGACCCCCGTCTCAGCTGATGTTGTGCGGGGCTCACCGGCAGTCCGGCGCCGTCAGGCCGTTGAAGGCGAAGCTCTCGCCGGGATGGGCGGGGCGGATCGACGTGCGCAGGTGCTCGAACGCGGCACGCGTCGTCGCGCCCGCTCCGGGCGTCGCCGCGCACTGCAGCGACGACGAGGCGAAGGAGTCGACGACCGGGCCGGAGCCGTCGGCCGCCTCCGCCGCGATCTCGGCGCCGATCGCATAGCCGCTCCCCCGGTCGGTCAGCGCCGTCATCGTGCCGAGCACCCGCGGCCAGACGACGGAGTCGCGGAGCGAGCGCGGAGCGGCTGTTCCGGGTGCGCCGGTCAACGCGACGTTCAGCACCGCGCCGTTCAGGTGGACCGTCGAGTCCCGCACCCCCGAGAAGGAGCCGTCGATCTCGCGGGCGAGGCGGAGGATCTCGTCGGCCGGGCGCCCCTCCTGCACGCGGATCACGGCGCCGCCGCGCGAGTCGGTCGCCGGCTGCTCGATCGTCCAGTCGAGGTCTCCCCCGGTGATCGTGGAGCGCTGCTCGAGGAGCAGATCGACGGTGTCGAGAGCGGTCGCCGCGCTGGTCGGGGCGAGGACGATCGCGAGGACGGGGTAGCTCTCGACCGTCCGCACCGAGAGGCTCCCGTCGATGCCGCGGCGCAGGGCGTCCCAGGCCTCGACGGGTGCGGTCCGGTCCCGCAGATCCGCGATCGCCAGGGAGTCGTCGCCGGCCCGCAGCACCAGCTCGCTCGAGCGCCGCCCCGCCGGGGCCGTGCCGAGCGCCGCGTCGATCGCCTCGGACGCCGTGGCCGCGACGGCGACGAGGCGCTCCGCCGGGCAGTCCTCCCGGGCGGTGACCTCGACGTCGAAGACCGCCTGCTCACCGCGCACGAGGAGCGGCGCCGGCCGCCAGTCCGCCCTCGCGCTCTCGACGCAGTCGTCCGCCGACAGCGCCCGCTCGAGCCCCTCCGCCGGACCTGTGCCGGTCGCGACGACCGCGATCGTCAGCAGTACCGCCGCGCCCGTGAGCGCTCGTCCGCGTCGTCCCACGCCGTTCCCCCTGTCTCCGCTTGCTGCCGTGCGTTCGAGGTGACAGTATCGACTTTCGATACGAAACGCACGACTTTCGATACGTCCGGCCGCGCTGCCGCCCGACCTCACGACCCAGGAGCTCCGCATGCCCCGACCCGTCCTCCTCGCGCTCCGCACCCTCCTGCTGGTGCTGCTGCTCGGCTGCCTGCTCGTGCAGCTCGCTGTCGGCCCGGTCGCCCGCGAGGCGCTCGACGGCGGGCCGGTCGACGCGGTGCTCGTCGCGGTCGTGGTCGCCGGGCTGCTCTGCGTCGAGGCCGTGCTGATCGCGGTCTGGCGGCTGCTCAGCCTGGTCCGCGACGACACGCTCTTCGCCGGCGACCACCGCTCCGACCTCTGGGTCGACCTCGCGATCGGCGCCTTCATCGCCGGCGCGGTCCTCGCCGTCGTCGGCGCCGTCGCCTCGCTCGCCGCGGTGCCCGCGCCCGTCACCGCCCTCGCGTTCGGCCTCGTCGCCGTGGCGAGCGCCACCACCGCGCTGATCGTCGTCGTGATGCGGCGCCTCCTGCACCTCGCGGTGGCGCAGCGCAGCGAGCTCGCCGAGGTCGTCTGATGGCGATCGTCCTGCACCTCGACGTCGAGCTCGCCAAGCGCAAGATGTCGGTGACCGACCTGGCCGCCGCGGTCGGCATCACCACCGCGAACATCTCGATCCTCAAGAACGGCCGCGCCAAGGCCGTCCGCTTCTCCACCCTCGACGCGATCTGCGCGGTCCTCGACTGCCAGCCCGGCGACATCCTGAGCCGGGTGCCGGATGAGGAGGGGAGCGATGCCGAACTCGTCGGAAGCGGTGCCGACGGCTGATCGAAGACTCCCCGCGGGCGAGCGGGTCGTGGCGGCGGGAGTCGTGCAGCTGGTGGTCGTCGTCGCCCTCGGCGTCCTCGGGCCGATCGCGCCGACCTACGGGCTGCTCGGCGCCGACCGGGGGGAGGCGCTGTGGTGGGGCACGATCGTCCTCGGCGACGTCGTGCCGACGGTCCTCGGGATCGAGCTGGTCCTGCTCGCGAGCGGCTGCCTCACCGTTCTCGTCGGCGTCTGCCTGCCGTGGACGCAGCGGACTCCATCGACGACCGGGAGCGTCGTCTCGGGCGTGGCCGGTCTGGCCCTGGCGATCTGCGTCGTGTGCTCCGTCTTCTTCTCGCTCGTCTTCGCTTTCAGCGCCTACCAGGTGCTCCCCGGCGCGAGCGACTCGGGCTGCCGCCTCGTCGTGCGGGAGTCCGCGTTCCTCCTCCTGGGCGACGGCGCGATCGGCGTGCTCCGTCCGGGGTCGGCGGTCGTCGAGTGGCAGGAGGACTACTCCGCGGACGACGGCCACACGCCGTTCAGCGCGGACGACTACGAGCTGCGCTGGAGCGGGGACGTGACGCAGCTGCGGCTCGGGATGAAGCGGATCCAGCCCGTGCGGCTCGAGGGCGACGCCCTGCTCGACTGCTCCCGCTGAGAGCGCTCCCTCCGCACCCCTCGAAGGGGGACATCGGGCGCGCTCGATCGTCTCCGCACCGAAACAGTCGCGCAACATCCGGCTCCGAGACTGGGGAGGCTCCAAGCCCCCTCCCACTCGATCCGAAGGTTGTCGCTTGTCCACCACCCCCTCGTTCCGGAGGGTCGTCCGACTCTCCGCCGCCACCGCCCTGTGCACCGGTCTCGCACTCGGCACCGCCCTCGCCGCCCCCGCGGCGCTCGGCGCGACCACTCCCCCCGTCGACGCGGCCGCCCCCGCGGTCGTCGACCTGAGCATCACCGACGCCCTGGCGCTCCTGCAGTCCGGCGCGACGACGTCCGTCGCCCTGACCCAGCGCTACCTCGACCGCATCGCCGCCTACGACGACCCCTACGGCGACCAGCCCGGACTCGCCGCGGTCATCCTGGCCAACCCGGACGCGCTCGCCACCGCGGCCGAGCTCGACGCCGAGCGCGCGGCCGGCACGATCCGCGGCCCGCTGCACGGCATCCCGATCCTGGTGAAGGACAACTACGCCACGTTCGACATGCCCACCACCGCGGGCAGCGCCTCCCTGCACACGTACCAGACGAAGCTCGACTCGACGGCCGTGCAGCGCCTGCGCGACGCCGGCGCGATCATCCTCGCGAAGACCAACATGGCGGAGTTCGCCTGGCACGGCACCTACACGCTCAGCTCCGAGCGCGGCCGCACCAACAACCCCTACAACCAGGCCAACAGCGCCAGCGGCTCGAGCGGAGGCACCGGCGCGGCCGTCGCCGCCGGCTACGCGCCCGCAGGCCTCGGCACCGACACCTGCGGCTCGATCGTCGGACCGAGCGCGCACCAGAGCCTCGTCGGCTACCGGCCGACCATGGGCCTGACCAGCGTCACGGGCATCGTCCCGCTGTCGCCGCGCCAGGACGTCTCGGGCCCGATGACGACGACCGTCACCGACGCGGCCCTGCTGATGGAGGTGCTGGCGGGCTACGACCCGACCGATCCGCTGACCGCCATCGCGGACCAGCAGGACAGCTCGACCTACGTCGAGGGACTCAGCGACACCGCGCTCGAGGGCAAGCGCATCGGCTACGTGCGCTGGGACTACGAGGAGGACCCCGCCCGCCCGGGCCTCGCCGAGACCACCGGGCTCGTCGACCAGGCGGTCCGCGACCTGGCCGCCCAGGGCGCCGAGATCGTGCCGGTGCCGACCTTCACCCGCGAGTTCGTGTCGGAGACGCTCGTGAGCGGCGGCTACCTCGACATGCGCCCGAGCATCGATGAGTTCTTCGCGGACACCGACGCGACCTGGCCCGAGGGCCTCGCCGGGCTGACGGAGCCGGCCGACGCGCTGACCTTCTCGGACGTGATGGCGGACGGGAAGACCTCGCTGCTGCCCGACGACGTCGCGTTCTTCAACAGCAACGCGGACATCCCGAACCCCGCGTACGACGCGGCGATCGCGGCGCAGGACGCGGGCAAGCTGGCGATGGACCAGTTCTTCATCGACAACGACCTCGACGCCCTGGCCATGCCGACCAGCGCGACGGCGGCGACCCCCGACTGGGCGGGCACGACGTTCTGCGACGTCGGCGCGAACACCGGCGTCCCGACGGTCTCGCTGCCGGCCGGCTTCACCTCGACCGGGACCGCCGCCGGCCTCGAGCTGGCCGCCCCGCGCAGCCAGGACGCCGCACTGCTCGCCATGTCTTACGACTACGAGCAGGCGACGCTGAACCGCGTCGCCCCGGCGTCGACCCCGGAGCTGGCCGCCGCGCCGACCCCGGAACCGACCGCCTCGCCCACCGCGCCGCCGGTCGAGCCGACCGCCGAGCCGACCGTGGCGCCGACGACGGAGCCGACCGTGGCGCCCACCGTCGCGCCGACCGCGACGGCCGGTCCCGTCGCTCCGGCGCCGACCGCGACGCCGAAGCCCACGGCGAAGCCCGGTGCGTCGCTCGCACACACCGGCGCCGAGGGCACGACCGGGCTGGCCGCGCTGGCCTTCGCCCTGATCGCCGGCGGCGCAGGCGCACTCGCGCTGACCGCGACGCGCAGGCGCACCGCCCAGAAGTAACCACCGCACGGCAGGCGGGGTCGGCGGGTTCCGCCGGCCCCGCTTCCGCGTGCCCGGCCGCACAACATCAGCTGGGAGCACGTCTCATCGCCGATGAGCGATGAGGCCCACTCTCAGCTGATGTTGCGCCGAACTTCTGCGGCTCAGCGGCTCGGGCGCCCGCCCCATGCTGATCGAGTAGCCCGCGCAGCGGGCGTATCGAGCGGAGGGGGCGCCTCCGGCGCCATCGCAGGGCGGGGAAGAGGCCGAGGTCCTCGGGGTGCGCGGGTCTCCATACGCCCCTGCGGGGCTACTCGACCAGCATGTCTGCGGGCGTCTCTTCCAAGTAGATCCACCCTCGCCGAAAGTCGAGTCAGCAGACCCCGCACCCTCAGGCCGCCACCGCGACCGGCTGGATCCGCGCCCGCGGTGCCCAGCCGACGGCGATCGCCGCGACCGCGAACGAGAGCTGCCCCACCCATGGCAGCACCGCGGACACGATCGACGCGTCGCCCCCGCTGGTCGCGAAGGAGTCGGCGATCGACATCCCGATGCCGAAGCCGGTGAAGAAGCGGAAGAAGATCGCCGCGCCGACCAGCGACAGCATCACGATCACGAGCCGTCGCGGCGTGAGGGCGTCGCCCGCGCGGTGCACGGCGAGCGCCGCCACGAACAGCGCGGGCACCGTCCAGAAGGCCGCCCAGATCGCGGTCGCGACGAGCGTGCCCGTGATCGAGAACCCGTCGCGCTCGGCCAGCAGCCGGTAGATCGTGGCGAGGTCGGTGCCCGGCACCTTGGTGAGCGGATTCCAGACCAGCAGGTCGACCCCGCCGACCACGACCACGGCGACGACGAGCGCCGCCCCGCCCAGCGCGACCGGCACCCGCCGCGCCCGCGACGCGGTCCGGTGCTCCCACGCGATCGGCCGCGTCCCGCCGATCACCGCGACACCGGTCGCCAGCCCCGCGCTCGACACCAGGAAGCCCAGGAGCGGCAGCCACCACGGCGCCCCCGGCACCAGCACGCCGGCCGCCACCATCGCCGGCCCCGCGATCGCCGCGAGCAGCGACACCCGCGCCGTCCGGGTCTCGGCGGCGCGCGCGGCCCCCGCCATGTGCGCGGCGCCGACCAGCCCGACGACGAGCGCCAGCCCGATCAGGACCCGCCCGGTCGCCTGCATCACCGTGAGCACCCCCGCGGAGACCCCCTCCGGCACGACCCCGCCACCTGTCAGGTACCCGCCGATCAGGATCACCGCGGCCGCCGTCAGCAGGCCGAGCCCGCGCCGCGCCAGCCGTCGCGGCCGGAGGAACCGCGGCTCCCCCGAGTGCACCGGCAGCCCGCGGTCGAGGGTCGCACTGAGCACGAGCGCGCCGAGCACGACGTCGCGGCGCCGCAGCCCCGCCTCGTCCGCGCCCGCGACGTCGGCCCGCCACTCCTCGAGGTAGCGCTGACGGGCGAGCGGCGGGAGCAGAAGGGCCAGGAGTCGCAGCAGCAGGTCGATCACGCGCGGGCCTCCGCCCCGGAGAGCCGCACCGGCCGTGCCGCGGCGGCCTCGAACCGCGCGACGGCGGTCGCCGCCGCCTGCGCCCCCTCGCTCGTCAGCTCGTACAGCCGGCGCCGCGGACCGCTGCGCTCCGTGTCCGCCTCCCACGCCGACGACACCCAGCCCGCGCCCTCGAGCCGCTCCAGGATCGGGTACACACTGCCCGCCGGACGCCCCGTGCCCTTGATGACGAGCATCCCCCAGGTCGGCCCGGAGGCGTCGAGGAGCGCGCGGAGCACGTCCGCGGTCGCGGCGGTCATGCGGCTGAGCGGAATCATGCGCCGAGGCTACCTATGTAGAGATAGGACCGTCAATCGCGCGCCTGCCGCCTGCCCAGAAGTCGAACCGTGTCGAGAACCCCTTGTCGCTTTCTCAGGTGCTTGCCAGGTTCTGTCATACTCCGCAGATGACACAGCAGAATCCCGCCGCTTTCGGCGCGCCCGTTTCCGGGCCCGCCTCCCCCAAGACCGGCAACGGTCTCGGCCTCGCCTCTCTCATCATCGGAATCCTCGCCCTCGTCGGCGCCGTGATCCCCTTCGTCAACTACGTCTCCGGCTTCCTCGCCTTCGTGGGCCTGGTCCTCGGCGTCATTGCGCTCTTCCTCAAGGGGCGCAAGCGCGGAACGGCCATCGCCGGAACCGTCCTGAACGTGATCGCCCTGATCCTCTCGATCATCCTGGCGATCGTGTACACCGCCGGCTTCGCGACCGGCGTCTCGAACGCGATCGAGACCGCCCAGGCCGAGAGCTCGGCCGAGGCAGCGGTGGAGCGCACCCTCGTCTACGAGGTGTCCGGCGCCTCGACCGACGCGTCCGTCGTCTACTCGACCTTCGACGGCAGCACCGCCGGCACCGAGCAGGCGACCGGCCAGGCGCTCCCCTTCACCAAGGAGCTGACGGTCCAGACCGGCGGCGACTTCACCTTCCAGAGCTTCACTCTCACGGGGACGAACGGCGCGGACGACGCCGGTGACATCACCTGCAGGATCACGCTCGACGGCGAGGTCCTCGCCGAGCAGACCAGCACCGGCGCCTTCGCGTCGGCGCTCTGCACCGCCACTCCGTAACGACGAGCGGAAGGAGGGCGGGGATGCTTCGGCGTCCTCGCCCTCTTCGCGTCTCCTCCACGATCCGCGTCCAACTCGAGGAAATCATGAAGAAGTCGATCACCTGGCTCACCGCTCTCAGCGGCGTAGCCCTCCTCCTCGCCGGTTGTACTCCTGAAGTCTCGGTGACTACCTCTTCTTCCGAGCCGAGCGCCCCCGCGGCCTCAGCGACCGCCAGTCCTTCTCCAGCTGTCGTGCAACTCGACGACGTGACAGCCGCCGACCGTTATCTCGATCTCGTCTGCCCGAACAACATCGCCATCCGCGAGCTGGCGGACGCATTCGCCGCAGGCGAAGACGAGATGCTGAATGGTGGCGATCCTGATGCGACCGCTGTGCGAGCCGTGGCGGCACGGCGGCTCGAACTCAACCGCCAGACACTCACTCTTCTCGACGATCCGAGCGTCTTCTGGCCCGATGCCGTAGGTGATCAGCTAGAACATGTCCGCAGCAGCTACCTCTCTGAACTTCCGACGCTCGACGCGATGGCGAATGCGGCGACCTTCCGCGATGCCTTCTACACGACTTTCTCAGAGGCCTCGCCCGAGCAGAAAGCGGCCGGACAGCAGATCCGGTACACCCTGGGGATCGACCCGGACACGGTCGCCAGTTGCGTCGGCCATGAGACGGGGATCGAACGACTGGCGGCGGAATACGCCGACCGCAAAGCCGTACTCGGCTGAAGTCACGACGTTCTCCAGGTCCCGCTGGACGAGGCGGGGTAGGCATTATGCGCTCAGTCGTGCGTGAACGGGTCGACTCCACAAAGAAGAAGTTCTAGCCGCGACGGCGCAACGGCACGATGACTGAGAGCAGAAGTGCTCTCTCGCAGCCAGGACGCGCGGCGCTGTCTGCCAGCATGAAGACCTGCACTCGACGAGGGGGACATCTGTGGGGATCGTGAAGTGGCTTCTGAGTCTGCTGGAGACAGGGCAGACGCCCGAGAAGCCGGTGGGAACGAGCGGCGCAGGGGTTCCCGCCTTCGCCGTCATCGACGTCGAGACGACGGGCCTGTCCCCACGACAGGACCGCATCCTCGAATTGGCGATCGTCCGCACCGATGCGGCGGGAGTCGTGGTCGACGAGTGGGTCTCCCGCTTCGATCCTGAAGGACCGGTCGGCGCCACCCACATCCACGGCATCCGGGCGTCGGACGTCGCCGGCGCACCGCTTTTCCGCGACCTCGCCCCGACCATCGCCGCCGCACTCGGCGGAGTCACGATCGTCGCTCACAATGCGAAGTTCGACACGGCTTTCCTCCACGAGGAGTTCCAGGCGGCGGGATGGGTGGTCCCCAGGCTGTCGACCTTCTGCACCATGGACGGAAGTCACCACTACCTCCCGGACCTTCAGCGCCGACGTCTCGCCGACTGCTGCTGGGGTGCCGGCGTCGAGCTGGTCGACGCCCACTCCGCACTCGGTGACGCACGCGCCACGGCAGCACTGCTCCGCAGCTACCTCACCGCCGATCGTCGACGCCCGCATCCGACTCTGGCCGCATTTCCGCGCACACCGCTCTGGCCGAGCGCGCCCTCTCGAGCCGCCGTCTCGCGGCGCCGCGACGCCGGAGCACGGCGGAGCGCTCCCGTCCGCATCACGCCGAAGCGCCCTGAGCAGCAGCCCCTCGTGCAGCAGCTGACGAACGTCGGCCTTCTCGAGCTCATCGACGAGGGCGCGCCGGTCGGGACGATCGCCTACCTCGAGTTGCTGCTCGACTGCCTCACCGACGGCGACCTCTCGGTGTCGGAGGCGTCCGCCCTCGATGAGCTGACCCGGACGTTCGGCCTCTCCGCGGCGGACGTCGCATCCGCCCACACGGCGTTCCTGCAGGCGCTCGCGCACCGGGCCCTCGACGACGGCCGGGTGTCGCAGTCGGAACGTCAGCAGCTCCTGGCCCTCGCTGAACTGCTCTCCGTCCCCGCGAACTCGGTCAAGACCCTCATCGAGCGCGCGGACACCGCGCGGATCACCCGGCTGAGTGCCGGGCTCGGGCCGCTCCCCCGGATCTGGGCGCACGGAGCTCCCCTCCATGTCGGCGACCGCGTCGCCTTCACCGGTTGCGACGAGCGTCAGCGCGAGAAGCTGGAACGACGCGCCGAGCAGCTCGGGGTCCGGGTGCTGGGCAACGTCTCCCGCCTGACGGCAGTCCTCGTGGCGGACGGATCCTTCTCGGGCGGCAAGCACGAGCGCGCCCTCGAGCACGGAACCCGAATCGTCCATCCGGACACCTTCGAGATCCTCCTCAAGCACCTCCAGCCGGCACGCTCGTCCGCCGAGCCGGAGACGCGGGCAACGCCTGCCGCGCCGCGCTCCCGGCCTTCCGACGTGATCGTCGCCGTGCCGTCCCCGGCGCGATCGACGGCGTCCCCCTCCGAGATCCGCAGCTGGGCGCTGGCGAACGGTCACGAGGTCGGCGTGCGCGGGCGGCTCCCGAAAGACGTGGTCGCGGCGTTCGAGGCAGCGCGCCCGAGGGCATAGGCGCGATCCGATTCCCCATCGACGCGACGGCGGGATTCGAACCCGCGTCAGCGGTGTTGCAGACCGCTCCCTGGCCTCTCGGGCACGCCGCGATGGCGGCGGGAGCCGGTGTTCACGCACCGGATCCCGCGTGCATCCAGGGTGCTGCCCGGACGCTCGCGAGCGAAGCCCACTACCCCCGATGACGGGGTGTTTCGCCGTGTGACCCGGTGAGCTGGACGCTCGCACGTGGACGAGGGCCTAGCCTCCGAACGTGAGCGAACGGGCCGAAGCGGCGACCAGGACCGGGACATCGAGACACCCCCGGCGCCGCGCCCTCGTGATCTGCGGCGTGGTCGCCGTGCTGATCGCGATTCCCGCCGGGCTCGTGGCGCTCGCGCTCAGCGACTGGGGCGACCCGACGGCGGGCACGGTGCCTCCGGAGGGCGACGGCCGGGTGCTGGTCGCCCGGCTGCTGCCCGTGCTCGACGACGACGCGGCGATCGCCGAGCTCGTTCCGGCCGACACGGCGGAGCAGCGGGCGACGATCACGCGGTACTGCTCCGAGCTGGTCGGGACGGATCCGGACGTGACGATCTACGACGCGATCGTGCGGACGCCCTTCAGCGTCTCCCTGCACACGGTGCCGCAGCCGGGAGTCGTCCCGCACCAGTGCGCGCTCGGGTTCAGCTGGGTGAAGGACGAGGGCTGGCACGTCGGCGCAGAGGCCAGCCGCCTGGACTGACCCCGCGCCGACGCGGACGGCTACTTGCGGAACATCCGGGCGGTCGTCTCGAAGAGGCCCTTCACCGGGCGCTGCTGCTCGCCCTGCTGGGCGCCGAGGATGATGATGACGGCGGTCAGCACGGGGATCGCCCACTGGGTGACCTTCTGGACGCGGAGCGCGGTGGTCAGCTCGTCGGAGTTGCTCGCCGACGCCTCGGTGACGCCCTTCGCGCCCTCGTCGGCGTGCTTGGCCTGGGTCGCGCCGGCGATCGCGGCGGTGACGGAGGCGGCGCCCGCGAGACCGGTGACGATCGTCTTCACGACCGTGTTGGTGCGGCTCTCCTGCTGGTTCGCCAGGCGGGTCTTGTTGGCGAGGATCAGGCCGATGCCGCCGACGCCGTGGGCCGCGATCGCGGCGAGCTGCACGGGGGTCCAGCGGGCCCAGCCGTTCGCGGCGAGGCGCAGGCGCTCGGACGGGTCGGAGGAGGTGGACGCGGCGCCGTTCAGGCCGACGGCGCCCATCAGGGACCCGCCGAACCAGGCGGCGGCGCCGAGGTCGTGGAGGCTGCGGACGAGCGTGTTGTGTGAGGGCATGGAGGCCTCTTCCTGTGCGTGGGTGATCTCGGACGGCTGACTCCCGACGCTACGCGCGTGCCCGCGGATGGCACGGGGCTTGACCTCTCGCCCGCGGGGCGCTCGAGTGGAGCGGTACCGACCCGAGGAGCGAGCACGATGAGCGACGACACCACCGACGACGAGAAGCGCGGGATCCGCGACGACTTCCACGACGCCGTGAACATGACGGCCAAGGAGATCGAGTCCTGGCTCGAGAAGGACGAGTCGAAGGAGGTCGGCCAGAAGCCGGCCAGCGGCGGCGAGTCCGTCGGCCACCACAGCGGGCGCCGGATCATCGACATCCTCGGCACCAAGCAGGCCGACCTCAGCGAGGACGACTACGCGCACATGAAGAAGGTCACCGGCTACGTCGCCCGGCACTCGAAGCAGCGCCCCTCCGGCGACGTCACGGAGACGAAGTGGCGCTACTCGCTGATGAACTGGGGCAACGACCCGCTGAAGGGGTGACCGGGCGGGGCCCTCGCTGCCGAGGCGTCCCTGAACCGTCGAGACGTCCCTGTACAGCGGGACGCTTCGACGGGTGCTGGACGCCTCGGCGGCCGACGCGCCTGCGGTGGGGGGATCTCGATACGCGCGCTTCGCGCGCTACTCGATCAGCATGAACGGGCGGCAGCCGGGGAACGCGCGGCCCTCTGCATGCTGGTCGAGTAGCCGGCACAGCCGGCGTATCGAGACCCGCCCCGTCAGCACCGCCGCCACTGGCGCCCGCCGACCATGCTGGTCGAGTAGGCGCGGAACGCGGCGTATCGAGACCCGCCCCGTCAGCACCGCCGGCCGCAGGCGTCCGACCCGCAGCCCGCCGTCAGTCGACCGCGCAGCTCGCGTCGATCGGGCCGATCACGCCGTCGGTCACCGGGACGATGCCGCAGTTCGGGAAGCCCGCGCGCGGCCGGTGCGCGGGGTCGATGGCGCGCAGGAGGCTGCCGAGCACCGTCCCGTGGGTGACGACCAGCACGTCTCCGTGCTCGGCCGCCGGCAGGATCAGCGCGAGCGCCGCCTCCACCCGCTCCCGCACCGAGGCGGCCGTGTCCGCGCGCCCGGACGGGTCGTGCCGGTGGATCGCGTCGATGACGCTGTCCAGGCCCGCGTCGGTCATCCGCGGCCAGTCCGCCGAGGCCGGCACGTACGAGTAGCCGTGGTCCGCGAAGACCGGCTCCCAGAGCGACGCGTTCGGCTGCCCCTCGAAGCCGCCGAAGTGCCACTCCCGCAGCGTCGTCGTCGGCACCGGCTCGATCGACGGATGCCTCACGAGCGCCGCCGCGGCCGTGGTCCGCGTGCGCGTCAGGTCGCTCAGGAACGCCGCGACCAGCGGCACCCCGCGCATCCGCTCGCCGAGCGCCGCGATCTGCCGCTCGCCCCGCGCGGTCAGCGGCGAGTCGCACCAGCCCTGCAGCTGGCCGTTGACGTTGAACAGCGTCTGGGCGTGCCGGACGAAGTGGACGGTGCCGCGGGTCATGGTGCTCTCTCCGTAGTGACTGACAGGACTGTCGGGACCGACAGGACGGGAACGCGCCCTACTCCGGCGCCGCCCGCGCGATGTGCAGCGCCAGGAACGCCACCTCCTCGTTCGGCAGCTCCGCACCGTACTCCGCCCGCACGAACGCGCGCACCCGCTCCGCCGACGCGACGGCCCGCGGATACCGCGTGCTGAGGCTGGTGAAGAGGAAGTCGTCGGAGCTGACCAGCAGCCCGCCCGAGAAGAACCGCTCGGCGAAGTACTGCAGGTGCGCCACGAAGCGGGCCGAGCGCAGGTCCTCGCGGTCCAGCGCCGCCCCGCTGGTGTGCTGGATGATCGCGGTCACCGAGCGGATCAGCTGCACGATCCGCAGCGAGTCGATGCCGACCTTGCCCAGCTCCGCGTTGGCGAGGTGGAAGGCCACGTTCGCCGCCTCGTCGTCCGGCACGTCCACTCCGAGCCGCGCGCGCATCGCCGCGACCGCCCGCTCCCCCACCGCGTACTGCACGGGGTAGACCGAGCGCATCTCCCAGGCCAGCCGGTTCGCGACCGCGAGGCCGCGCCGCTGCCGCTCCACCGCGAAGTGCAGGTGGTCGGTCAGCGCGAGGTACACGTGCGGGTCGAGCTTCAGCCCCTGCTCCTCCGCATCGGCGACGACGGCCCGGGTCAGCTCGACGAACTCCGGCGGGATCTGCGCGAGCAGCTCGACGAGGTTCCGCTGGTCGGCGTCGTCGAGCGCGACGAACACCTGGTCCACCGCGGACGCCTCGATCACCTCGCCCGCCTTCGCGCCGAAGCCGATCCCCTTGCCGAGCAGCACCCGCTCGGCGCCGCGCTCGTCGACGACGAGCACGACGCTCGAATTGAGCACCTTCTTGATGGTCTGCATGCGTGTCTCCGTCGACGGCGTCTGCGCGGCCCGGCAACCGGGTGGAGCGAGGAGGGTCATCCCAGGTCGGCGCCGTTGGACGCGATGACCCGCTGGTACCAGAAGAAGGAGTCCTTCCGGTACCGGTTCGTGCTGCCGTGGCCGAGGTCGTCCATGTCGACGTAGACGAACCCGTAGCGCTTCGAGATCTGCGAGCTGGAGGCGCTGATCAGGTCGATCGGCGCCCAGCTCACGTAGCCGAGGAGCTCCACACCCTCGTCCACCGCCTGGATCATCTGCTCGAAGTGCGCACGGAAGTAGTCGATCCGGTAGGGGTCGTGGATGCGGGGATCCTCCCCCTCATTGTCCGCCGGGACGAGCTCGTCCCGCATCCCGAGCCCGTTCTCCACGATGAACAGCGGCTTGCCGTAGCGGTCGTAGAGGTCGATCAGCGAGATGCGCAGGCCGACCGGGTCGATCTGCCAGCCCCACTCGCTCGACTCCAGGAACGGGTTCTTCACGCCGAGCACCGTGTTGCCGGGGGTGCGCTCGGCATCCGGGCGCACCGACTCCGTCATCGACATGTAGTAGCTGAACGAGATGAAGTCGACGGGGTGCTCGCGCAGCAGCTCCGCGTCCCCCTCCGCGAACGGGATCTCGACGCCGCGCGCCGCGAGGGCGCGCAGGGCGAGGCGCGGGTAGGCGCCGCCGGCCTGGACGTCGGTGCAGAGGTAGAGCATCCGCTCCTTGGCCTGGGTGGCCGCGACGTCGTCGGGGTGGCAGGTGTTCGGGTAGGTCGTCAGCATCGTGAGCATGCAGCCCATCCGCGCCTCGGGCCAGAGCTCGTGCAGGATCCGGGTGACCGACGCCGACGCGACGAACTGGTGGTGCAGCGCCGTGTAGCAGGCCTGCTCGACGCTCCCCTCGACGGTCTCCTCGATGATGCCGCCCGAGGTGAACGGGTGGCGGATGATCCCGTCGATCTCGTTGAACGACAGCCACATGTCGACCAGGTGGCCGAAGCGCTCGAAGCAGGTGCGGGCGAAGCGCTCGAACAGCTCGATGGTGCGGCGCTCGACCCAGGCGTTGTGCTTGAGCGCCAGGGCGAGCGGCGGGTCGTAGTGCGAGAGGGTGACGAGCGGCTCGATGCCCAGGCGGCGCATCTCGGTGAAGAGCGCGAGGTAGTAGGCGACGCCCTCCTCGAGCGGCTCCGCCTCCTCCCCCGTCGGGTAGAGCCGGGTCCAGGCGATCGAGACGCGGAGGGTGGTGAAGCCCATCTCCGCGAAGAGCGCCAGGTCGCCCGGGTAGCGGTGGTAGAAGTCGATCCCGCGGCGCTTGGGGTAGTACTCGGTGTCGTCGTCCGCCATCGCCGCGGTGATGCTCGCCACCGTGTTCTGATGGTGGATCGCGTACTCCTTGGGGTCGGCCTTGGGCTTGTAGGAGGCGACGTCACTGACGGCCGGCCCGCGCCCGCCCTCGCGCCACGCGCCCTCGACCTGGTTGGCGGCGAGTGCGCCGCCCCAACGGAATCCCTCAGGCAGCGCCATCGGCGAGCTCCTTCTCTTTCTGGGTGACGGTGATGATCGCATCGCCCGCCGACACGCGGTCGGCGGCCTCGATGAGCACGGTGTACTCGGCCGAGTTGGTGATCAGCACCGGGGTGGTGGTGTCGTAGCCGGCGGCGGTGATGGCCGCGAGGTCGGCGGTGAGCAGCAGCTGCCCGGCCTCGACGCGCTCGTCGACGGCGACGTGCACGTCGAAGGGCACGCCGTCGAGCTGGACGGTGTCGAGGCCGACGTGGATGAGGGCCTCGACCCCGTCGTCGCGGCGCAGGCCGATGGCGTGCTTGGAGCTGAGGACGGCGATGACCGTGCCGGCGAACGGCGAGCGGACGACGCCGTCGGTGGGGCGGATGGCGATGCCCTCGCCGAGGACGCCGGCGGAGAAGACGGGGTCGTTCACCTCGCTGAGCGGGATGACGTCGCCGCTGAGCGGGGCGGTCAGGGCGGTCGCGTCGGCGGCGTCCTTCGCGACCACGTCGCCGAGCGCCTGGACGCTGGCGGAGGCGTCGTCGCGCCAGATGATGAAGGAGACGACGAACGAGACGGCGACCGAGATCAGCAGGCCGATGACCGCGTTGAGCAGGTTCCAGGGGTTCAGCCCGTCGATGAACATCGAGATGCTCGCGACACCCGGGCTGACCAGCGCGAACGCGGCGACCTGGGTGGCGCCGATGTAGGCGCCGCCGACGACGCTGCCCGAGATGACCGAGATCAGCGCGCGCTTGTTCTGCAGGGTGACGCCGTAGAGGGCGGGCTCGGTGATGCCGAAGAGGGCCGAGAGTCCGCCGGAGAAGGCGGTCGCGCGCAGCGCCGCGCTCTTGGTGCGCAGGGCGATCGCGAGGCTGGAGCCGGCTTCCGCGGCGTTGTGCGCGAGGGAGGAGGCGAGGTAGAAGGTGTCCTTGCCCGCGCTGGCCATCGTCGCGATGGTCGGCGGGATGAAGGCCTTGTGCATGCCGACCGAGATGATCAGCGGCAGGACGCCGGCGAGGAGGGCGACGGCCACCCAGCCGAGCGCGCCGTAGAGGCCGATCAGGGCGCCGGTGAGCATCGAGCCGAGCCAGTAGCCGAGCGGGCCGAGCAGGAAGATCGTGGCCGGCGCGACGATGACGAGGCACATCAGCGGCACGTAGAAGGTGCGGATCGGTCCCCAGGAGTGCTTCGTGAAGAAGCGCTCGACGACGGAGAGCAGGAGGACCGCGAGGATCGCCGGGAACACCTGCGCGTTGTAGGCGATCACCGGGACCGGGATGCCGAAGAGGGCGACGCCGCCCTCCTGGTTGAGCAGCGCGGTGAAGGCCGGGAAGACCAGGACTCCGACGAGTCCGAGGGCCAGCGGCCGGTTCACGTCGAGCTTCTTGGCGCTCGTGTAGGCGACGAGGAGCGGCAGGAAGCCGAACACCGCGTCCGGGATCGCGGACAGCAGCTTGAAGTTGTCGGACGCCGGATCGAGCCAGCCCACCGCGGAGGCGAGGACGAGGAACGACTTGAAGATGCCGGCGCCGGCGATGGCCGGGATGATCGGCGTGAAGACGCTGACGACGAAGTCCATGATCGTCGCGCCCAGCCGCTTGAGCGACCGGGGCTGCTTGGTCTTCGGGGTGGTCGCCTCGGTGCCGCCGCGCAGCTTCTCGACCGCCGCGTACATCTCGGCGACGCCGTTGCCGACGATGACCTGCGTCTGCGGCCCCATGACGACGCCGATCACGCCGGGCACCGCCTTGAGGGCGTCGACATCGGCCTTCTGGTCGTCCGCGAGCGCGAAGCGCAGGCGGGTCGAGCAGTGCTGCAGCTTCGAGACGTTGCCGGCGCCGCCGACGTGCTCGAGGATCGCCTTCGCGCTGTCCTGGGTACTCATCGGTACTCCTTCGGGTGTGTGGGGGACGCGCGCTTCCCTGCGCTGTGCTGCGTGCTGCTCTTGCTTCCCGTCGCTGTCCCCGCGCCGTCATCGGCGCGTCAGGAGGCGTCCGGGCACAAAAAAAGGACCCGACGACGCTTCGTACGCGTTTCGTCGGATCCTGCCTGCACGACCAGTCACATGTCCGAGAGCGAACGTAACACGGGGGTGGCGGGGGCGTCAAAGCGCGAGCGGAGGCGCTGCATGCCGGGCGGCTTGGCCTCGAAACGAAGGCTGAGCGCTCGGAAGGCAGCCCAAGTGGGCGGATAGCGCCCTTCAACCTTCGTTGTGAGGGTGCCCCATGATGGAGTCGTGGAAGTCCTCGAGGTTGTTGCCGCTGTCATCGAGAGCGACGGCCGCATCCTGGCCTGCCGCCGCCGGCCCGAGAAGGACGCCGGCGGCAAGTGGGAGTTTCCAGGCGGCAAGGTCGAGGCCGGCGAAACGCACGAGCAGGCGCTCGCTCGAGAAATTCGCGAAGAGCTCGGCGTCGAGATCGAGGTGGGCGAGCTTCTGACCGTCGATGAGACCGCGGGTTCAACCCGCACGATCCGGCTGTCGTGCTTCTGGGCAACGCTCTCCTCGGAACGTCCCACGTCCAGCACCGACCATGACTCCATGCTGTGGGCTACTCGCTCTGACCTCACTCCGCTGGAATGGGCACCCGCCGATCTGCCCGCCGTCGCCCTCCTGACGGCTTAGGGATCGACGAGGTCGAAACCGTCGTCCGTGCGGATCGCGGTGATGATCCCGAGCCGTCCGATCAGTTCGAGGAGATCTGACTCGGGGCGACCCGGCAGCAGGATGACGGGCACCGCCGCCCAGCCGAGGCCATTGGCGACGTGGGCGTAATCGAGAACCTGGCCGATAGCAGTGCGCACATAGGCGCGAGCAGTCGACTTCTTGGCCTCGACGATCCAGCCGCTGGACTTCACGTACAGATCAGGCTCAATCCGGGTGGAGCCGACGGGAAGGGTGAGCCGACTCGGCGGCGTCCCGTTTTCCGCCAGCCACTCGCCGAAGGCCGCCTGCAGCTCGAATTCCACGCGGGAAACCACCCGCTCCTCGATCGGGCTGAGGTCCGCACCCGCGATGACGACATCAGACGATTCCGGAGCCGACCACTCGGAGAGCTCCACTGACGCCACCGGGCGTCCGCCGTACGCGGGAAGTGACGAGACGTCGGCGCTGATCGGCACGAGGGTGAAGATGATGCCCTGTCGCAGCGTTCCCTCGGTGTCGGGGATGGTCTCGAAACGATAGGTCGGAGTTCCCGTGGTGAACGCTCCAATGTAGGTCACGCTCGTCCCCTGCACCGTGAAGAGCCGGATGATGCGGTTCTGAACGGCAGCATCACGAAGAGCCAGATTGCCGCGGACAAAGGTCTGATTGCCGATCTGACCCTCGCCGGTGTAGGAGTAGGAGCCGTCCTCGCGCAGGCCCTCGAAACGGTCGTACCCGTAGCGAGCCCCCTTCGCCGGATCAGTGAAGATGAAGATTTCGCCGAGAGACTTCGGAGTCGCAATTCCGCCCTGCTGCTGGCCGCCGTACGCTCCGTGGACGGCCCGCCTCAGGACTTGGTCACCCTCAACGAGAGTGAAGCGCGTGCCATTCGCCCCGCGACGTGCGATGCGCGTGCGAACGAAATTGGCCTGCTCCTCGCTCAAGCTCCAGCGCGTCGTCGACGGGTCGAGCGTTCCGAATTGTTCGCGCAGGACGGAGCGAATTCGCTTCTGCGAGACTCCCAACTCGAGGGAAAGGGTTGCGGGAGTGAGATCGGGCATGGCCCGAGAGTAGGAATATCAAAGCTCTTTATTGGCGAGGTACGCTCGTGTCTCTTTAGTGAAGAGTTGTCGCCATTCTGACTTGACCTGAATCACGGTGCGGCAGTGCGTAGCAAGGAGGAAGGCGGCGGTTCGAGGTCACTGAAGACGAGGCTCTTGACCAGCTCGACCGTTCAGTGCACCGCGACGAAGACCAGGCCCGACGCGAGCAGGAACGCGAGGACGGCGGCCACTGTGCCGATCGCGGGGATCCACCAGATCCGACGCGACGTGTTCGGTCGGACGAGTGCGACGACCGTCACGAGGAAGGTCAGGGCGACGACTCCGGGGACGAGCACGGTCGTCGTGCTCAGGAGCTCGTAGTCGCATTCGCCCGGGGCTCCGCCGCAGCGGTCCATCGCCAGCTGCTCGACCAAGACGAAGAAGGACAGGACACCGCCGAGGATCAGGAGGAGGACGAGCAGCAGGATCGCGGTGACGCGGTCCTCGCCGGCCGAGAGGCGGCGCTTGGGGCGCCGGCGCGGAGGCCGGTCGAACGGGTCCGGGTCGTCCCAGTCCGCGTTCGAGTCGAAGGCCATAGTGCCGCTCAGGCTAGCCGGGCAGGGATCGCAGGCACCGCGGGTGGCGCAGCCCCGACCCGGGTCAGCACCCAGCCAGCACCGCCTCCGCCGCCTCCCGGTCCTCCGCCCCGATCGCCAGCCCGTACTCCCCCAGCACCCCCACGAACTGCTCCACGTACCCGCAGCGCAGCTCCGCGGCCGGCGGCAGCCACTCCCCCGGGCCGACGTCGCTCTTGGACTGGTTCGTGTCGTCCGAGGCTGCGACGAGGTTCGCCGGGTCGTTCGCGAACAGCAGGCGCTGCTCGTCCGTCCACGCCCACGCGCCGTGGTGCCAGGCCCAGCCGAGGGCGACGACGTGGTCGATCTGCACGAGGCGGGACGTGTCGCTCCCGGAGACGAAGGACACCGCGGTGCCGTCGTACGGGTCGACCAGGGTGCCGGAGAGGACCTTGCAGTCGCGGGTGCCGGGCTTGAAGACCGGGTCGAGCAGGTCCCTGCCCAGGACGTCGTTGCGGGTGTCGCAGCCGTTGCGGTCGACGTCCTTCCAGGACTCGCCGAACAGGTCGCGGTCGTAGGGGACGTCGGCGCGGCCGTCGTCCACGGGCAGCGCGGCAAGGGTCGCCAGCGCGAGTGCGGCGGGGTCGGCGGAGTCCGCCGGCGGTGACGAGGGCACGGACGCGGACGCGGTCGGCGCAGCTGTCGCGGTAGCGGCGGACGGAGTGACCGTCGCGGAAGGGGTCGAAGCAGGAGCGATCGAGGCAGGTCCAGCAGGGACGCCGGACGCAGACCCCTCACCGGGAGTCCCGACCGTCTCCCCCGCTCCCACCACCGCGAACGCGACCGCAGCCACACCGACGGCCGCGACGATCCACGCCCACCACGGCGCCCGCCGCACCCGCCGGTACCGAGCCGGAGCCCCCGGCCGCCCAGCACCCCGCGAGAGCCCCGGAGCCCCCACCCGCCGCACCCCACCGGGTCGCGGCGGCGGCGGCCTGCCGACCACCGACTACACCCCCGAGTCGCCGTCGGCCGGGACGACGGGCGCCGAGGCCCGCACCGCCCCGTCCCACAGCCGGATCGCCGCGCGCGGCACCGGCCCGACGACGTCCACCCGCCACACCAGATCCACCGGCGACCCGGTCGACGCCTCGAACGGCACCACGTGGATCGGCGCCGACGGATCGAACCGCAGCCGCTCCTGCAGCCGCGACGGCGCGACGAGGAAGCTCGTCACGCGCTCGTGGTAGCGCTCGCCCACCTGCAGCTCGGTCAGCACCGTGGCGCTCACCGGGGTCATCGGGTCGGCGCGGGTCAGCGAGTCGAGCAGGAAGTCGTCCCACGGGACGTCGAGCTCGACGCCCTCGAAGTCCTCGGGGCGGCGCAGCGCGTTCAGCGGGTTCGTGCCCATCGGGCGGACCCGCGGGCGGGCGATCGCCTCCTCGTCGCGCTGCACGGAGGCGACGATGTCGGCCAGGCGCGGGGCGGCGATCCGGGTGAGCAGCGACTCGTCGTCGAGGGCGCGCAGCAGCATCCGCCGGGTGTGGTTCGACGAGTGCGGGAGGTCCTCGTCCAGCGCCGACAGGCCGAAGCCCTGGCCGGCTCCGTAGTCCGCGGCCATCTCCTGCACGAGCGCCTCGAAGGCCTCGTGCCGCCAGCCGCGACGGACGAGCTTGGACGTCATCGCGGCGCGCATCCGGGCGACGGCCGCCGTCTCCTCGCCGCTGACGGTCGCGAGGCGCACGGCGAACGGCATGGCGCCGCGCTCCACGTCGAAGGTCTCGTGCTGCAGCCACACGGGCGGCACGTGCCACGGACGATGCACGGCCTTGGACAGCAGCACCAGCCACTCGACGGCCTGGCGGTGCACCGAGCGCAGGCGCGCGGCCTCCTCGCGGGCGCGGCGGGCACTGCGGCCGTAGTGCGCGAGGCGGGTGCGCTCGAGCTGGATACGCCGCTCGAAGCGCGACCAGCCGGCGTGGTACCGGACGAGCGAGATCAGCGTGATCAGCACTCCGGCACCGGCCAGGCCGACGAGCACCCAGAGCAGGATCGAGGTGATCAGCCCGGGATCGAAGGTGCCCGCGGGCTGCCGCGAGGCGTAGTCGTTGACGAACCAGATGCCGACGCCGACCACGATCGCGAGCGACAGCACGGTGACCCAGCCGACGAGCAGCGTTCGGTGGAACTCGCGGCGCAGGCCCAGCAGCTCGCCGGGGCGCTGCGGGCGGATCGCGTCGATCTCGCCCTTGAGGTACGCGACCTCGTCCTCGGCGCGGCGGCGCTCGGCGCCGATCCGGTCGAGGAAGCGCCAGACGAACGAGGAGCTCTGCCGGCCGGCCCACAGGTCGTACTCGCCGAGCGCCTGCAGGCGTCCGGAGCGGCGCGCCTCGGCGTCGTAGGCGGACACGGGCGGCTCGACGGGCTCGGGAGCCTCCTCCGCGGGGACCTCGATCTGCACGACGGTCCGCGGCTCGGCGGCCTCGCCCTCGACGAGCGTCTCCTGCGCGGGCGGCGCGAACGCGGCGGAGTCGGAGGGCCCGGCCTCGGACTCCTGCGCGACCGACGCCTCAGCAGCCTCGGGAGCAGCACCGGCCTCGACCGGCACCTGCGCGGCAGCCGCGGCAGCCGCCGCCTCCGACGCCGACACCCAGTTCTGCAGCCTCTCCCGCGGATCCGCGAGCGCCAGCGCGTACCAGTCCACCCGCTCCGGGAACCCCGGCGGCACGTCGTAGCCCGACGCCACCCACGGGTCGTCCGGCAGCGCGAGCACGTCGCCCACCCGCCCGAAGACGGGCACGGCCCCCTCGACGGGCGCGAAGCCCGCGTCGCGGAGGTCGGCGCTGCCGTCGAGCGCGCCGAAGACCAGCTCGCGCAGGCCCGCCCAGAGCTGCGGCGTCGTGCGGACGTGCGCCATCGCGGCGGGCGCGTCGGCCTCGGCACGGGCGCGGCCCTCGTCCTCGCGGAGGTGCTCGAGGTCGGCGACCAGGAGCCGGTCGCGGACGTCCAGCACCTCGTCGTAGTCGGCCCCGACCACGGCCGAGCCCTGCGAGGTGTGCAGGGCGCGGGTCACCGAGCGGTTCGCGCTCGAGGTGATCCAGAGCACGGCCCAGCGCGGGATCTGCACGAGCTTGCCGGCCGAGAAGGCGAAGAAGCGGCCGATCTGCGCCCAGAAGCCGATCCGCTCGGGCTCCGGCACGTCGAGCGAGCCGGCGGAGTCATAGGTGAGCGCCCCGCCGTCCAGGCGCAGCGCTCCGGCGACCATGCTCTCGACGTAGCCCGCGATCTGGCCGTCGTCGATGTAGGCGGTGCCGGGCGGCGGCGGGCTGACGCTGGGGTCGATCAGCAGCGAGTCCGGGCGGGCGGCGTTCTCGAGCACGCCCGCGGCGACGCGGCGGCCGAGCGACTCGGTCAGCACTGCGTTGAGGAACACGCGCGAGATCCAGACGGAGTCGCCGCCGTCGGACTCGCGGCTCATCAGCTCGACGCTGCCGTCGGTGACGCCGTTCCACAGCCCGGCGACGCTCGCCAGGTGGGTGAGCGTGAAGCCGGTGAAGCGCTCGTCGTCGCGGACGAACGCGTCGCCGGACCACGGGCTCGAGCGGTCCTCGGGCGAGGCGATGACGACGAAGCCGTGCTCGTGCGCCTCCACCCGCTCGCGCAGCTGGAACGCGGTCGGCGCGCAGATCAGCGTGACCCGGCGCAGCTCCGTGGTCTGGTCGGCGAGGGTCGCCGACGGGTTCGGCAGCGGCATCGAGGTGCGCACCCAGCGGCTGACGAGGTCGGCGACCGCGTCCTGCGCCTCGTCGGTCTCGCGCTCGGGCAGGGCCGAGCGGAGGGTGACCAGGCGGACGAGGGCGAGCGGCTCCTCCGCGAGCGCCTCGAACAGGTCGACCGCGATCGCGACGGACTCGAGGTCGGCGCCCACGCCGAGCACCACGGCCTCGATCTGCGGCGGCGCGTAGGGCGAGGTCTTGACGTGCTCGGGCAGCACCCAGAGGGCCTGGCCGAGCAGGCCGGTCTTCGTCCACTGCGCCGCCAGCTCGAGCAGGGTCTCGCCCTGTGCGCCGCTGGGCAGCAGGACGATCGCCGCCTTGCCGTCGGGCCAGAAGCCGGCGGGCCCGTAGCCGTCCGGTCGGATCTCCGGGGGCACGCTCAGACTCCGGAGTCGCGCGGACCGGTCGAGACGACCGACGACACCAGCCCGAGCAGCGCCTCGCGGAACTGCTCGCGCATCTCCCAGGTGACCGGGTAGTCGTAGACCGAGACCATGTCGTCCTGCTGCACGATGTCGCTGTCGAAGCGGGCGAGCTCGGCGGTCAGGTAGGCCTGCACGGCGGAGCGGCGCGACGCGAGGTCGCCGTCCGCACTGCCGGCGCGGGACGACTCCGGCACCGGGGCGCCGGTCGGCAGCGCGCCGGTCTGCAGCCACTCGGCCAGCTCGGTCTCCTCGCCGCGGCTGCCACCGAGCGAGATCAGCACGCGGTAGGCAGCGAGCGGCGCGAGCGTGCCGTCGACGTTGCAGAGCGCCATCGCGATGGCGAGCGACTGCAGCACGACACCGGGGAAGTCGGCGGGGCGGGCGTTGCGCTCGCTCAGCAGCGGGTGCGGGAAGTCGGCCAGCGCGCGGGTCGCCGGGTCCCAGACCGAGAGCTTGGGGCCCTTCTCGCCCTGCGAGGCGTCGACGGCGAGACGGCCGAGGGCCTTGGCGACGTACCAGCCGCGGATCATCGACTCGATCGCGCGCGGGTCCGCCGGGATGCTCTCGCCGAGCAGGCGGGCGCGCTTGAACTTCCAGAACGCCTCGCGGCTGTCCTGGGTGTTCGACTGCGCGAGCCAGCCGCGGGCGATCGGCTCCATCACGGAGTCCATCACGATGGGCTCGTAGGGGAAGCCGGACATCGCGAAGACCTCGATGCCGTCGACCTTCTGGTCCTGGAACCACGACTCGCTGGTCGCGTCGTCCCAGACGCCCATCTGGCCGAGCACGCCCTTGGTCACCTCGTACATCTCGGTGCCGGCGCGGAACGGGATCGAGCTGAAGACCAGCGAGGTGTCCTCGTTGATCGCCTTGCCGTGCACGGCGCGCAGCAGCGCCGGGTTGAGCTTCACCAGCGGCTCGCTCGCGCCGAGGGCGGCCTGGAGCTGCTCGCGGTAGCGGTCGCGGCGCGCAGCGAAGACGTCGGGCGGCAGCACCTCGGAGTCGAAGAAGCCGAGCAGGTCCTCGCCGATGTAGGCGGCGAACGGGGTGCCGTCGCGCTTCATCCACGCGCGGGCGCGGCCGACGTAGACCTCCGGGTCGGTCGCGAGCTCGAAGGAGGCGCGCTGGGCCGGGTTGGCGACGGCCGGGTCCGCGGTGACGGTCGGCTTCCAGGTGCGCGGGTTGCCGACGAGCGACCAGGCGCCCGCGTCCGACTCGCTGTCCGGGCTGACGCCGACGAGCTGGTCGGCGAGCACGCGCAGGACGGCGTCCTGGTACTTGGCGTCGCCGTCGACGGAGGCGCGCACCAGCTTCTGGAACTCGGCCGGGTACTTCTCCGGCTCGACGAGCATCCGCTCGTTGGGCGCGGGCGAGTACTTGCGCGGGACGGTCTCGTCGACGCGGCGGGGCCAGAACTCGTAGGCGTTCTCGCGGTCGTCGCTGGTCTTCCGCGAGTGCACGCGCTGCAGCAGCGCGGTGCGGGAGCCGTCGAGGTAGTCGGCGAGCGGGCCGAGGAAGGTCTCGCGCAGCTCGGCGAGCAGCGCCCAGGCGGAGTCGCGGAGGGCCGCCTCGGAGGACCACTCGAGCGCCTGGCCGAGGCGCTGGATGGCGAACTGCACCGCCTCCTGGTCCGGGCGGATCGACTGCTGGTTGGCCGAGGTGCGCAGCTCGTCCGAGACGAGCGAGCTGAGGGTGCCCACCCACTCCTCGTGCTGGCGGGCCTCGACGCGCAGCGCGTCGACGGTGCCCTTGAGGCCGCGCTCGAGGCGGCGGAGCATCGCGGTGACGACGGGCAGGCCGTCCTGCGCGACGTAGCGCGAGACCGTCTCGAGGATGTGGCCGGGCATCGTGCGCGTCCACTCGTCGAGGCGGCGCTGGCGGGCCTCGCGGTCGCGCTGGAGCAGGCGCGGGCTGTGCCGGGTGAACTCGTTGACGAGCCGGTCGGTCCAGGTGGTGATGTCGGTGCCGCCCTGGCGGTCGAGCGACTCGGGGCGGGCCAGCTCGTCGTCGGCGCCGCGCTGCAGCTCGGCCTTGATCAGGTCGAGGGTGCTCTGATCGCGCAGCGCGTCGGTGACGTCGTTGTGCTCGGCGGTCTCCTCGTTCAGGCGCAGCTCGCGGAGGAAGCGCTGGTACTCGCTGTCGGCCGACTTCTCGATGTACTCGCGCTCGGTCATCCGCTCGAACTGCGGGTCCTCCTCGGCGTGCGCGAAGAGCATCCGGTCGATCGCGGAGCGGGCGAAGCGCTCGGCGGAGTACTCCAGGAAGCGCTCGCGGCCCAGGGTGACCCGGCCGAAGCCGATCGAGGAGAACGGCGGCGAGTGGTGCGCGGGGCTCATCAGCCCGGAGTTGTCGGGCAGCACGTTGGCGGCCGAGCGGGCCTGCCAGTTGCCGGACGAGTAGGCGATCATGTCGTCCTGCACGCGCTCGTCGATCATCCACGCGGTGAGGCTGGTGGCGACGGCGTCGTAGACGGCGTTCTGGTCCTCGAAGGTGACCTTGCTGTTGCTGCGGCCGACGATGAACGGGTACGCGGCGCCGACGCGGTCCATCGCGGCGCCGTAGGAGGGCGCGACGCCCTTGGTGCGCAGCAGCTCGAGGGTCGCGGCGGAGGGCGTGTCGGTCCAGAAGCCGTTCATCGTCTCGGAGATCGCGGCGAGCGCGTTGCCGGGCATGCCGGCGGTGACCGAGAGCTGATCGAAGACGTCGGGCGCGTAGAGCATGCTGAAGAACTGGTTCGACCACGGGTACTGCTTCGCGGTCGACTTGATGATCTCGATGATGTCGAGGAACTGGCCGGCTCCCGAGCCGCCGGCGACCGACGAGATCACGATGACGATCGGGCTGCCGTCTCCGCCGTCGTCGCGGGCGCGCAGGCGCTGGCCGAGGGTCTGCAGCTCGGCGAGCGACTCGGCGTCGTTCATCTTCCCGATCGCGAGGCGCGCGGCCTGGGCGATCTCCTTGGTGGCGGCGAGCGCGACGGCGCGGCCGACGGCGCGGTACTGGCCGGCGCCCTTGGTCACGTCGACCTTGACCAGGCGCGGGTCAGGCAGCTGGCGCTCGATGTCGTGGCGCATCGCATTGTTGGTCGCGTGGGCGCTCGTGATCGAGCCGTGCACGATGTCGAAGGTCGCGGCGGTGCTGACCAGGCCGCGGTAGTCCTGCCGGGGCAGGAACGGCGCCTGGTACTCCATGCCGTCCTGGACGGTGGGGGTGTCGAAGTGCAGGAAGCGCCAGGCGGCGGGGATGCCGCCCTCCCAGCCGAGCTGCTGGAGCTTGAGCTCGAGCTGGTACTTGATGCCGCGGAGGGTCTTGCCGCCGGAGCCGCCGACTCCGATCAGGAGGAAGGGTCTGAGCATGAGGTCCTGCTTTCGTCTGGTCGCGCGGTGTTCCTGCGGTAGCGCGGTGTGTCGTGTGTCGTCGTGCGGGCGGTGCCGGGAGGCGGAGCGCCGTCAGCGACTGCGGGGCGGAGGGGTGCGGGGGCCGGCCCGGCCGGGCGGCGGCGGGGGCGGGGTGGAGCCGCCGGGCCGCGGGGGCGGCGGTCCGCCGGGGCGGCCGGGCGCTCCCTGCGTCCGGGGCGGCGGGCCGCCGGGGCGCGGGGGCGAGGAGGGGCGGGGCGGAGTCGCGGTGGGCGTTCCGCTCTGGGCGCTCCGCGGCGGGACGGAGGAGCGGGCCTCGGCGGCCGCTGGCGGGGCGGCGGGCACGGGCTGCTGCGGCTCCCGGCGCTCGGGGCGCTTCGCCGCCCGCTCGCGGCGGAGCACGTCGACCGTCTTCCAGGCGGGCTCGCCGGAGTCGCGCAGCAGGTCCTCGAGGCGTCGCTCGTACTGGCCCTCGTCGTCGCGGTCGACGCGGTGGTAGAGCACGGCCGTGGCGCGGACGGGCTCGTCGCCGCGGGGGCGCTCGAGCTCCTGCTCCGAGACGACGATCGCCCAGAAGACGTCGAGCGGGAGCGCAGAGAACTCGACGCCGCCGTTGCCGAGCGGCCGCCCGGCGGAGGTGCCGCGGGTGCCGGTGCGGGAGGCGACGATCTCGCCGCCGGCGGGCGGCCCGACGCGGTAGCTCGGCGCCTTCAGCGGCCACCACGGCACGTGCGCGCGGAGCCGGCCGAGCTCGGGGTCGGGCAGCTCGCGGACGCCGGTCTCGCTGCGGAGGTAGCGGAAGCGCTCGTCGAGGCGGCCGTGCGTCAGCGCGGAGCGGACGCCCTCCGGCGTGATCTCGACGGGGATCGTGCCGCGCTGGAACGAGCCGTTCATCGCGATCTTCGCCTTCGCCCGGTTGAAGAGGTAGAGGCCGAGCAGCGGGAGGAGCACGCCGAGCAGCAGGAGGACGAGCGCGACCAGTCCGATCGCCGCGGCGTTCACCGGGAAGGTCGACGGGAAGGACAGCGCGACGGTCTGCGGGGCGCTGCTGCCGCCCGCGGTGCGGAGGTCGAGCGGGAGGGTCGCGGCGACCGAGGAGTCGGCGGCGACCGGGTTCTCGGCGGAGACGGTCACGGTGCGCGAGGCGCCCTGCGCGACGTCGAGGCAGGCGCCCGGCGCGAGGGCGGTGCCCGACTCGTCGGTGAAGCTCCACTGCCAGGCGTCCGCGCGGTCGGCGTTGTCGCTGGTGACGGTCGGCGCGGCGGAGAGGCAGACCTGGCCGTCGCCGCCCGCGGTCGGCCCCTGGATCGCGAGAGTGCCCTCCGCGCGGCCGTCGGCGCCGGTCAGCTCGCTGAGCACGAGCGGCGAGGCGACGCTCGGGAAGGCGGCGGGCAGCACGGTCCTGATCCGCTGCTGCGTGGTGACCGGGGCGAGCTCGATCGCGTGCTCGGCGGTGGTCAGCGGGTCGAGCGAGGCGGTGACGAGCAGCTCGGAGGCGGTGACGTCGGAGGGCAGCGGGATCGTGATGACGCCGGAGGCCGCGTCGATCGCGGCGTCGGTCAATGGAGTGATCGCCCCGTCCGCGGTGCTGGTCGCGATGAAGTCCTTCTGCCCGAAGACGGAGAGGTCGACCGGCCGGCCGTCCGGGTCCTGGACGCGGGCGGTGAGGGTCGCGGAGAGCGTGCCGTCCTCGCCGCGCTGCACCTGGTTGGCGTCGTCGAAGACGATCCGCAGGTCGCTGAAGGCGAAGACCTCGGTCGTGCCGGGCGAGGTCAGCGTCCACTGCCCCTGCAGCTCGGGCCGGTCGACGGCGATCTCGAGCCGCGAGACGCCGGAGGACTGCGTGACCGTCACCTCGGGCGCGGTGGCGGAGGCGGAGAGGGTGCCGAGGCCGGAGGAGGCGGGCGCCTGCAGCGTCCAGCCGTCCTTCACCACGGCCTGGATCCGCGCGACGCCCGGGTCGATCCAGAAGGAGCCGTTCGCGTCGAGCGCCTGGGACGCGCCGCCGGCGATGCGCGCGCCGAGCTGGAGGAAGACGGAGGCGAGCGCGTCGGGGTCGGAGGCGTCCACCACGGCGCCGCGGACGGAGCCCTCGGGCGCGACGGCCGGTCCGCAGGTCGCGGTGCCGCCGCCGTAGGCGCCGCTGCCCTCGACGAGCGGCCACATCACGCGGGCCTCCTCGCGCTGCTCCCCGTCGGCCAGGAGCGTGCCGAGGACGACGACGCCGGCCTGGCGGAGCGCCGCGAGCAGGCCGTTGCCCTCGGGCTCGTCGCCGTCGGGGTCGATCCGGACACCGCAGAGCGCATTGGTCGCGTCGGCGGTGGCCTGCGCGGAGCCGAGATCGATCTCGCCGTCGGTCAGCCAGATGACCAGCTGGCAGGCGGAGCCGGCGCTCGGCTGGCTCTGCAGCGCGGTCTGCACGCCCTGCAGTCCGGCGAGCCAGTTGGTGCCGCCGCCGGGGTTCTTGTCGCGGATGACGCCGGCGAGCGCCTCCGGACTCTCCTGCGACCACGGACGCCAGTCGACCGCCGGCTCGAAGGCGCGGCTGAAGAAGGCGGCGCCCCAGTTGACGGTGAGCGAGTCGCGGAGGCCGCCGAGCTCCTGCAGGCTGCCCGCGAGGATGCCGGCCCGCGCGACGTCGGGGTCGGAGCCGCGGCCGTCGTCGCCGCCGGTGTTCAGCGAGCCGGAGCTGTCGACGAGGTAGTAGACGTTGAGGACGTCGGAGGAGGAGAGGCAGGTGCGCAGGTCCTCGATCGCGCCACGGCCGATGTCGGTGAGCGAGGCGGTGCTGGCGGCGGTGCCCGTGGTCGCCGCGCTCGCCGGCTGCGCCGCCGCCCCGAGTCCGAGGACGAGCAGGAGCGCGGTGACCGCGATCGCGAGGGCGCGGCGGATCACGTGCCCAGCCACTCGGAGATCGGGACGCTGATGTTGAGGACGTGCCAGGCGCCGAGCACGAGCGCCGCGGCCGAGAGCCAGTAGAGGGCGCGGGTGAAGCGCGCGTCGGGCACGAAGCGGCGGGCGTCGCGGAGGGAGTGCGCGCGCTGGGAGGAGAGGTCCCAGCCGGTCGCGAGGAAGACGAGCAGCGGCGTCAGCACGTAGCCCGCGACGCTCAGCCAGACCGCGCTGCCGCGCACCAGCGGGAGCGGCACCCCGAGCACGCGCACGGGCGCTGAGGCGACGGAGGCGGCCACGACGGCCAGCACCAGGCTCACCACGAGCCCCGCGGCACCCACTGCAAGAGGCAGGATGCTGGCGGTTCGTCGGGCCGCGGGGGCCCGGTCACGCACGGTCGACACCGCTCCACCCTCCGCTGTCGCAGCTGAACGCTCCCTGTTGGGGGCGGTCCTCCAGTATGCGGACCCCGCCACGAGCCGCCAAACCCCGCAACGGGGCGCCCGGGTGCCGAGCATGCTGATCGAGTAGCGCGCGGAGCGCGCGTATCGAGATCCACCACCCCCTGCACGCCGGGTCTCGATACGCCGCTCCGCGGCCACTCGACCACCATGGCTTGGCCGCTCATCGAGCATCGCGCGAAGCGCTCCTCCCTGCTGATCGAGTAGCGCGCGAAGCGCGCGTATCGAGATCCACCCCGCCCGCACCCCCGGCCGCCCGCCGCCGCCCGCCGCCGCCCGGATGGTTGACTGGCCCCATGGAGATCGTTCTCGGAGTCGTCGGCCTGCTCGGCGGTCTCATCGTCGCGGCCGCCGCCGTGGTCGCCGTCGTCATCGGCCGGCGCCGCGCGAAGCCGGCCTCGCTGGTCGACATCGACGTGCGCCTGTCGCACGCGGGCGACGACTGGTGGCGGGTCACCGCGACGGTCCGCAACCTCGGCCGCACCGACCTCCCCCCGACGACCTTCGTCGCCGACCGCCCGATCTCCTTCACCCTCGCCGGCTCCTCCTCCGCCGAGTGGTACGGCGCCCCGCCCCAGACCCCGGAGTGGTCGATCGACCCGTCCGGCTCCCTTCTGCTCGCGCCCGTCCTCCTCCTCCGCGGCGTCCCCGTGAGCGCGACGGCCGTCGTCCGCGGTCGGCCGGAGGTCCGCATCGACGCGCCGCTGCGCTACATCCCGGTCCGCGAGAACGTGGTCGAGACGACGGGAGCGGCACCCGCGTGGGGCGAGCCCGCGGCCGCCTCCACCAATCCCGCTCACCCCTCCTCCGCCCCGCCCGCTCCGCAGCGCCTCGTCGACGCTCCCCTCGAGCCGCGCCCCGAGCGCGAGAGCGTGCTCCGCGGCGGCTTCGGCATGTGGTCGGCGATCGCGGCAGGAGGGCTCGGCGCCGTCTTCATCGGCGTCGGGATCGCTCTGTCGCTGGCCGGCCTGAACTCGACGCCCCTCGGCTCCTCCGGCGTCGTGCTGATCGGCGCCGGCCTGACCGGCCTCGTCGGCACCCTCGTCGTCCGTCTGCTCCGCCGCTGGCTCGAGCCGCCGGCCCTCTGGCGCACCCCGCGGCAGCGCCTGCGCCGCCCCGGCACGATCGTCGTGCTCGTCCTCGCCTACGCCGGCCTCGCACTCTTCTGCCTCGAGTTCCTGGTCGAGGACGTCAGCGGTGACACCACCTGGGTCGCGGGAGTCGCCGTGCTGCTGCTCCTCGCCGCGCTGCTGGGCACGGGCCTGGTCGGCTTCCTCCGCCTGGTCGTGCTGCTCGGCGTGCGACGCGCCTCGCGGGGCGCGACGGCCTGACCGCCGCCCGCGCCGAGCAGGGGTCTAGCCCCGCGGCGGGGCCGTCGACTCGCGGACGATAAGGCTGGTGGCCAGCTCGATGCGGTGCGAGAGGGGCGGGATGCCGTCGTGCATCCGGACCAAGGTCTCCAGGCCGAGACGGCCGAGGTCGTGCATGGGCGTGTGCACGGTCGAGAGGAGCACGGCGGTCGGCAGCGCGGCGAAGGTGTCGTCGTAGCCCATCACGCTCAGGTCCTCCGGGACGCGCAGGCCGGCCGCGATCGCGGCGCGGATCGTCTGCAGGCCGTCGATGTCGTTGGTCGCGACGACGGCGGTCGGCGGATCGTCCAGTGCCAGGAGTCCCGGAACCAGGTGCTCGGCCGACCCCATCCCCTGCTCGGAGACGAGCGCCGGGTCCTCCGGCAGGCCCGCCGCGGCGAGCGCCTCGCGGTAGCCGCCGTAGCGGGCGCGCAGCCCGGGGTTACGGGCGTCGCCGCCGACGAAGGCGATCCTCCGGTGGCCGAGCGAGACGAGGTGCTCGGTGGACTGCTGCCCGCCCACCCAGTGGTTCGAGCCGACGCTGACCACGGACGGGTCGAGCGGGTTCGGCGCATCGACCGCGACGAGCGGCAGCGCGGCCTCGGCGGCGGCGGCCACGATCTCCGCGTCGATCGCGGTGGTCACGGCGAGGATCCCGAGATGCCCTTTCGCCGCGACGGAGCGGACGAACGCGGCGTCGAAGCGGAGCGACTCGTCGGCGGAGCCGCTCGGCGCGAGGACGCCGGTCGTCACATCGACGCGCTCGCTCTGCGCGCCTCCGACGACGCCCTCGAGCACGCGCAAGGAGTAGACGCTGAGCAGGGTGTCGAAGACGACGGTGACGCCGCCGCCGACCCGGGGCGCCCGGGTGCTCGGGCTGTAGCCGAGCTCGCGGAGGGACTGCTCGACCCGCGCGCGCGTCGCGGCGGACGCGCCGGGCCGGCCGTTGAGGACCTTCGACGCGGTCGCCTTCGAGACGCCGGCGTGCGCCGCGACGACGTCCAGCGTGACGCGCGTGTCCGGCGTGCGGGCCACAGGCCCTCCTCTCAACGGTGCCCCGACCCTACCGAAACCGTTTCCTCCCCGCCCCCTGACCTGGTGCGCGTCCGTCGCGCGCCGCGAGATGCCACTTGCGTACGCGACACGCCGTAAGAAGCGTGCACAAGTGGCATCTCGCGGAGGGGAGGGAGGACTCGGGGCGTCATATCGATTCGACCGGCAGGAGCGCCGCTGGTTGGATACCGAGTATGAGTAGGCATGTCGTCGTCGTCGGGGCCGGGCTCTTCGGGGCCGCCACCGCGCTGCACCTCGCGCGCGGGGGCGCCCGGGTCACGCTGGTCGAGTCGGGGGACGCGGCGCGCGGCACCACGGCGGCCGGCGCCGGCTTCGTCGGCCTGTGGGCCGCGGGCTACGCCTGGTACTGGAACGAGTCCGAGCGCGACCTCGAGCAGTACGGCCTCGACTTCTACCGCGCCCTCGCCGTCGATCCCGACCGCGGCGGCGTCGACATCCTCCTCCGCGAGACCGGCAGCGCCTGGCTCGCCGTCACCGAGGAGGGCGTCCGCGACCACCTCGGCCCGCTCGCCGAGCACCCGCTGCGTCCGGAGGGCTCCCGCGAGCTCTCGCCGCAAGAGGCCGCCGAGCTCGTCCCCGGCCTCGACGCAAGAGCGGTCACCGGCGGCTTCCTCCAGCCCGACGGCATCCAGATCAGCGCCCCCGACGCCGCGCTCGCCCTGGTCGCCGCGGCCCGCGCGGCCGGAGTCGAGATCGTCGAGCACGCGCCCGTCACCGAGGTCCTCGCGACCGACGGCCGCGCGAGCGGCGTCCGCACCGCCGACGGCCGCATCTTTTCCGGCGACAGCGTCGTGCTGGCGGCGGGGTCCTGGACGAACGAGCTGCTCGCCCCGCTCGGCCGCCGCCTCCCGCTGGCCCGCGTCGTCGCGAGCCGCCTCACCACCGCGCCCTTCGGCCTCCCGCACCTGCCGACGCTGATGCTGCCCGAGCTCGGCGGCCTCTGGGTCCGCGAGCACCTCGGCGGCCTCACCTACGGCAACGGCGTCGGCTACGAGCCGCTCGGCGAGTCCGCCGCCGACCGCCGCCCGCACCGCACCGACCTCGTCGAGGCGATGGACGCGCACCTCGCCCCGCTGATCGCCCGCCTGATCCCCGCCTCCGCCGACGCGCTGCACGAGACCGAGTGGACGCAGGGCGTCGTCTCCTACACCGCCGACCGCCGCTTCCTGGCCGGCCCCGTCCCCGAGCTGCCCGGGCTGTTCGTCGCCGCAGGCGACAACGAGTCCGGGGTGACGCACGGGCCCGGTCTCGGCCGTCTCGTCGCCGAGCTGGTCCTCCACGGCACCACGACCCTCGGTGACGCCGAGCTCTACGCTCCGGCCCGCTTCGCCGCTCAGCAGTTCCCCGACGAGGCCGCCGTGCGCGCGGCGATGCCGGCCCGGCGCCTGGTCGACGCGGTGGGCGGCCGATGACCGGCCGCGACGTCGTGGTCGTCGGCGCGGGCCTCGTCGGCGCCGCCGCCGCGCGCTCCCTCGCCGAGCGCGGCGATCGGGTGCTGCTGTTCGAGCGCTTCGAGCGCGGGCACGACCGCGGCTCCTCGCACGGCGAGACCCGCATCTTCCGCCGCGGCTACGCGGAGGACGACTACCGAGCGCTGACCGGACGGGCGGCCGCCGAGTGGGCGCGGCTCGAGCGGGAGTCGGGCCGGAGCCTCTTCACCGCGACCGGCGCGATCGACCACGGCGACGCCTCCGCCCTGCTCGCGATCGAGGAGGCCTTCGCCCGCGACGGCATCCCCTGCGAGCGCCTCGACGCGGAGGAGGCCGCCGCACGCTGGCCCGGCCTGCGCTTCGAGACCGACGTGCTGCTGCACCCGGAGGGCGGCCGGCTCGATGCCGCCGCCGCGATCGACGCGCTGCTCGACTCCGCGGAGTCGCACGGGGCCGTCGTCCGGGCGAGCACCGGCGTCCGGGCGATCGAGGAGCGCGACGGCGGCGTTCGCGTCGTCACCGACGAGGGTCCGCTGCTCGCCGACGCGGTCGTCGTCGCGGGCGGCTCCTGGACGCCGGGACTCGTGGAGGGGCTGGTCGCCGCGGCCGGCCGCTCCCTCCCGCCGCTGCGGATCACGCAGGAGCAGCCCGCGCACTTCACGACGGACCTGCCGCTCGACGCCTGGCCGAGCTTCGTGCACCACCGCGGCGACGAGCCGACGATCTACGGCCTGGCGACCCCGGGCGTCGGCGTGAAGGTCGGCGAGCACGGCACCGGCCGCGTCGTCGATCCGGACCACCGCGACTTCCGCGCCGAGCCCGAGCGGCTCGCCCGGCTCGTCGAGTACGTCGCCGACTGGCTGCCGGGCGTCGACGCGGCGAGCGCCGACCCGATCTCCTGCCTCTACGACAGCACGCCGACGGAGGACTTCGTGCTCGACCGCGTCGGCCGCGTCACCCTCGCGACCGGCTTCTCCGGCCACGGCTTCAAGTTCGGGCCCGTGCTCGGCGAGCTGCTGGCCGATCTGGTCGACGGCGCCGATGCGCTCGACCGCTTCCGGCTCGCGACCCTCTAGATCTCCACCACTCCCCCGCACCACGGACGAAAGCAGCAGCATGCAGACACTCCGCGCCCTCGGCGCCCTCGCCGCCCTCGGCACCGCCGTCGCCCTCGCCGGCTGCACGGCCCCCGGCAGCTCGAGCGACTCCGCCTCGGGCGAGCGCCTCGTCATCGGGACGACCGACTCGATCGTCTCGCTCGACCCGGCCGGCGCCTGGGACCGCGGCAGCTTCACGCCGCAGAACCAGATCTACCAGCACCTCCTGAGCTACGCGGACGGCTCCACCACGCCGGTCCCCGAGGCCGCCGAGGAGTGCGGCTTCGACGACGCGACGACCTACCGCTGCTCGATCGCGCCCGGCCTGACCTTCTCGAACGGCGACGAGCTGACCGCGTCGGACGTCGTCTTCTCCTTCCAGCGCGTCGTCGACATCGCCTCGGACAACGGCCCGTCGCCGCTGCTCGCGAACATGGAGTCGGTCGCGCAGGACGGCGACGATGTCGTCTTCACCCTCGCGGTGCCGAACGACCAGACCTGGCCGTACGTGCTCTCGAGCATGGCCGGACCGATCGTGGACGAGGAGGTCTTCCCCGCCGACGCGCTGCTCGACGACGCCGACGTGATCGGCTCCGGGCCCTACTCCGTGCAGAACTACGAGGCCGGCGGACTGCTGCAGCTCGCCGCGAACGAGTCGACCTCGAGCCCGGCGCCGAAGACCGCCGACGTCGTGCTGCGGCCGTACACCTCGTCGACCAACCTGCGGCTCGACGTGGAGAACGGCGCCGTGGACGTGGCCTACCGCTCGCTCACCGCGACCGACGTCGAGGACCTGCGCGGCAACGCGGACCTCCAGGTCGTCGACGGCCCCGGTGGCTCGGTGCGCTTCCTCACCTTCAACGTGAACACCCAGCCCGGCGGCACGCCCGAGCAGAAGCTCGCGATCCGCCAGGCCGTCGCCTCGCTGGTCGACCGCGACGAGCTGTCGGAGCAGGTCTACCGCGGCACCTACACGCCCGCCTACTCCGTCGTGCTCGACGGGCAGACCGGCGCGACGCAGGCCTTCGCCGACGCGTACGGCACGACCCCCGACGCGGACGCCGCCGCCGCGATCCTCAGCGCCGCCGGCGTCTCGACCCCGGTGACCCTGCCGCTGCAGTACACCTCCGACCACTACGGCCCCGACTCCGACCAGGAGTACGCGCTGATCAAGTCGCAGCTGGAGTCGTCGGGCCTGTTCACGGTCGACCTGCAGTCGACCGAGTGGACCAGCTACGTGAAGCAGCTCTCGCCGGACGCCGGCTACCCGGCCTACCAGCTCGGCTTCTTCCCGGACTACCCGGACCCGGACAACTTCCTCCGCTCGGCCTACTCGACCACCGGCGCCTCGGTCGCGAACGGCTACTCGAACCCGGCCGTCGACGCGCTGATCGACACGGAGGCGACCGCCACCGACCCCGCCGCTCGCGCCACCGCGATCGAGCAGATCCAGGCGCAGACCGCAGCGGACGCCCCGATCATCCCGCTGCTCCAGGGCCGCGAGACCGTCGTCGCCGCCTCGGGCGTCACCGGCATCGAGGACACCCTCGACGCGACGTACCTCTTCCGCTTCGGAGCCCTCGCGAAGTAGCAGGGAACGGCCCGTGAGGAGCCGCGAGCGGCGCTGCTCGCTGCGAGATGAGCCGCGCCTTCATGTTGGTCGAGTAGCCGCGCAGCGGCGTATCGAGACCGACCCGCTCAGCGCTCGACGAGCTCGCCCTCGACCCAGGCGTCGGGGGCGTCCTCGCTGTCCGCGGCCGCGGGCCGCATCCGGCGGTGCTGCGCCGCCGCGACCGCGAGCACCACCAGCAGCCCGAGCGCCGCGGTCGCCAGGGGGCCCGCCGCCTGTGCCAGCGCCGACCGCCAGACGATCTCGATCGGGGCGGTCAGCGAGTCGCCCTGCCACTGGTTCGGCAGCACGAGGATGATCGCCGGGATCGCCAGCAGAGCTGCCCACAGGACGAGATCGAGGAGGACGGCGCCCATCCACCAGACACGAGCACCGCTCACGCGCGGGACCGCCGCACGGCCTGCAGCACGACCGCTGCGGCGAGCGCGAGGAGGCCGACGGTGAGAGCGGGCGACGCCACGAATCCGAGCAGCATCCGCAGGTACTGCTCGGGTTCCAGCCGCTCGTAGACGACGTTGTTCGTGTACGACGCGAGCGTCGACCACCACAGGGCTGCGAGGCCGAGCGGGATCAGCACGAGACCCGCGACGGCGAGCGTCAGCGGCACCCGGCGCCCGAGCGGCCGGACGACCGCCGGCGTCGCGGCCGGTCGCTCCTCCGCGACGGACCGGTCCTCGGCGGCCTCGACATCGGCGGGATCCGGCACGAAGGAGAGCCCGGCGAGCGGCGACTCCGGCTCGGCCGACTCCACCCGCGGGCTCGGATCCGCTCGCTGCACTCGCCCGCTCGCCCGCCGCGGGCGCCGGTAGGCCTCCTCCTCACGGCGGCGCACCTCCGGCGCCGGCCCCTGGTAACCGCGCTGGTAGGCGGCGTGGAACCGCGGATCCGTTCTGCTGCTGTCGGCCATGACCGCCCCCGCCTCGTGCACTCGGAGTCTCATCCTGTCGCACGGCCCGCGGCGGAGCGAGGCGCGGCGTCAGGAGCGGCGCCCGGCGCCTCCCGCGGGCAGCGACTCGACGAGGACGCCCTCGCCGAGCTCGAGGTCCTCGTCCTCCGGTCCCTCGTCCTCCGCGGCGGGCCTGCCCCGGCCGGCGCGCACGAGTCCGAGCGCCAGAGTCGCCGCGGTCATCGCGAAGGTCGCGGTGCCGAGTGCCGTCGCGACCGGCCACAGCAGACTCGCGACGATCGCGGCCAGCGGAACCTCGTCACCGTCGGTGTAGCTCCAGTTGTCCGGTTGCACCGCCGAGACCCAGCAGGCCCCCAGCGCCAGCGCCCAGAGCAGGGCGGTGTAGCCCAGCAGCAGGCCCCACCAGCCCCCTCGCCCGGTCATGAGCGCGCCGCCCGGACGGCGATCGCCGCGCCGATCGAGAGCAGGCCGATCGTGACGGCCGGGCCGGCCAGATAGTTGGTGACCGCGCTGACGAACCGGTCGAGTTCGCTCGGCTGAGCGCCGTAGCCCCCGTACATCGCCGAGGTGGCGGACCAGAGCAGTCCCACCCCGCACACCAGGAACAGCACGCCCAGCACGGCGAGCGCGAGCGGGACGCGTCGATCGAGCGCGGACGGCCGGAGCGCCGCAGCCGCCCCTGTCTCCGTGTCGACCGCGGCCCCCGGAGTCTGCGCGCCGTCCGTCTCGACGGCGGCGGCGCTCGGCAGCGCCGCAGCGGCCGGCATCGGCGACGGTTCGGGCGCCGGCGCGGGCCTCGGGTGTCGCGGACGGATCGGCCCGGCCTCCTCCGACCTCGTCGAGCGGCGCCGCTCGGCCGCCTCCGCTCCCCGCGGACGGCGGAACCGCTCCTCCGCGGGCGTCGCGGAGGTGCTCGGCGCCCCCTGCCCCCGGTACCCCCGCTGGTAAGCGGGATGGAACCGCGGATCCGTCCGGGTGCTGTCGGTCATGAAGTCCCCCACTCCGTGCGCGAGCCCCCATCCTGTCGCAGAAGCGCGCCGACCGGCCAGGCCGTCAGCGCACGGAGGCGACGCTCGCGCGGCTCGGCAGGCTCACGCAGCCGGCTCCCGGCACGAGAAGCATGCGGTAGCCGGACGACGGCGTCGATCTTCGCAAAATTCCTGGAACCGACGCTCCAAGAATTCCTGTAAACTCGGTTCCAAGAAAAACACAACATCTGAGCAGAGAGACAGCATGAAGGGAAACGAGCTCGTATGGCGCGCCCTTGCCGACGCTGCCCTTCGAGGCGAACGGCGCTGGCAGAACGCCGGGGACCTTGCGCACGCTGCCGGTGTCCCCTCGAGCAGCGCCTACTTCGCCCTGACGAGACTGGAGGAGATCGGCGCGATCGCTCGATACCCCCGCGGGGGATTCTCCGTCGTGAGCATCGAGAAAGTGGTCACCGTTCTCTGCGCCTGGCGCAATCTGAACCGCGACACCCTTGCAATGACAACGATCGAAGCAATCTCATCCCTACTGGACACGTCACGGGGCCCGTACGCGCTAGGCGGACCCGATGCGGCCAATTCACTTCTCGGGGGTGTTCATGTCGCCGACTTCCACGAGCACCTCGTCTATCTGTCCCCGAAAGCAGATTTAAACGATCTCCCTGACGGAGATGAAGTGCGCGTGCTCGCGATGGACAAGAGAGCCATCAGGGAATGGGCCGGTTACAGCTCGCTAGCGCAGACCTACGCCGACCTCTTCGCCACAGCGGGGTGGGCGGCATCGGAATACAGGTACGCACTGCGCGACCGCTACATGAAAGATCGTGAATGGGACCAGGAGAGCATCGATGACTGAACCTACTGCTGAGAACCTCGACCGACTCCGAGCACTCGTGGACTCTCTCGGTTACGACCTCGACCCCTCGATCCTTATCGGCGGATGGGCGACGCATCTCCGAGTCGGAGGAGACATCAGCCAGGACATCGATTTGATCATCATGAGTCCCGCGCTGCGCGCGACACTGAAGGAACGCCTCGATGATTACAGCGAGAACAGTCGGCTCAGTGGCGGCGGAACGAAAGCTCGTGGATCCGTCGACGGGGTCCACATCGACGCGTACTTCCCCCACGAATCAAAGTTGGGGAACCGTCTTCTCATCGACGTCGCGAAGCTGTCCGCCTACACCGAGGAGGTCCGCAATCGGCAATGGCTCATGCTCACGCTCGAAGCCCACATCGCAACAAAGCTTGCCGCTCTTCTGGATCGGCCCGATTCCGAGAAGGGGGAGAAGGACGCACGCGAGATCGTCCGCTTGATCGACAGCGGCGCCGACGGCTCGGAGGTCGTCAGGATTCTTCTCGATACAACTACCGGGGATCGCGATCTCATTCCCGACCACGTCAGGACCGCATTCCAATTGCTGCCCGATCGCGCACGCCTGAACAAGAAGGCTAGGCGCCACTACAAGAATCTCGAGCGCGAGTGGGTGGACGAAGCGACGATCCAGCTCCGAGAGCTGTCGGCTCCGCTGCGTCCTCGGTTCCCGCCTCAATGAGAGAGAAGGCACGCGCTCAGCGCACGGAGACGACGCTCGCGCGGCTCGGCAGGCTCACGCAGCCGGCGCCGACGAGCAGCAGGGCGATCATCACCGCGGTCAGCGCGCCCCAGCCGCCCGCCTCGACGACGAAGCCGAGCAGCCAGCCGCCGACGCCCGAGCCCACGTAGAAGGCGATCGTGTAGACGGCGCCGGCGTGGCCGCGGAGGGCGGGGGCCGCTCGCGCGCCGGTCCAGGCCGCGCCGGTGGCGTGCACGGCGAAGAAGCCGGCCGAGAAGAGGACGAGCCCGATGACGACGACCACGATCAGCTCCGAGAGCATCACGAGCAGGCCGACGATCATCGCGGCGACGCCGATCCGCATCACGACCCGCGGGCCCAGGCGCGGCGCCCAGACACCGGCGAGCCGGGAGGTCGCGGTGCCGGCGAGATAGGTGAGGAACAGCAGCGAGACGAGCGCCGGCGGCAGCGCGAACGGCGCGGCCTCGAGCCGGAAGGCCAGGTAGTTGTACACCGCGACGAACACGCCGACGACGAAGAACGTCTGCGCGGCGACCGCGAGCAGGACCGGGTCGCGGAGCACCTGCGCGATCTTCCCGCGCCAGCCGCCCTCGCCCCGCGGCGCCCGCGCGACGCCGCCCCGGGGAGCGAGCAGGACGAACGCGACCGCCGCGAGCGCGCAGACGATCGTGACGGCGAGCAGCGCGCCCCGCCAGCCGACCACGGCGGCGAGAGGACCGGCGAGCAGCCGTCCGGCGGCTCCGCCCAGCGTCGTTCCGGAGACGTAGGCCGCGGCGGCGGCGGTCGCGCCCGCCCCGCCGACCCGGTCGTGGATCGCCGCCACGGCGAGCGCCGGCACCGCGCCGAGCGCCGCTCCGCTGAGGAAGCGCAGCACGAGCAGCACCTCGAAGGACGGTGCGACGCAGGCGAGCAGGGCGAGCACGACGGAGGAGAGGACCGCGATCCGCATCGACTCCAGCCGTCCGATCCGCTCGGCGATCGACGCCCAGGGCAGCACCATCAGCGCGAGCCCGACGGTCGCCGCCGAGACGGTCAGCGCGGCGTCCGAGGCGGAGATCCCCCACTCGCGGGAGAACTGCGGGAGCACGCCCTGCACGGCGTAGAGCTCGGCGAAGGTCGCGAGCCCGGCGGCGAGGAGGGCGATCGTCAGCCGGCGCTGGGAGACGGGAGGAGCGTCGACGGCGGGGCGGACGCTGGTGCTCATCCTCCGAGGCTAGAACCGCACTGCGAGCATGACTAATGCCGGATAGCGGCCCACCTATACGCTGAAAGTATGAACGAGCCCGCGATCCTCCGGCTGCTGCCGACGCTCGTCGCCGTCGCGCAGACCGGGAGCGTCACCGCCGCGGCCGCCGAGCTCGGCGTGCCGCAGCCCACCGCGAGCCGCTCGCTCGCGCGCCTGTCGGAGCTGGTCGGCGCCCCGCTGATCCGCCGTGAGGGCCGCGGTGTCGTGCTGACCGAGGCCGGGCGAAGGCTCGCGGACGTCGCGCAGGACGGCCTCGCGCTGATCCGCGCGGGCCTGACCGAGGTGCAGCAGGCCCGCGACCTCGAGGACGGCCGCATCGCGATCGCCTTCCAGACCCTGCTCGGCGAGACGTTCGTGCCCGACGTGATCCGGCGCTTCCGCCGCCGCTGGCCGCGCGTCGGCTTCGGCCTCCGCCACGGCTCGCGCGCGCTGTGCCTCCGGGCGGTCGCCGACGGCGAGTCGGAGCTGGCGATCGTCGCGGACCCGCCGGAGCTGCCGGGCACCACCACGACCACCCTCTACACGGAGCCGCTGCTCGCCGTCGTCGACGACCGGCACCCGCTCGCCTCCCGCCGCTCCGTGACGGTGGCGGAGCTGCGCGGCCTCGACCTGATCATGCTCTCGCCCGGCTACGGCCTGCACGAGTCGGCCCGGCGACTGCTGTCCTTCGAGGGGCGCGATCCCGAGCCGGCCTTCGAGGTCGGCGACTACCGGGCGGCGCGCGGACTGGCCGCGGCGGGCCTCGGCCTGACGATCCTGCCGCCGAGCCCGTCCTCGATCGAGGACGGCGTGCGCGAGATCCCGATCGACGATCCGCGGGCCGTCCGCGAGATCGGCGTGCTCGTCCGCGACACCGGGAATCCGGTGGTGCCGGAGTTCGTCGAGGCCCTGTGCGCGGCGGCCGGAGCGCGCGCCCGGGTGCGCTGACGCGCGAGGACTCTTCTGTCAAGCACAGGCACACGGGGCTCCTGTGCAGGATGCTCGGAGAGGATCCACTTCCCCCCTCACCGCGCACCACCAGCAGCCACGACGGTCTCGGTCATGATCCTTCTCCGCACCCACTCCAACCGCTGGATCGCCCGCGCCCGCCGCACCGGCGTCGTCCACGGCCTGATCACCTTCGCCGACGACCTGCCGCAGCCCGTCTTCCGCACGCTGCGCCTGGACGCCGCGACCGGCGAGCGCGTCCTGCTGCGCGACACCGACACCCTCGAGGTCGCCTTCGCCGTGCTGATCGCGGCGGTCGAGCGGGTGCGCCTGGCGGAGGTCGCGGCACCGGCGGAGGACGACGCAGACCCCGCGGTGCACGCGCCTCTCGCGCCGGTCGTGGTCCTCGCCGAGCCGGACTCCTTCGAGCCGGACGAGCCCACCGACCCGCTGGAGGACGCCGTCGCGGCGTGACCCGCGCGACGAACCGCGCCGGTTCTCTAGAACCTTCCGAACGATTTCGTTCGCATGGTTTTGGACTGAGGACATGAACCGCGACGACCACTCCGCACGTCTGAGTGAGCTGCTGCTCGACGCCGGGCTCAGCATGCGCATCACCGGCTTCCGCGAGCTGCGGATCACCACGCCGTCCGGCGCGGACCTGCACGTGCGCCTCATCATCACCCCTCGGCCGCCCACCGCCTCGGAGATGCGCGAACAGGCGAAGCGGTCGACCGATGGTGCCGTGACCGGATTCGTCGTGCCGCGAGCGAATGCGATCGCGCGGCGACTCGCTCTCGACGACCCGCGGCTCGCGCTGTTCGGCACGGACGACGGCACGGTGATCCCGGACAGGCAGGACCTGTCGTTCGCGACGGACGATCGACCCGCCGTCCCCCGGCGTGTGCCGTACGCGCGCTTCGCCCTCCTGCGCGCGCTGATCAGGACTCGCGAGCCCCGCTCGCAGACGGAGCTCGCGGCGGAGTGCGGCGTCTCGCAGATGTCGATCTCGAAGCTGCTCCGCGCCGACCCGCTCCTCGCCGAGCGGACCGAGCACGGCTGGACCGCCCGCGACCCGCAGGCACTCGTCCGGCACTTCCTCGCGGAGTACCCGGGCCCGGGCGGGCTCGCTCAGTACTGGTACTCCCTTCGGCCCGTGATCGCGCAGGGGGAGCGAGCCCTGACGACGGGAGTTCCAGCGCTGCTGTCCGGCGACTCCGCCGCCGATCGTCTCCAGCCGTGGAGAGTCCCGCGTCTGGCCGTCGTCTACGCCGACCGCGGACTCCCACTCGAACCCGCTGACTTCACGGAGTCGGATTCGCGAGAGGGCACTCTCCTGGTCACCGTTCCGAGGGACCGGACGATCCGGCCGACGGCGACCGCGTGGTACCCGGACGGCCGCACCGTCGACCCGCTCATCGCCGCCTGGGATCTCCGCCGGAGCGGAGGTCCCGACGCCGACGAGGCCGCGGATCACCTGCTGATGCGCGAGACACTCCGCTCACCTTCCGCACCCGAGTCCCGGGAGTCGAACGCGCCTTGATCGTGAAAGCCCTGTCCTACGAATCCCGCAGAAGCACGAACGACATGATCGACCTCTTCGACCTCCTGCAGATCAGGCATTCGAACGAACCCGCCGAAATCGGAGGCTGGCGGATCGGAGACCGCGCAGACGCCGGAGCGCGACGGGACGCGGCGACCGCGCTGAACCGACTCGCCGGCGCGCCGGGTCTCCGCCGGAGTCTCAGAGGGTCCGACGTCCCGCCTTCGGAGTTCAGCGCACTGCTCCGCAGATACATCACCGCTGTCTGAGATCTCACCGGCGGTCCCGCAAGGGGGCCGACCCTCCACAGGTCGGCCCCCTCCGCGCTCAGAGCGTCAGCGTGTGCGCGCCCGAGGCGAGCTCGCGGTCCTCGGCGCCGGCCGTGCGGACGACGGCGGTCGCGCCCTCCGGGACGGTGACGGCCAGCTCGATCGCGTCGCCGCGGCGGTCCCAGCGGACCGAGGCGAGGCCGTGCGGGGTCTCGAGCGTGGACTCGGCCCAGTCGAGGTCGGTGCCGGGCTGCGGGGCGATCAGGAGGCGGGAGTAGCCGGGCTCCATCGGTGCGAGGCCGCCGACGACGCGGTGCAGCCAGTCGGCGACCGCTCCGAGCGCGTAGTGGTTGAAGCTCGTCATCTCGCCCGGGTTGATGGTGCCGTCGGGCAGCATCGAGTCCCAGCGCTCCCAGACCGTGGTCGCGCCCATCGTCACCGGGTACAGCCACGACGGGCACTCGCGCTGCAGCAGCAGGCGGTACGCGGCGTCGATGTGCCCGGTCGAGGAGAGCGCGTCGGTGATGAACGGCGTGCCCGCGAAGCCGGTGGAGATCGTGTAGCCGCTCTCGGCGACCAGCTCGGCGAGGCGGTCGCCGGCCCAGCCGAGCTCGTCGTCGTCGAGAAGGCCGAAGACGATCGCGAGGGAGTAGACGGTGGTGCAGTCGCTGAAGACGCGCTGATCGGCGACGTACTTCGCGCGGAAGGCCGCACGCAGCTCGGCGGCCATCTCGGTGAACTCCCGCTCGTCCTCGGTGCGGCCGAGCACGGCGGCGCTCTCGGCGACGATGCGGGCCGTGCGGTAGGCACAGGCCGTCGCGACGACGCCGGTGTCGGCCTTCGCGTCGGCCGGCTTGTCGGGCGCCGCGTCGGGGTCGAGCCAGTCGCCGAACTGGAAGCCGGTGTCCCAGACCCCCGAGTCGGAGAGCTTCGAGCGCACCCGGCGGGCGTGCGAGGCCATCGACGCGAACGACTCCTCGAGCACGACCGGGTCGCCGTAGGCCTCCCAGACCGCCCACGGCACCCAGGCCGCGGCGTCGCTCCACAGCGCGGTGGAGTCCATGGGAGGGAAGCTGGTCTCGGCCGCGCGGCGCTTCAGCACGTCCGGCACGACGAACGGGACGGCGCCGTCGTGGTGCGCCTGCTCGAGGGCGAGGTCGCGGAGCCAGTCGCGGAGGAAGTCCTCGGCGTCGGCGAGGTAGACGGCGGTCGAGGCGAAGGCGGCGATGTCGCCGGTCCAGCCCAGGCGCTCGTCGCGCTGCGGGCAGTCGGTCGGCACGTCGAGGAAGTTGCCGACCATGCCGCGGTAGACGTTGTCGTGCAGCTGGTTGACGAGGTCGTCGGAGCTGCGGAAGGTGCCGATCCGGCGCAGGTCGCTGGAGACGACGACCGCGGTGAGCGCGCCGTCGGCGATGTCCCCGGGCCAGCCCTCGACCTCGGCGTAGCGGAAGCCGTGGAAGGTGAGGGTCGGCTCGAAGACGTCCGCGCCGCCCGAGAGGGTGAAGCGGTCGGTGGCCTTCGCCTCGCGCAGCGGGCGGACGCCCAGCTCGTCGTCCTCGAGGACCTCGGCGTGGCGCAGCGTGACGACGCTCCCCTCCGGGCCGGTGACCTCGACGCGCAGCCAGCCGACGAGGTTCTCGCCGAAGTCGACGAGGGTGCGGCCGGACGGGCTCGTCCAGATCTTCTGCGGCGCGACCTCGCGCAGGCGGCGCACCGGCGGCGCGATGTAGGGCTCGAGCTTCGAGAGGTCGACGTCGACCTCCCGGGTCGCGGTCCAGGCGGAGTCGTCGAAGCCGGCGCTCCTCCAGCCCTGCGGCTCGAGGCGGGCGTCGATGTCCTGGCCGTCGTAGATGCTGTCGGCGGTCGTCGATCCGGTCGCGGCGCGCCAGGAGTCGTCGGTCGCGACGATCTGCTCGGCGCCGTCCGCGAAGGTGATCCGCAGCTCGGCGAAGCCGGCGATCTCGGTGCCGTAGGGCTCGGCGCCCTCGCCCCAGGTCAGGCGGCCGCGGTACCAGCCGTCGCCGAGCGCGAGAGCGAGGACGACGCTGTCGCCGGAGATCAGGCTCGTGACGTCGTGCTCGGAGTAGCGCAGGCGCCACTCGTAGCTGGTCCAGCCGGGGGTGAAGAGCTCGTCCGAGACGGGCTCGCCGTCGATCCAGGCCTCGACGATGCCCAGCGCCGAGAGGCGGAGGGTCGCGGAGACGACGTCGCCGTGCCCGGTCTCGAGGGCGGTCTCGCGGCGGAGCAGTGGCGCGGCGTCCAGGGCGGCGGCGGGCGCCGTGAAGCGGGCGGTCCAGTCGGTCATCATCGTCCTTCTGTCAGGAGTGGTCGGGGTGGTCGGAGTGTCAGGGGTGGTCGTGGGCGGTCGGCCGGTGGCGCGGGGCGCCCGGCGCGGAGGAGGAGCGGACGCGCAGCACAGGGGTGAGCTGGAAGTGCACCGGCTCGGTCCGGCCCTCGAGGCGCTCGAGCAGGAGGCGCACGGCGCGGTCGCCGAGCTCCTCGCCCGACTGGTCGACGGTCGTCAGCGAGATCCCGGGGTGCCCGGCGACCTCGATGTCGTCGTAGCCGACGATCGCGACGTCGGCCGCGGTTAGCCCGAGCTCGTCGCGCGCCCAGAGCGCGTCGAGGGCGAGCGCGTCGTTGCCGGCGAAGACGGCGGTCGGCCGGTCGGGCGAGCGGAGGAGCTCGAGCGAGCGCTCGTAGGCGTCGAGGCGCTCCGTGCCGAGGTGGACGACCTGCAGCTCGTCCGCGAGACCCGCCGACACCATCCGCTCGCGGTACCGGACGAGGCGCACCGAGTGCGGCGCCGCGGCCACCCGGCTGGTGATGTCGTCGCTGATGGTGAGGTGCGCGATGCGGCGGTGCCCGAGCTCCAGCAGGTGATCGAGGACGAGGTCGGTCCCCGCGACGTCGTCGTTGGTGACGGTGTCGTAGCCGGTGGAGTCGTCGTGCCGGCCGAGCATCACGATCGGCGTGCGGGCGGCCAGCCGCTCGAGCCAGGCGGGCTCGACCATCGGCGAGACGGCGATCATCCCGTCGACCTGGCGGTCGAAGAGCGCCTCGATCGCGCGGAAGCCCTCGCCGGAGTCGCTCTGCGCGGGAGCGACGATCAGCTGGTAGCGGCTGCCCTCGAGCGCGGCGGAGGCGCCGGTGACGATGCGGTTGAAGAAGGAGTTGCCGAGCGAGGGCACCTCGACGCCGATGGTGAAACTGGCCCCGCGCATGGCCCGGGCCGCGACGCTGGGCCGGTAGTCGAGCTCCTCGATCGCGGCGGTGACCCGCTCCCGCATCGAGGCGCTGACACCGTAGGCGTTGCGGATGACCTTGGAGACCGCTGCCCGCGAGACGCCGGCGTGCAGCGCGACGTCCTGGATGGTCGCGGGGCCGGTGTGGCCGGTCTCGATCGAGCTCATCATCGCCTCCTCGCGCTGTCGCTGCTGCCGTGCTGCCGTGATCCGTTGCTGCCGTGCTCTGACGGCGCCCCGATCGGGGCCTCCGCGAACGCCACTGTAACGGTTCATTCTCGATCGTGTAGATCGATCCACGAATTTGCCCGATTTCGTTGACACGTTTCACGACACGGACGTAGGTTCTCCCTGCGTCGCCCCGCGGCCCGGCCTTCCGAACGGTCCGGCGAGCAGGACGACAGCCCCCGGGCACCCCCGCAACGAAGAAGTTGTCCCTACATGGAGGTAGTGATGTCGACCCGACAGAACCGGCGAGCAGTGCTCGCCCTCGGCGCAGGAGGAGCGGCTCTCGCTCTCGCGCTCACCGGCTGCAGCACCGGAGGAGGCGGCGGCGATTCCGCCGACGGCTCCACGCTGAGCGTGCTCATCGACAACCAGACGGCGACCGTCGAGCTCTGGGACGCGCTGAAGACGAAGTTCGAGGAGGAGAACGACGGCATCACCCTCGACATCGAGACCCGGCCGCAGGGCAGCGAGGGCGACAACCTCGTCAAGACGCGCCTCGCCACCGGCGAGATGAACGACGTCTTCGCCTACAACTCGGGCTCGCTCTTCCAGGCGCTGAACCCCGACCAGAACCTCGCGCCGCTCTCGGACGAGCCCTGGGTCGACTCGCTCGACGAGGGCTTCCGCACCGTGGTCTCGACCGACTCGGACCTCTACGGCATCCCGCTCGGCCAGGCGATGGGCGGCGCGGTCCTCTACAACAAGGACGTCTACAGCAGCCTCGGCCTGACCGTGCCGAAGACCTGGGACGAGTTCATCGCGAACAGCGAGAAGATCAAGGCCGCCGGCGACGTCGCGCCGATCATCCAGACCTACGGCGACACCTGGACCTCGCAGCTCTTCGTGCTCGGCGACTTCGCCAACGTGCTGGAGCAGGACCCGGAGTGGGCGACGCAGTACACGGCCAACGAGGCCAAGTACGTCGACGAGCCGGCGCTGGCCGGCTTCGAGCACCTGCAGCAGGTCGCCGAGTCGGGTCTGGTGAACGAGGACTACGCCTCCGCCACCTACGACGACGGCGTGCGCATGGTCGCGACCGGCGAGGGCGCGCAGTACCCGATGCTGACCTTCGCGGCCGGCCCGCTGATCCAGAACTACCCGGACTCGCTGCAGAAGGTCGGCCTGTTCCCGCTGCCCGGCGAGTCGGCCGACTCCAACCCGCTGACCGTCTGGCAGCCCAACGCGGTCTACGTGCCCAAGTCGACCGAGGGTGCGAAGCTCGAGAGCGCCAAGAAGCTGATGGCCTTCCTGGTCACCCCCGAGAGCTGCGACATCCAGAGCGAGATCGCGGCACCCCAGGGGCCGTTCGTGATCGACGGCTGCACGCTGCCCGACGACGTGCCCGCCCTCGTGTCGGACATGCAGCCCTACTTCGACGCCAACGACACGGGCCTCGCGCTCGAGTTCCTCTCGCCGATCAAGGGCCCGGCGCTCGAGCAGATCACCGTCGCTGTCGGCTCCGGCATCACGCCCGCCGCGGAGGGTGCTCAGCAGTACGACGACGACGTCACGAAGCAGGCCAAGCAGCTCGGCCTCGACGGCTGGTGAGCCTCGGGGGCCGGGAGCGGAGGCAGCCCCTCCGCTCCCGGCCCCTTCCCCCGGGCGCACCGCCCTCCCACCCCTCCCCCGGCCGATCGACGGAGATCTGATGACCGCAACGATGGAGAAGCGCCCGGCCCGGCGCTCCGAACCCTCCCGCTCCCCCGAGCCGCCGAAACGACGCAAGGCCATGAAGAGCCCGTACCCGACGTGGTTCTACCTGCCGGCCGGCGTCTTCTACGTGGTCCTGTTCCTCGTCCCGACGGTCGCCTCCCTCTACTTCTCCCTCACGCGCTGGACGCTCTTCGACTCGACCTTCATCGGCTTCGAGAACTTCGTCGAGTTCTTCCAGGACCCGGCGCTGACGACCGGCTTCGTCAACACCTTCATCTACGCGGCGATCACCTCGGGCCTGAAGATCGTGCTCGGCATGGCCCTCGGCGTGCTGCTGAGCTCGCAGATCATCGGCCGCGGCTTCCTCCGCAGCGTGGTGTTCTTCCCGGTGCTGGTGTCGACGATCGGCATCGGCATCACCTTCAAGGTGCTGCTCGACCCGTTCGACGGCCTGATCAACCAGGGCCTCGCGACGATCGGCCTCGCCGGCCCGGGCTGGCTCACCGACCCGCAGTGGGCGCTCTTCTCGGTCGCGCTCGTCGACGTCTGGAAGGGCGTCGGACTCGCGACGCTCATCTACATCGCCGGCATCGTCGCGATCCCGCAGGACTACTTCGAGGCCGCCCGCGTCGACGGCGCCGGCGCCTGGCACAACTTCCGGCACATCACGCTGCCGCTGCTGCGCCCCGCCACCGTGACGGTGATCCTGCTCTCGCTGATCGGCGGGCTGCGCTCGTTCGATCTGATCTGGGCGATGACCAAGGGCGGGCCCGGCTTCACCAGCGACGTGGTCGCCTCGGTCATCTACAAGCAGTACCAGGCCGGCTTCTACGGCCTCTCGACCGCCGGCAACGTCATCCTCTTCCTCGTCGTCGCAGCGCTGATCTTCCCGCTGTCGGCCTGGCTCAACCGGAAGGACAAGGAGCTGTGACCACCACGCCGCTCACGCCCGCCCCGCTCTCGCCGACCCCGCTCCAGGACGACCCGCTGCGCGCGAAGGTGCGCCAGCGCGGCGTCGGCCGCGGCTCCCGGACCTGGCGCTACGGCGGCGGGATCCTCGCCATCGTCCTCGCGGTCATCGTCTTCATCGTCCCCTTCCTCTTCATCGTGCTCACCGCCGCGAAGACGCAGCAGGAGTCGTCGCTGCTCGGCTTCACCCTGCCGACGCAGTGGGTGTTCCTCGAGAACCTGCAGGAGGTGGTCTCGGCGCGGAACTTCGTGCTGCTGCGGGCCTTCGCGAACAGCGCGATCCTGACGATCGTCTCCGTCACGGTGATGGTGGTCCTCGCCGCGATGGTCGGCTACGTCCTCCAGCGCCGCCGCTCGAAGTGGAACCCGCTCGTCAACGGCTTCGTCCTGGCCGGCCTGATCATCCCGCCCGCCGTCGTCCCGACGATCTGGGTGCTGCAGGGCCTCGAGCTCTTCAAGACGCTGCCCGGCCTGATCGCGGTGCACGTCGCCTTCGGCCTCTCCTTCTGCATCCTCCTGTTCCGCGCCTTCGTCTCGACGATCCCCCGCGAGCTGGACGAGGCGGCGACCATCGACGGGGCCGGCCCCTTCCGCCTCTTCTTCACCGTGGTGCTGCCGCTGCTGAAGCCGGTGATCGTGACAGTGATCGTCGTGCAGGCCGTGACGGTCTTCAACGACTTCACCTACGCGCTGTACTTCCTCCCCGGCGACGACAACGCGACCGTGCAGCTGACGCTCTACAACTTCTCCTCGCAGTCGGTGTCGTCCTGGAACCTGCTCTTCATGGACGTGCTGCTCATCACCATCCCGCCGCTCGTGATGTACATCTTCTTCAACCGCCAGATCGTCGCCGGCATGACGTCCGGAGCGGTCAAGGGCTGAGCGGAGCCGTCGGGCAGCCACGCCGTTCCGGAGCCGCCGTCGAACTCCTCCCGTTCCACCGGGAGAGGTTCGGCGGCGGTTCCGTCGTGGGGCGTTGAGCAGGCTCGACATCGAAGGTCGAGTTTCGAAGTCCGGCCTTCACCCTTTCCGTCGTGACGCGGTGTCGTCCCGAATAGCCCTGTTATGATCTCCGTATGCTGCGTCTCGCGCCAGTTGCATCTCTGGGTGATGAGCATCGAGGCGGTCGCTCAGCGCCGTAGAAGGACCCGTCCACCAGCGGAGCCGGCAGGACGAGCGACCGACAGACGTCCGTACTGGCGCGGATTGCGCGTCCTTCGAGGCGGCGCTCACACACACCCGCCGCAGGAGACCTCTCTCCGAGCCGGAGCGCTCGGCCTCCACGGCCGGGCGGGGCGGATGCCCCGTCGAGCGCCGTAGCGATCAGGCCACCCGTTCGATCCTCGTACTCTTCGTCGGCGACCGCAGAGCGCGAAAACCGAACGGTCTTCTCACGCTCGAAGACGTCGGTCTGAAGTCACGAAGGAGTGCACAGAATGGTCATGCGAACGAAGTCGACAATCCATCCGACCATCGTCGTGTCGAGCCTGGTGAGTGAGCGCTTTCGTCGACTTCCGTCGGCGTGAGCGGTAGACCGAGAGCCGAATATCGGCGCAGGAAGATCAGGACGGCTGCTCGTCCTCGCTGATCATGTTCAGCAGGGGGACGTTCTTCACGTTCTCCGCTGCCGCCGAGGACGAGCCGACGTGGTGGATCGTCCTCGCCGCGATCGGCCTCCTCGGAACCGGCATCGGCGCTTGCGCTGATCTTCATCGGCGATGACGCTGGGCGTCGCACGACGACATCACCCCTCGACGCCCGAGCCGGAAGGTCACGGGCTGCGCGGCCCTCGGTCCTCGTCCGTCGGGTGCTCCCCCGGCGGGCGCCGCTCGGTCCAGCGGGCGAGGTCCGACGGGGGCTCGGTCGTGGGGAGGTCACGGGGGCCGACGAGTCGGCGCAGCCGGGCCGGTCGGCGCGAGCGGGTCAGGGCCGTGCGCCAGCGGACGTCGACCGCGGCGCGCTGGAGCGGGTCGATCGGCTGGAGGACGCCGTCGATCCGCTCCTCGATGCGCACGAGCGGCGGGCGCACGAGGTGCAGGCGACGGCCCGGCTCGCGCTCCGGATCGGCGCGGCCGGCCCGGGTGCGGAGCTGCTGCTCCAGCTGCTCGGGATCGCGGGCCGACCAGGCACTGACGCCGACGCGGCCGTCGGGCAGGACGAAGCGCTCGGTGATCCGCAGCGGGAGCTCGTCGTGGGGGTGGGTCATCGTTCGTGCCTTTCCGAGGGAGGGTGGTGCCGAGCGGATCTGCGCCGGGGGACGTGGCATGGGGCCTGCGCGGGGGCGGTCGTCCAGCCGCATCGGGAGGAAAGTACTGCTCGCTTCCGCACGGCAGAGGGGCACGGGAGCGAGCTGTGGAGAGCTCCGCGATCCGCACTGTTGGGGAGGAGTGGCGTCTCCTGCGCCGGACCGCGACGGCGCGCGGGATCCGTGGCACGCTCGTGGAGACCGAAAGGCCGTGATGACCACCGCACCTCCCTCCGCTCCGACTCCCTCTCCCGCTCCGCTCGCCGGCGTCCGCGTGCTCGAGCTGGGCAACTTCATCGCCGCCCCCACCGCGGGCCGCCTGCTCGCCGACTTCGGCGCCGACGTGATCAAGGTCGAGCGCCCCGGCACGGGCGACGAGCTGCGCAAGTGGCGGCTGCACCCCGGATCGACGACGTCGATGCTCTTCCACACCCTCAACCGCAGCAAGCGCTCGGTCGCGCTGGACCTCCGCACGGAGGAGGGCCGCGACGCCGTCCGCGAGCTCGCCGCCGAGTGCGACGTCGTCCTCGAGAACTTCCGCCCGGGCACCCTCGAGCGCTGGGGCATCGGACCGGACGTGCTGAACGAGGCGAACCCCGAGCTGGTCATCGGCCGCATCTCGGCGTTCGGCCAGACCGGTCCGCTCTCCAGCCGGCCGGGCTTCGCGGCGGTCGCCGAGGCGATGGGCGGCTTCCGCGAGCTGGTCGGCGACCCGGACCGCCCGCCCGTCCGCGTCGGCGTCTCGATCGGCGACTCGATCGCCGGCCTCTACGCCGGCTACGGGGTGATGATGGCGCTCTTCCAGCGCGAGACCCGCCGTGCCGCCGGGCTCGGTCCGGCACCGCTGGTCGAGCGAGTGATCGACGTCGCGCTGAACGAGGCGATGTTCTCGATGATGGAGTCGCTCATCCCCGACTACCAGGCGCACGGCATCGTGCGGGAGCGCGTCGGTGGCCGAATGGAGGGCATCGCGCCGACGAACGCCTACGTCTGCGGCGACGGCTCGAGCATCGTCGTCGCGGCCAACGGCGACGCGATCTTCCAGCGGCTGATGGCGATCATCGACCGCGCCGACCTGGCCGAGGACCCGGACCTGCTCACCAACGACGGCCGCTGGCGCCGCCGCGACGAGCTCGACGCCGCGATCGGCGCCTGGACCGCCACGACGACCTCGGATGCGGCGCTCGCGATCCTCGACGAGCGCGGCGTGCCCTCGGGCCCGATCCTCACCGCCGCCGACATCAGCACGAACGAGCAGTACGCGGCCCGCGGCATGATCCAGAAGTTCGACGTCGACACGGGCGCCGGGATCATCGAGGGCGTCGGCTTCCCCGGCATCGTCCCGGTGCTCGGCGACCGCTCGCTCCCCATCCGCACGCTCGCGCCCGCGCTGGGCCACGACACCGAGGAGGTCCTGGCGATGCTCGGACGCAAGCGGATCGACGACACGACGGCGGAGGAGGAGACCCGATGACCGCCGCCGACCGTACCGTCCGGCTGCGCGACGTCACCCTCCGCGACGGACTGCAGCTGACCGGCAAGCTCCTCTCGACCGAGCGCAAGGTCGAGCTGGTCCGGGCGCTCCTCGCGGCGGGCGTCCCCGAGCTGGAGATCGGCTCGCTCGCCCGGGGCGATCTCGTGCCGCCGATGGCCAACACCCTCGAGGTCGTCGCGGCGCTGACCGCCGAGGAGCTCGAGCACTGCTGGGTCTGGGTGGCCACCCCGCGCCACATCGAGCGAGCGGCAGCGGCCGGCGCGCGCAACTTCCAGTACTGCCTCTCGGCCTCCGACTCCCACAACCGCGCCAACATCGGGCGGAGCACCGAGGCGAGCCTCGACGCGATGCCCGAGGCCGTCGCCCTCGCGCACGCGGTCGGCGGACGCATCCAGCTCTGCATCGCCACGTCCTTCACCTGCCCCTTCGAGGGCCCGGTTCCCGAGGAGCGGGTGCTCGCGATCGCGAACGACCCCCGCGCAGCCGGCGCCGAGGACGTCGTCATCTGCGACACCCTCGGCCAGGCCCACCCCGAGCAGGTGTTCTCGCTCGTCTCCCGGGTCGCCGCCGAGACGCCGCCGCGGGAGATCGTCTTCCACGGCCACGACACCTGGGGCGCCGGCGTGGTCAACGCGCTGACCGCCGTCCGCGCCGGCGCGACCGTCGTCGACGGCGCGCTCGGCGGGCTGGGCGGCTGCCCGTTCGCACCCGGCGCGAGCGGCAACACCGCCACCGAGGACCTCGTCTTCGCGATGCGCCCCGACTGGCTCGACACCGAGCGCTTCGCCGAGCTGGTGCGCCAGTCCGAGCGGCTGCTCGCCGACGTCGAGGAGCCGAACCGCTCGAAGGCCCGCCAGGGCGCCCGCTCGAAGGCCGAGGCGTTCCCCTGGGTGGTCGCGGACGCGACGTCCTGAGGCCGGGCGTGCCGGCGGATCCACGTGGAAGAGCTGCCCGCAGCCTTTGCTGGTCGAGTAGCCCTGCAGTGGCGCATCGAGACCCGCCGACACCAGCAGGGCGGGTCTGCAGACTCAGGTGCTGACGGTGGTGGATCTCGATACGCCCGCTCCGCGGGCTACTCGATCAGCATGGGCAGGGCCGCTTGACGGGCTGATCGATCAGCATGGGCAGGGCCGCTTGGCGGGCTGATCGATCAGCATGGGCAGGGCCGCTTGGCGGGCTGGTCGATCAGCAGGGGGCGGGCCCGCTGCGCGGGCTCCTCGATCCGCTTGCGCGGGCCCGCTCGGCGGGCCGCTCGATCGGCGCCGGGTTCGCTGCGTGATCGGCGCCCGAGGGCGGGCGGTCAGGCCGGGACGCGCTCGCGCGGGACGCGGGGCTTCGCGGCCGAGGTGAGGAGCGAGGCGAGGGCGACCAGCACGAGGACGACGGCCATCGCGCCGCGGAGGCCGAAGTGCTCGCCGAGGAAGCCGAGCAGGGGCGGGCCGACGAGGAAGGCGATGTAGCCGGCGGTCGCGACGGCGGCGACGGCGGAGGTCGGGTCCTCGCTCTCGCCCGCGGCGGAGAGGGTGACCGGGAAGCCGAGGGCCGCGCCGAGACCCCAGAGGACGACGGCCGCGCCGGCGACGACGGCGTTATCGGCGAAGACGACGATGCCGATCCCGACCGCCGAGACGAGGGTGCTCGCCAGCAGCACGGTCGCCTTGCCGAAGCGGGCCAGCAGCGGGGTGCCGAGGAAGCGGCCGACGGTCATCGCCGCGGCGAAGGCGGTGAACACCACGGTGCCGACGGTGGCGGAGACGCCGTGGCCGTCGACCATGAGCAGCGGCAGCCAGTCCGTCGCCGAGCCCTCGGCCAGCGCCAGGGCGAGCACGATCAGGCCGAGCATCAGCACGCGCGGCTGCTGCCAGACCGGCGTCGAGCGGACCTTCTCGCGGGGAGCGCCGGCGACGGCGCGCTCGACCCGACCGGTCTCGACCGGGATGGAGCGGATCACGGTGAGCAGCAGCGCCAGCGCGACGACCGCGACTCCGACGAGCTGCCAGACGACGGGGAAGTCGATCGCCGTCAGGCCGATGCCCGCGACCGCGCCAGTGACGGTGCCGAGACTGTAGAAGCCGTGCAGCGCGGGGAGGACCGAGCGGCCCGTGAGCGTCTCGAGCGCGGCGCCCTCCACGTTGAGCGCGATCTCGGAGATGCCGATCCCGAAGCCGACGAGGGCGAGGCCCGCCGCGACGCCGAACGGGGTGGAGAGCTCGGCGAAGACGCCGGTCAGCGCGATGCCGGTGACGAAGGAGGCGCCGCCGATGACGACGGTGAAGCGCACCCCCTGCCGACGCACGACGGCGGCCGAGGACAGGACTCCGCTCATCGAGCCGACGGAGAGGCCCAGCAGGACGAGGCCCATCTCCGCGGTCGAGGCCGCGAGCAGGTCGCGGACCGCCGGGGTCCGCACGACCCAGGAGGCCATCCCGATGCCGAAGACGAGCATGAAGGCCGAGATGGCCAGGCGACGCTTCACGGCGGAGACGGGGCGGGACGGCATGAGTACGACGGTATCGCCCGGGGGTGGACGGCAGTCGCCGCCGGACGGACGGGGCGCCCGTCAAGGTCCCCCGTCGGCACGCGGGCCGCGGCTAGCGTCGAGGAGGGCCGGTGCCGCGGAACGACGGCGCTGCCCGCTCGACGACCCCGGAGGACCCCATGCCCGACCAGTACACCTTCACCAACCCCGCCACGCAGTATCCGAACGTCACGCCGCCGGTGCAGCAGCAGCCCGAGCCCGGCCTCCAGTCGCGGATGACCCCGGTCCCGGACCTCGGCGAGGACAGCTACCGCGGCACCGGCCGCCTCACCGGGCGCCGCGCGCTGATCACGGGCGCCGACTCCGGCATCGGCGCGGCGGTCGCGATCGCCTTCGCCCGCGAGGGCGCGGACATCGCGCTCGCCTACCTCCCCGACGAGGAGGAGGACGCGCAGCACGTCGTCGAGCTGATCCGCGCGGCCGGCCGAACCGCCGTGACGATCCCGGGCGACCTGACCGACGCGCAGTACTGCCGGGACCTGGTCGCGAAGGCCGTCGAGGGGCTCGGCGGCCTCGACACGGTCGTGAACGTCGCCGGCAAGCAGGTCTGGCAGGACGACGTGCTCGAGCTCAGCGACGAGCAGTTCGAGACGACGTTCGCGATCAACGTCTTCGCGCCGTTCCGGATCATCAAGGCGGCGCTCCCGCACCTCCCCGCAGGCTCCACCATCATCAACACCGCCTCGGCCGAGGCGCACACGCCCGCGCCCGACCGCCTCGACTACGCGATGACCAAGGGCGCGATCAACAACCTCTCCAAGGGGCTCGCCCAGCAGCTCGCGTCGAAGGGCATCCGGGTGAACGTCGTCGCACCCGGTCCGACCTGGTCGGTGCTGCAGGTGACCGCGGGCGTCGACCCGGAGAGCCTGCCCGAGTTCGGCTCGAGCGAGGCGCCGATGGGCCGCGCGGCACAGCCGGCCGAGCAGGCGCCCGCCTACGTCTTCCTCGCCTCGGCGGAGTCGAGCTACGTGGTCGGCGAGACGCTGAACGTCAACGGCGGGATGGTCTCGCCGTAGCCGGTGCCGCTGGGGTCCGCGCCCGCCCTCTACCGTAGGGAGCATGAGGACGATTCGCTGGCTTCTACCGGCGGCGGGCGTGCTGCTCGTCGTGATCGGGATCGTCGTCGCGGCGACCACTCCGCGCGAGGTGTCGTTCGGCTGGTTCGCGTACGCGCCGCTCTCGGAGACGATGTTCTCGCCCGGGACGATGGTCGTCATTCCGGGCCTGGCGACCGCCGCCGCGCTGATCGTGCTCGGGCTGCTGGTGCTGGCGTTCTGCGCGGGCTGGGCTGTCGCCCGCCGGCACCCGCAGACCGCGAGCGGAGCACCGAGTCAGGGCGCCTGACGCCTCGGTTCGCGCGCCTGCGCTGTTATGCGGTGACGATGCGACGCGAGTCGGCGACGGACCTCCGGCTCGCGGAACGCGGTTCGGCTTGCTGAATCGGGCGGATCCCGCGAGCCGGAGGTGATTCCGCGAGCCGGAGCTGGACGTCGGCGGTGGCGCTCGCGACGTTCGGCACGTGGATCCGGGTCCGGCTCGTGGGATCGGCCGGTTCTCACGAGCCGAGGCCGTTCCTGCGAGCCGAGGCCGGTGCGGGTGGACCTCCGGCACGTGGAAAGAGGCTCGGCTCGCCGGATCGAGTCGATTCCACGAGCCGGAGCCGACTCCGCGAGCCGGAGCAGATCGCAGAAGCCGAAGCTGACTCCGTGAGCCGCCGCGGAGCAGGAGACCCTCACGCGAACGGACCCGAAACGAGCCCTGTGCATGGAGGGGAGCCCGATTTCCGTCCACTCGCACGCGGCTCCGACTGCGAACGGACCCGAACCGGGCGCTGCGCCCGGAGCGGAGCCCGATCCGCGTCCGGTCGCACGCCCGGATACGGGCCTCGCGTGGAGGCCAGGGCCCGTTCCGCGTCCGGTCGCGGAGCCGCCGCCCCAGGAGCCGGCCCGCCGCTAGGGTGAGCGCACCCGCCGCCGCCGCGATCCCCGCGCGACCGGGACACCGAGAGGCGGCCGCCGTGGTCCCCGACATCAACCCGTGGGCGGTCGGACTGGCCACCCTGTCGACGATGCTCGTCGGCTCGATCTGGTACACCCCGAAGGTCTTCGGCACGCTCTGGATGCGGCTGGCCGGCATCAGCCGGGAGCAGATGAGCAGCCGCAGCGCGGTCGTCCCGATCCTCGTCACCGTCGTGGTCAGCCTGGTCACCGCGCTCGTCCTGGCCGGCTGCGTCGACATCGCGCACGCCTTCTACGGCGGCAGCTGGTTCGCGAACTCGGTGGTCACCGGGCTGTTCCTCTTCGTCGGCTTCACCGCCGCGCGGATGATCACCCACGACGCCTTCGAGGGCCGGCCGGCCAAGCTGACGATCCTGAACATCACGCACGAGCTCGTCACGATCCTCGTGATGGCCGTGATCATCGGCCTGCTGCCCGCCTGACGCCGGGCCGGCTCGGCGCCGGCAGGGTCAGCCCTCGGGCAGCTCGGCGAACGTGCGCTTGGCGCCGTTGTACCAGCCCATCGACTGCACGGGGTGGCGCCAGCGGTTCTTCATGTCGTTGCGCGCCTCCTCGTGGACGGCGTCGCCGGCCTTCACCGCGTCGCGCAGATGCCGGTCCTGGAGGTTGATGACGACGTCGGCCGAGTCGCCGCGGTGCTCGTGATCGCAGGGTCCGCCGAGCTGGCGGCAGGTCATGGTCTTCATCGGGTGCTCCTTCTGTCGGGGCCCGGGTGGGCCTCTCTCCTGTTCGACGGCCGGGGAGCCGCCGATGTGACACGACACGCCGGAGCGCGTCAGCCCGCGTCGACCGCGGCGCCCTCGCGCCGGACGATCGACGCCAGCACGGCCGGGGCCGCCCGGAAGACGACGGCGGCGACCCGCCCGTCGAGAACGGTGAAGTCGAACGCGACCTGCGGGGCTCCGCGGTGGAACCAGGCGGCGCCCGGCCGCCCGTCGACGACCGCGGCGAGCGCCGCATGAGCACTGCCGTCGAAGAAGGCGGCCACGGCTTCGCGACCGTCGATCCGCTCCGGGGTCCCCGCGGCGAGCGCGTCGGCGTCCGCCCGGATGCTCGCGCCCGGTGCCAGCAGCCGCAGCAGTCGCGCCAGGTCGCCGCCGCGCGCCGCGGCCAGGAAGGCGTCGACCACTTGCCAGTCGGCGACCGGCCCGTCCGCGGGTCCGGCCGTGGTCTTGGCGCGCGCCCGCGAGGCGAGCTTGCGCGCCGAGACCGCGCTGCGCCCGAGGATCTCGCCGATCGTCGCGAAGTCGACGCCGAAGCTGTCCGCGAGCACGAACGCGACGCGCTCGTTGGGCGTCAGGGTCTCGACGACGACGTGCAGGGCCTGCCCGACGGCCTCCGCGCGCTCGAGCCCCGCACCCTCCGTGCCCGGGCCGGTCTCGACGAGCTCGGCGGGCTCGGGGATGCGCGCGCGCAGCCGGTCGAGGCAGAGCCGGGTGGTGACCGTCGTCAGCCAGGCCGGCAGGTTGTCGATCGCGGCCGTCGTGCCGTGCAGGCGCAGCCACGCCGACTGCACTGCGTCCTCGGCCTCGTGGTGATCGTCGAGCAGCCGCGAGGCGAGCCGGGTGAGCCGGCCGCGCTCCGCCTCGAAGGCGACGGCCTGCTCGTCGTCGGAGCGGGACACGCGTCCTCCTGACCGGACCTGCGGCGGCCGCAGCTCGCGCCCCGGCCGCCGGTCCGGAGAGGACCGCGCGGTGAGGGACGCCCCCAGTGTCGCGGCCGGCCGCCGCCGCGACAAGAGCGACGGCGGCCGGCCCCCGCGTCAGCGGTCCGCGCGCGCGTCCTCCGGAGCCTCCGACCGCACCCCGGCGGCCGGCGCCGCGAGGCTCTCGCGGTGCAGGCGCTCCGCCTCCTCGCCGCCGACGGCCTCGCCGCGGGCGACCATGCCGGACTGGTCCGACAGCGGGATCTGCTTGAGCAGCAGCGCGAGCACGAAGGCGATCGCGATGAACGGCAGGAGGTACCAGAACACCGGCGCCAGCGACTCGGCGTAGGCGCGGACGACGCCGTCGCGGACGTCGTCCGGCAGGGCGTTCAGCGCCTGCGGGTCGAGGGTCGCGGTAGCCGCTCCGACGTCGGCGACGCCCGCGTCGGTGAAGACGCCGGTCAGCTTCTCGGCGAGGGAGTTGGTGAAGATCGTGCCGAACACGGCCACGCCGAGCGAGGCGCCCACCTCGCGGAAGTAGTTGTTGGTGCTGGTCGCCGTGCCGATCATCTCGGGGGCGACGGCGTTCTGCACGACGAGGACGATGACCTGCATGATCAGGCCGAGCCCCGCGCCGAAGAAGAAGAGGTAGACGCAGATCAGCGGGATCGGCGTCTCGGCGGTGAGCGTCGTCATCGCCGCCATCGCGAGGCCGGTGAGCAGGGCGCCGACGATCGGGAACGCCTTGTAGCGGCCGGTGCGCGAGATCGCGATGCCCGAGTAGATCGACGTGCCCATCAGGCCCGCCATCATCGGCAGCATCAGCAGGCCCGAGGCGGCGGCGGAGGTTCCGGACGCCATCTGCAGGAAGGTCGGCACGAAGGCGATGGCGGAGAACATGCCGAGGCCGAGCGTGAGGCCGATCGCCGTCGCGTTCACGAAGATCGGGTTGCGGAAGAGGCTCAGCGGGATGATCGGGTCCTCGGCCCGCGACTCCACCCAGATGAAGCCGGCGACCGCGGCGATCAGCCCGGCGCCGAACGCCCAGGTCTCGAGGGCGCCCCAGCCGTGCGCGGCGTCGCCGCCGAAGTCGGTGAAGAAGATCAGGCAGGTGGTGGCGATCGAGAGCAGCAGCACGCCCGGGATGTCGATCCGCTTGGTCGCCCGCTTGCTGGGGAGGGTCAGCGCGAACCAGGCGATCGCGAAGGCCGCGATGCCGACCGGGATGTTGATGTAGAACGCCCACTGCCAGGTGAGGTGGTCGACGAAGAGGCCGCCGAGCAGCGGGCCGGCGACGGCGGAGAGGCCGAAGACGGCGCCGAGCGGGCCCATGTACTTGCCGCGCTCGTTGGCGGGGACGATGTCGGCGATGATCGCCTGCGACAGGATCATCAGCCCGCCGCCGCCGAGGCCCTGCAGGGCGCGGAAGACGACGAACGACCAGAAGTCGCCGGCCAGCGCGCAGCCGACGGACGCGAGGGTGAACAGCGCGATGGCGATCAGGAAGAGCGTGCGGCGGCCGAGGACGTCGCCGAACTTGCCGTAGATCGGCATCACGATCGTGGTCGCGAGCAGGTAGGCGGTGGTGATCCAGGCCTGGTGCTCGACGCCGCCGAGCTGGCCGACGATGGTCGGCATCGCGGTCGAGACGATCGTCTGGTCGAGGCTGGAGAGGAGCATGCCGGCGATCAGCGCGGAGAAGATGATCCAGATCCGGCGCTGCGTGAGCAGGAGCGGTGAGGCGGTGGCGGGGGCGGTCATGGTGTCCTCGGGGTCGGGTGGGGCGAGAGGGAGCGGGGCCGGTCGGCGCGGCGGGGCCGGGTCAGCCCAGGAGCAGGCGCGTCACAGCCGCGATGCGGTCCTGCGCGAGGCGCTCGAGCGGCACGGAGCCGTCGGAGTCGAGGTAGGCGCCGACGGCGCTGCGGATCACGGTGCCGGCCGTCTGCACGGCGAGCAAAACGGACGGGTCGGCGGAGTCGAGCCCTTCGCGCCGCGCGACGAGGTCGGCGACGAGCAGGTCGCGCTGGGTGCCGACGTCGAGCAGGGCCTGCAGGAGCTTGGGCTCGCGGTCGGCGACGGCGACGAACTCGCGGACGCTGTCGGCGTTCAGGCCGATCGCGGCGAAGTGCACCGTGCCGAGGGCGACGAGGGCCTCGAGCAGCGAGACACCCGGGCGGCGGGTCAGGAACTCCGCGACGCTGTCGTCGTCGAGGCCCTCCTCGGGCCGGCCGACGATCGCGTACTCCTTGCTGGGGAAGTAGTTGAAGAAGGTGCGGCGCGAGATGCCGACCTCCTCGCAGAGCTCCTCGACGGTGAAGCCCGAGAAGCCGTGGCGGATGGTCAGCTCGCGGGCGGTGCGGGCCAGCTCGCTGCGCCGCTCGGCCGCGCGCTGGTCGCGCCGGGTCGCGGTCGCATCTGCTTGCATACTGTGCATCATTGCACCATCGGGACCAAGGTGCAATGCTAGGAGTGTCGCGTAGCGGTGACCCCCGTCCGGGTGACTAACGGCCCTCAGCGGCGACCGGGGGCGCACCGTTCGATACCGTCATCGCGGAGGCGAGACACCGCCTCCGCTCGAGACTCGGGGGGACGATGTCGCAGCAGACCAGCCAGGACCCGGCGATCGGCGCCGACGCACCGCCCGGGGCGCCCGACGACCGGGACCGCCGCGCCGCCGTGATCGAGGCCCTCGGCCTGATGGGCTCCGGCCCCGAGGAGCGCTTCGACCGGATCACCCGGATGGCGCAGGAGCTCTTCCAGGTGCCGGTGGCGGAGATCCACATCCTCGACGAGACGACGCTCTTCACGAAGTCGCCGCAGCCCGAGGGGCCGGTGTCCTACCCGCGCGCGGGGACGTTCTGCGACGCGACGCTCGCCCAGCGGAGCACGCTCGTCGTCCCCGACCTCGGCGCCGACGGAGCCTGGGCGCAGCACGTGCACGTCTCCGGACCGCCGCACGTGCAGTTCTACGCCGGCCGCCCGCTCACGGTGGACGACGGCCTGCAGCTCGGGACGCTCTGCCTGCTCGACTTCGTCCCCCGCGCGCTCAGCCCGGAGGAGGAGCTGCTCTTCGAGGAGTTCGGCCAGTGGGTCGAGCGCGAGTTGCGCGACACCGCGGAGTGGGACCGCGCCGCCGACGTGCAGGCCCGCCTCTCCCCCACCGCGTTCCGCCACCCCGCCGGCTACGACCTGGCAGGCGCCTCGCTGCCCAAGTGGCAGATCTGCGGCGACTTCTACACCTGGACCGCGACCGAGGCGGTCGTCGACCTGACCCTCGTCGACGTGATGGGCAAGGGCACCGGCGCCGCGATCCTCGCCGCCGGCATCCGCGCGGCGTTCCGCGCCCGGGCCGGCGGCGCTCCGGACGCGGTGGTCGCCGCGGTCAGCGAGCAGCTGCAGCCGGACTTCTCCGCCACCGAGACCTTCGCGACGCTCTTCCACGGCCGGCTCGACACCGCGACCGGCCGGGTCGACTTCGTGGACGCGGGCCACGGGCTCACCGTCCTGCTCCGCGCCGACGGGACCTTCCACCGCCTCGCCGCGCTCGGCCTCCCCCTCGGCATCGCGGAAGACGGCGGCTGGGTCACCCAGACCGTCGATCTCGCCGTCGGCGACTCCCTGGTCTCCTTCACCGACGGGGTGCTCGACCTCTTCGACGGGACCCTGCAGTCGCTCGTCCTCGCGGCGGACCTCGTCCGCACCTCCGAGGGCGCCATCGGCTTCCTCACCGCCCTGACCGCGCTCGCCGGCTCCGGCCGCGCGCTCGACGACATCACCGCGCTCCTCGTGACGCGGACCCACGACACACCGCGCCCCGCCGCGGACACCGACCAGGAGCAGGCATGACCTTCAGCACCGAGACGATCGCTCCCGGCGTCGCCGTGATCACGGCGGCGGGCCGGCTCAATCTCGCCGCGGCGCGGGATCTGCGGACGGAGGTGCGCAGCGCTCTCGACGAGGGCAGCAGCCGCATCGTCGTCGAGCTGAGCGAGGTCACCTTCATGGACTCGTCCGGGCTCGGCGCGCTCGTCGCCTGCCTCAAGAGCGCCCGCCAGGCCGGGGGCGACCTCCGGATCGCCGCCCCGAGCGAGCAGGTCACCATGGTGCTCGAGCTCTCCAACCTCGACCGCGTGCTCGTCGGCTACGCCTCGGCCGGCGACGCGTACCGTGACTGAGCGCACCCTCGCCTTCCGGACGCCGCCCGACGACATCGAGCTCGTGCACGACCTGCTCGACTCGCTCTTCGGCGAGCGCGCCGACGTCGGCGCCCGCGACCGGATGGAGTTCGAGACGGCGCTCGTCGAGCTCGTCTCCAACGTGATCCAGCACGCCGTCTCGACCACCGCGGTCCTCTGCCGCCTCGTCGTCACCGTCGACGACGAGGCGCTCCGGGCCGAGCTGGTCGACACCGCGGACCCGCCCGGCGTCGACACCGGCCCGCGGGAGATGCCGGACGCGTTCGCCGAGTCGGGTCGCGGGATCGCCCTCATCCAGGCGCTGGTGACCGACTTCGACTACGAGCGCACCGCGAGCCGCAACCTCTGGTCGATCCGCAAGGACCGCGCCCTGCAGGCCTGACGCGCGGGGTCGCTCGCGCTCAGCCGATCGTGTGCGCCGTGATGACCGCCGCGGCGCGCGCGAGGTCCTCGACGACCTCCTCCTCGCCCAGGCGCGGGGACGCCCGCAGCACCTCGACGCTGACCGCGCCGTAGCGCTCGTCGACCGCCGCGAGCAGCGCGGTGCCGGAGTCGGTCAGCTGGAGCAGGACGCTGCGCCGGTCCTGCGGATTGGAGACGCGGTCGAGGTGGCCGGCCTTGGCCAGGCGGTCGAGCAGCGCGGTCACCGCCCCTGTCGTCAGCGACAGCTCGAGCCCCAGCCACTTGGGCGTCAGCCCGGGCGACTCGGCGAGCGCCTCCAGCGCGCTCAGCTCCGAGATCCCGATCCCGGCGTCGAGGGCGACCGCGGCGCGCAGGTGGCGCTGCGCCGTCTCGAGCTGCCGCAGCGCCTGCCGGAGGGCCGCGCCGGCGGGCTGCTCGCCGCCGTCGGCGGGGGGTGTGTTCTCGGGATCCATGCGGCCTTCTCGGGTGTCGGAGCGGGGGTGGGAGCGGGTGTCGGAGCGGCGACGTCGCCGGCGAGGTGGCTGTCCCCACAACAGGGGGTATTAGAACGATTGCAAAGTATCTTTGCCATCAAGTAACTTACTCGACAAGCCAGAAAACACCCCACAGCGAACTGCACGGCAGTTCACCTTCTACCCGATCAGGAGTCCTGTCATGTCGAACCACACCGCAAAGCGCAAGCGCGTCCGTTTCGCCCCCCTCGTCCTCGCCACCAGCGTCGCCGCCGCCGCGCTGCTGTCGGTCTCGATGTCCGGAACCCTCTCCGGCTTCGTCGCCAGCATCACCAACACCAACAACACCGCCGCCTCCGGCTCGCTCGTCATGGAGGAGAAGTCGACCGGCACCACGCCCGTCACCTGCCTCAGCACCGACGGCGGCTCGATCAGCACCAACACCGCGACCTGCTCGACCATCAACAAGTTCGGCGGATCGACCACCATGGTCCCCGGCCAGACCGTCAGCACCTCGATCACCATCAAGAACGCCGGCACCGTCTCGGCCAACACCTTCACCCTCACCCCCGGCGCTGCCTGCGCTCAGAGCGCCAACGGCACCCCGGCCGGCACCGCGACCGACTTCTGCTCCAAGCTCAACGTCGTCATCACCTCCGGCAGCACCACCGTCTACAGCGGCACCGCCGCCGCGCTCGCCGGCACCGCCGCCAAGTCGCTCTCCGCCGCCCCCGTCACCGCCGGCACCAGCACCCCCTTCACCATCGCCGTCACGCTCGACTCCTCGGCCGGCAACACCTACCAGGGCCTGTCCGCCTCGCTCCCCCTCACCTGGACCTTCGCCAGCTGATCGAGCCTCCCCGGCTCGCGCCGATCGAGGAACCCTCGATCGTCACCTGATCAGCTCATGCTGATCGAGTAGCCCGCAGAGCGGGCGTATCGAGATCCACCACCGAAGACCGCTTCCCCCGAAGCACCCGCCCCACCCCGAGAAACGCCCCCGCAACACCCGACACCCGCACCCCGGGGGCCGCCGCCCAGGCGGCCCCCACCCCGCCGAGGAGGTGGACCCGTGACCACGCTGCAGACCCGCCCCGCCCCCGCGCTCCCCGGATCCACCGCCGTCCCCACCGGCACCGCCTCCCCCCTCACCCCCGCCACCACCGTCTCCACCCCCGAGCCCCGCTCCCCCCGCTCCCGCCTGCGCACCGTCGCGACCTGGACCGTCACCGCCCTCGTCGCTGCCCTGGTCGTCGCCGCCTTCCTCTTCCACGCCTCCGGCGGACGCTGGTTCATCGTCCAGACGCCGTCGATGGGCACCGCCGCTCCCGTCGGCACCCTGGTCCTCACCGCCCCGACGCCCCTCGAGGACATCCGGGTCGGCGACGTCGTCAGCTTCCACCCCACCACCACCCCCGACGAGACCTACACGCACCGCGTGGTCGACCTCGCCGAGGACGGCACCCTGGTCACCCGCGGCGACATCAACGGCGCGACCGACCCGTGGGCGACCGGCGCCGAGCAGCTGATCGGCGAGGTCGTCGTCGCGCTCCCCGGCGCCGGCTGGCTCGCGAAGGGCCTGCCGATGCTCCTCGCCGGCACCGTCCTCGTCCTGCTGCTCACCCGCCTGCTCTCCTCCCCCACCCACCGCGCCGCGATGCGGGTGCTGGGGATCTCGCTCGTCGCCTCCTTCACGGTCTTCGTGCTCCGCCCGTTCGTCGGCATCGTCGTCCTCGAGGCGACCGTGGAGGACGGGCAGACGGACGCCTCGCTCGTCTCGGTCGGCATGCTCCCGATCCGCGTCACGGCCGTCGGCGGCACCCATGCCGACCTCGTCTCCGGCCAGGTCGGCAGCATCCAGGTGCCGGCCAACGGCGAGGACTTCTACAACGTGTCCTCGGCGCTGCACCTGCCGCTCTGGGGCTGGATCCTCTTCGGGGCCCTCTGCGCCACCCCCGTGCTCTGGACGATGCTGGTCGGACTCCCCGCCGAGGCCGAGCCGCGCGGCGAGCACGGCCGCCGGGCCCGCGCCACCGAGACCGCGCCGACCGAGACCGAGCCGGCCGAGACCGCCGAGACCGCCGAGACCGCCGAGACCGAGTCGGCCGCCCGATGAGCCGCCACCGCCGCACCCGCTCCGGCCTCCTGGCCCGCCTCCGCTCCGCGGCGCCGCGGACCCCGCGCACCACCCTCGCCGCGCTGCTCGTCGCCGCGCTCTCGGCCGTGCTGTTCCTCGCCCCCGCCACCTCCGGCGCCTACGTCGCCTCCATCCGCAACTCGAACAACACCGTCGGCAGCGCGGCGGCCTTCTTCACCTGCGACTCGGCGGTCGCCGCCGACAGGGGCGACGCGCTGTTCTCCTACACGCTCGCGCAGGCCACCGGAGCGACGACCGCCGTCGACACCGACTCCGGCGCCTACCCCGGCACCTACCGTCCGGCGATGACCAGCTCCGCGACCACCCCGAAGGCCTGCCCGCGCGACGCCGGCGGCTCCTGGCTGCTGAACGGGACGAACGGCTACCTCAGCACGCCGCTGCAGCTGGCCAACCCGACCACGTTCAGCACGGAGATCTGGTTCAAGACCACCGTCGCGGGCGGCAAGCTCTTCAGCTTCAACAGCAGCCGCGACACCGCCGGCAGCCAGTACGACCGGCACACCTACATCGGCGCGGACGGCCGCCTCGTCTTCGGCATCTACAACAACGGCGTCCAGTCGATCACCAGCCCGAACCCGGTCAACGACGGAGCCTGGCACCACGTCGTCTCCACCCTCTCGCCGACCGCCGGGACGAGCCTCTGGCTCGACGGCGTGAAGGTCGCCGGCAACACCGCCTTCCGCAGCGCGGAGAACACCACCGGCTACTGGAAGATCGGCTACGACACCCTCGGCGGCTCCTGGACGAACGTCGGCCCCGCCTCCTTCTCCGGCAGCCTGCGCTACGCCGCCGTCTACTCGACCGCGCTCACCGCGACCCAGATCCAGAACCACTACAACGCCGGCCGCTGAGCCGCCGCTCCGCTCCGCCCTTCACTGCCCCGCACCCCACTGCCCCGCCCCGCCCCGCCTCGCCCGCCCACCTCCGCACCCGAACGGATCCCGCCATGACCAGCACCCCCGCGCCCGGACTCTCCCGCCGCTCGCTCACCACCACCGCCCTCTGGACCGTCCCCGTGGTCGCCATCGCCACGGGCGCACCCCTCGCCGCCGCGTCGACCGCTCCCTGCACGAGCGTCACGCAGTTCGCCGCGACGAACTCGAGCGGCAACCCCGCCGTCCTCGGCGCGACCTCCGCGTCCGGCCGCACCTCGACGATCCGCATCACCTCGACGCTCGCCGCGGGCACGACCGACCTCTCCGGCGGCACGCGCTACAACATGAGCCAGAACGGCTCGGGCTGGGCCGGCAACGCTCCCGGCGGCGTCCCCTCCGAGTACTCCTTCGCCGGCTTCGGTCCGGCGGGAGCCCTCGTGCTCAATCAGCGTCGCGAGGGCGACCTCGCCGTCCTGCCCACCCCCGGATCCGACGCGCAGACCCTGACCTTCGAGTTCCGCGACGCCGACGGCGCGCTCTTCGACCCGGTCGACTTCCAGCTGACGGTCTTCGACATCACCTCGAACACCGACGCGAACTCGTGGGTGCCGACGTACTGGGACGCCGTCGGCTTCAGCACCGAGCCGACCTCGATCGCGACCTCGGGCTCCCTCCCCGGCGCCGGCGTCGGCACCCTCGCCGACCCCTTCCGCCGCGCGACCGGGAACGAGTACACGACGGCGGGCGTCACGAGATCCGACACCTTCCACTTCGGCGTCTTCCCCTCGGGCAGCACCCTCACCTACACCCAGCACGACGGCCGCCAGGGCTGGCACTTCGTCTCGCTCACCGACCTCCGCTTCGGCGCCGACGACTGCTAAAGTCGTCCTGGACGCGTTGCTTGCGACGCTCCACTTCCGAGGCCCACGCGAGAGCGTGGGCTTTCGGCGTCTCCCCGCCGCGCTGCCAGGATGAGGGCATGCGCGCTCTCGTCCTCGACTCCGTCCGCGGCGAGCCGGAGGTCCGCGACGTCCCGACCCCGAAGGCTCCGGCCGACGGCGTCGTCGTGCGGGTGCTGGCCACCGGGCTGTGCCGGAGCGACTGGCACGCCTGGGCCGGGCACGACGACATCGCGTTCCCGCACGTCCCGGGGCACGAGCTCGCCGGTGTGATCGCCGAGGTCGGGCCCGAGGTCCGGAACTGGGCGGTCGGCGACCGGGTGACCGTGCCGTTCGTCTGCGGCTGCGGCCGCTGCGAGTGGTGCCTGCAGGGCGACGCCCAGGTCTGCCCGGACCAGGAGCAGCCCGGGTTCACGCACTGGGGCTCGTTCGCCGAGTCCGTCGCGCTGCACGCGGCCGACACCAATCTCGTCGCGATCCCGGAGGGCGTCGACTTCGCGACCGCCGCGAGCCTCGGCTGCCGCTTCGCCACCGCCTACCGCGCGCTCGTCGGGCGGGCCCGGGTGCAGCCCGGCGAGTGGGTGACGGTGATCGGAGCGGGCGGCGTCGGCCTCAGCGCCGTGATGGTCGCGCACGCGCTCGGCGCCCGTGTCGTCGCGGTCGACCGGAACGCCGCCGCCCTCGAGGTCGCGACGAGGGTCGGCGCCGAGCACGTCCTCCTCGCCGACGCCCGCGATCTGCCGGCCGCCGTGAACGCGCTCACCGGCGGCGGGAGTCACGTCGCCGTCGACGCCGTCGGCAGCGAGCAGACCTCCTCCGACGCCCTCCTCAGCCTGCGCCGGCGCGGCCGGCACGTGCAGATCGGCCTGCTGCCGCCGGTCGAGGGCCACCCGCGCGTGCCGATGGCGCGCGTGATCGCCTGGGAGCTCGACGTCCTCGGCAGCCACGGGATGGCGGCGCGCGACTACCCGGCGATGCTCCGGCTGATCGAGCAGGGCGTCCTCGCTCCGCAGCGCCTGATCGAGCGCACCATCGGACTCGAGGAGGCGGCCGAGCTGCTCCCCGTCTTCGACCGCTCGAACCCCGCGGGCATGACGATCATCGACCCCGTGCGCTGATCTGCTCACTCCGCGGCGGGACCTCCGAGCACTCGCAGCACTCGCGCCCTCTCCGCGACGTCGTCCACGATGTAGCGGTGGCGGGGAAGCAGCAGCGCATCGGAGTACGTGCGCCTCAGAAGCGCCGCTCCCTCCTCCGCGGTGGTTCAACCCGCGTCGAGCTCTCCGTCTCCGGTCATGCGCGCGCCAGGGACCGTCCGGTGATCAGGATCCCGCGCTGGCGGAAGGCACGAGGGCTGTCCCGTTCGGCCTCCTCGCGGAAGATGCTCGGCACGGAGGGATACCAGGCCTCGACACGACGCTCAGCAGCCGACGCCCACGCGGGCGTCTCCCACCCGTCTCGTCCGGCCAAGTGATCCGCCAGAGCCGCGAACGCCGCATCGAGCTCGGCGGCACCTGTCAGCCCGGGCTCCTCCGAGAACACCCCGGAAGCGACCTCGGTACCGGCCCGCTTCGCCGTCGATACATAGTCGTCGAGGGTCTGCAGGATCCCGAACCTCCAGCAGGTCTCGAGCGACTCACCCTCGGCGAGCAGCTGCTCGACTCGGCGCGCGTTCCCCGCCGCGGTGTGAAGGACGCCTGCTCTGCGCCCGACCGGCGAGGAAGGCTGCTCGTCCTCGAGCTCGAGGAGCGCCCCGATCGACAGCACGTGACCTGTGAACTTCATTCCGTGACCTCGTCTCAGCGTGACCAGAGTAGTCCGGCACCGGCGGCCGCCTCCAGACGGCCTGCCCGCAGTGGGGCGCAGGTAATCGCTTTCCGATACGCTGGCCGGATCATGCAGCGCAGACGAGACGACCGCAGCCGCCCGCTCTCCGGAGTCCGACCGTGATCCCCCGGATCGGGCTCGTCGGCATCGGCGGCTACGGCGCCTCGCATCTCGGCGCCGTCCTCGCGGCGCACCGCGACGGCCGCGTCCGGCTCGTCGGCGTCGCCGACCCCCGGCCGCCGGTCGAGGGACTGCTCCCCGGCGGCGTCGCGCACCACCCCGACGCGACCGGCCTCTTCGCCGCCGGCGGCACCGACGTCGTCATCATCAGCACCCCGATCCACACCCACGCCGCGATCGCCCTCGCGGCGATGGACCACGGCAACGACGTCCTGCTGGAGAAGCCGCCGGCCGCCTCGCTCGCCGAGTTCACCGCCATCACGGAGCGCGCCGCGGCGACCGGCTCGCTCGTGCAGGTCGGCTTCCAGAGCCTCGGCTCCTCCGCGATCCCGGCGATCCGCGCGGCCGTGGCCGACGGCGAGATCGGCGACGTCGTCCGCTACGGCGCCTCCGGAGTCTGGGTCCGCGACGACCGCTACTGGTCGCGCTCCCCCTGGGCCGGCCGCCGCACGCTCGACGGCGCGGTCGTCGCCGACGGCGTCCTGACCAACCCCTTCTCGCACGCGACCGCCACCGCCCTCGCGATCGCCGGCGCCGACCGGCTCGAGGACGTCGTCGACGTGCGGCTGGACCTGCGCCGCGCGAACGACATCGAGGCGGACGACACCTCGGTCGCCGTGCTGACCCTGGCCGACGGCCTGCGGGTCACGACCGCGGTCACCCTCTGCGCCGAACGGCCGGAGGAGCCCTCCGTCGAGATCGTCGGCACCGGCGGGACGCTGCGGTTCTACTACACGCTCGACGTGGTGCAGCTCGTGCGCGAGGACCTGCCGCCGCGCACGCTGCAGTTCGACCGGATCACGCCGTTCGAGGGGCTGCTCGCCGCCCGCGAGCTGGGCACTCCGCTGCACGCCGGGATCGAGCGCACCGGAGGCTTCCTCCGCCTGCTCGAGGCGGTGATGGCGGCTCCGTCGCCGCGCGCGCTGCCCGCGGACGCCTGGCGCGAGGTGCAGGACGTCGAGGGACGCCACCGCGTCGTCGACGGCGTCGAGCACGCCCTGCAGGAGGCGCTGCGCCGCGAGTCGACGTTCGACGCGCTGGATCTGCCGTGGAGCTGAGCTCGCTAGGCCTCTAGAGAGCTCACTGGTCCTCGAGAAGAAGAAGCCCGGTCCGCCGCTCACCCTCCAGCGACGGCGGACCGGGAGTTCAGGGGTGCGCCGCTCAGAGGTGCGGCGACACCGTCTCGGCGAAGGTCGCGACGACGCGCTCCGCCACCTCGGGGTACGCCGTGTCCCAGACCTCCTGGTGGAAGATCTCGACCTCGACGTCGCCGGCGTAGCCCGCCTCGATGACCGCGCGGGTGAGCGATGCGAAGTCGATGACGCCCTCGCCCGGGTAGCGGCGGGCGAGCAGCACGTCGACCGGCAGCGGGGTCGCCCAGTCGCAGACCTGGTAGCTCGCGATCCGGCCCTCCGCTCCGGCGCGGGCGATCTGCGCGAGGACCTGCGGGTCCCACCAGACGTGGAAGGTGTCGACGACCACGCCGACCGCGGCCGCGTCGAACGGCGCGGCGAGGTCGAGGGCCTGGCCGAGCGTCGAGACGACGGCGCGGTCCGAGGCGTACATCGGGTGCAGCGGCTCGATCGCGAGCTGCACGCCCGCTGCCGCGGCGTCGTCGGCCAGCTCGGCCAGCGCCTCCTGCACGCGGGCCCGGGCGCCGATCACATCGCGCGAGCCGGCCGGCAGCCCGCCGGCGACGAGCACGAGCGCGGGGGCGCCGAGCGCGGCGGTCTCCTCGATCGCGCGGCGGTTCTCGTCGATCGCCGCCCGCCGCTCCGGACCCTCGGGCGCGGTGAAGAAGCCGCCGCGGCAGAGGGAGGAGACGCGCAGGCCGGAGTCGGCGACGAGGCGCGCGGCCTCCGCCAGCCCGACCTCGGCGACCGGCTCGCGCCAGAGGCCGATCGCGCTCATGCCCGCGGCGACCGTGGTGTCGAGCGCCTCGGCGAGCGAGGCGTGCTTGATGGTCGCCTGGTTGAGCGAGAGTCGCGGGTCGGCGCTCACGCGGTGACCGCCTCGACCAGGTGCAGCGCCTCGACGCCGCGGGTCACGTCGACCCCGTTCAACGCGAGCAGCCCGGTCCAGCGGTCGGCCGCGAGCTCCGGCCGCTCCAGCGCGCCGGACGCGTTCGCGAGCCGGACGATCTCGGACAGGTGCGGCAGCGAGCGCGCGGAGTGCAGCCCGCCCACCATCGAGAAGGCCGGCTGGTGGCCGTTCAGCCAGGACAGGAAGGCGACTCCGGTCTTGTAGTACTGCGTCGGCGCGGCGAAGACCTGACGCGAGAGCGCCTCGGTCGGGCCGAGCACGCGGCGGTACTCGGCGGTGTCGCCCGCGTCCAGCGCCTGGATCGCGGCGGAGGCGCTCGGCGCCAGCGCGGCGAAGGCGCCGAGCAGCGCGTCCGACCAGCGCGGCGTGCCGTCGGCGTCGGGGGCGCCCTCGATCAGGCCGACGTAGTTGAAGTCGTCGCCGGTGAAGAGCGTCGCGCCCTCGGGCAGCCGCGAGCGCAGCGCGATCTCCGCGTCCGCGTCCAGGAGCGACATCTTGATGCCGCGCACCGAGTCGAGGTTGTCCTCGATGATCCGCTGCACGACCGGGAAGGCGTCGACCGGGTCGGCCGCGCCGAAGTAGCCCTCGAGCACGCCGTCGAAGGCGGTGCCGAGCCAGTGCAGGACGACCGGCTTCGTGGCGCGGGCGAGCACGGCGGCGTAGACGCGCTCGTAGTCGGCGGCGGTCTCCGCGGCGCGGGCGAGGTGACGGCTGGCCATCAGCACGACCTCCGCCCCTGCGTCCTCGGCGAAGGCGAGCTGCTCGACGTAGGCGTCGATGACGGTGTCGAGCGGGACGACGTCGTCGGTGAGCTGGTCGGTGTTGATCCCGACCACGAGTGCCCCGCCGACCGTCGCGGCCTCGGCGGCGCTGCGGCGGATCAGCTCCTGGGTCGCGCTCCAGTCCAGGCCCATGTTGCGCTGCGCGGTGTCCATCGCGTCGGCGACGCCCAGGCCCCAGGACCAGACGTGGTGGCGGAAGCCGAGCGTGGCGTCCCAGTCGATCTGAGCCGGGTGGCCGGGGCGGTTCTCGCCGTGCACGAGCGGCACGACGTGCGCGGCGGCGTAGGCGGTGCGCGAGCGCAGCGGGGCGGTAGGCCTCGTGTGCGCGGGCGCCGGGAGCAGCTCGATGGAGCGGGTCGCGCCGTCGGCGCCGAGGAGGGTCAGCCCGCTCACTGGACGGCGCCCGCCTGCACGAGCACCTCGGCGTCGGCGGCGGCGTCGAGCGCGGCGACGTCGATGCGGCGCCCCTCGCGGGAGGACTCCAGGCCCAGTTCGGCCAGGCGCACGCCGCGGGCGCCGGCGAAGAAGTCGTACTCGTGCGGGGCGTCCTCGACCACGTGGCGGATGAACTGCTCCCACTGGGTCTTGAAGCCGTTCTCGAACACGTCGTTGACGGGCAGCTCCTGCCAGTCCTCGGCGTAGTCGTGCGTCTCGGGCAGGTCGGGGTTCCAGGTGGGCTTGGGCGTGGCGACGCGCGGCTGGATCTTGGCGCCGAACAGGCCGACCACGGCCGAGCCGAGCGTGCCGTCGACCTGGAACTCGACGAGCTCCTTGCGGTCGACCCGCACGGCCCAGGAGGAGTTGAGCTGCGCGGTGATGCCGCCGGCGAGATCGAAGATCGCGTAGGCCGCGTCGTCGGCCGTCGCCGTGTAGGGCGCGCCGTTCTCGTCGACCCGGGTCTCGATGTGGGTGGTCGCCTTGGCGTAGACGCCCTCGATCGGTCCGAAGAGGTTCTCGAGCACGTAGTTCCAGTGCGGGAACATGTCGACGATGATGCCGCCGCCGTCCTCGCTGCGATAGTTCCAGCTCGGGCGCTGGGCGGCCTGCCAGTCGCCCTCGAAGACCCAGTAGCCGAACTCGCCGCGGACGCTGAGGATGCGGCCGAAGAAGCCGGAGTCGATCAGGCGCTTGAGCTTCTGGAGGCCCGGCAGGTAGAGCTTGTCGTGCACGACGCCGTTCTTGATGCCGGCCTCCTTGGCCAGCTCGGCGATCTCGAGCGCCTCGGCGTAGGACTCCGCGGTGGGCTTCTCGGTGTAGATGTGCTTGCCGGCGGCGATCGCCTTCTTGATCGCGGGGACGCGCGCCTTCGTCACGAGGAAGTCGGCGTAGACCTGCCACTTCGGGTCGGCGAGCGCGGCGTCGAGGTCGGTGGTCCAGTTCGTCAGGCCGTGCTTGCCGGCGAGCTCGGCGAGCTTCGCCTCGGAGCGCCCGACCAGCAGCGGCTCGACCTGCACGCGGGTGCCGTCGGAGAGCAGCACGCCGCCCTGCTCGCGGATCGCCAGGATCGAGCGGACGAGGTGCTGGCGGTAGCCCATCCGGCCGGAGGCGCCGTTCAGGATGATCCCGAGGGTGGGGGTGGTCGACTCTGACACGGTGCGCCTTTCGAAGGAGGGGAAGCGTTTTCCTGATGCTAGCCGCGGACCGGTGCTGTGGGCAAGCGCTTTCCCATCCAGCGGAGCAACGGTGGCGACCGGGTCTCGATACGCGCTGCGCGCTGCTCGACCAGCATGTGCCGGCTGCGCCGCTCCTTCCGGCGATGCGGCTCGCGCGCGCCCCATGCTGATCGAGTAGCCCGCGCAGCGGGCGTATCGAGATCCACCACCGTCAGAACAGGCGTCTGCAGACCTGCCCTTCAGGGGAAGGCGGGTCTCGATACGCCCCTGCAGGGCTACTCGACCAGCACGACGCGCGCTACGCGGGCGGCGCGGCCCGCGGCGGGGTGCTCGCGCGCAGGACGACGCGGGTGGGCAGCTCGACGGAGGCCCCGTCGGCCTCGTCGCCGAGGGCCGCGGCGACGGCGCGCTCGCCGAGCGCGGCCAGCGGCACGGCGACCGTGGTCAGCCCCGGGTGCACGTCCTCCGCGATCGGGGCATCATCGAAGCCCGCGACGCCCATGCCCGTGCCGGGCTCGACTCCGGCCGCGCGCATCGCGGAGGCGACGCCGACGGCCATCAGGTCGGTCACCGCGAAGACGAGGTCGATGTCGCCGGCGCGCTCGGCCAGCAGCGCGGCCGCCGCGTCGAACGCGCCGTCCCGGGTGAGCGGCGCCTCGACGATCAGACTCGGATCGACGCTCACCCCCGCCGCCGCCAGCCCCTCGAGGAACCCCGCGACCCGGTCGGACGACGTCAGCACTGCCTCCGGACCGCGCACGATCGCGCAGCGCCGGTAGCCGGCCTCGGCGAGCGCCGCCGCGAGCGCACGCGCTCCGGCGCGGTTGTCCACCTGCACCGAGGGGAACGGCAGCCCGCCCTGGCTGATCATCGCGACCCGACCGCCGGACGCCTCGTAGGCCTGCAGCTCGGCGATCAGCGCGTCGCGGTGCCGGTCGGCGGCGAAGCGGCTGCCGGCCAGGACGATCGCCCGCGGCCGCCCACCGCGCAGCGAGCGGACCAGGCCGAGCTCCTTGTCCGGGTCGCGGTCGGTGACGGCGATCCGCACGTCCAGCCGCGACGCGTCGGCGGCGGCGATCACTCCGGAGGCGATGCCCGAGAAGTAGGGGTCGGTGATGTCGCTGACGAGCAGCGCGATCGTCGAGGTGGTCCCGCGCGCGACGGCCTGCGCCGCCGGGTTCGCGGAGTAGCCCAGTTCGGCCGCGGCCGCCTCGACTCGCTCGCGGTACTCGCCCTGCACCTTGCGCGCGCTGCCGTTGAGCACGCGCGAGGCGGTGGCCAGGGACACCCCCGCCGCCCGGGCGACGTCGTGCAGCGTCGCGGCGGCGGTCGTTCGTCGTGCTGCCACGGTGCTCCTCGGGGTCCGGCGGCGGCTTCCCGCGCGCTCGCCAGTGTACGGAGGAGCCGGGATCGGGCGGGAGCGAGTGTCCTCGGGGAGCGGTCCCGTTCAGCTCGCGTCGAGCGGCGACACCCCGGTCAGCTCGACGGCGCGGTCCCAGAGCCGGCGCGCGGCGTCCCGGTCGCGGGCGGCGCGGTTCGGGTTCACCTGGCGCGGCGCCCCGCGGACCTCGCCGAGGCCGCCCGGTCCGTAGTAGGCGCCGGAGCGCGCGTCGGGCGAGGTCGCCGCGAGCAGCGTCGGCAGCGCGCCGTCGTCACCGCTCTGCCCGACCGTGCGCATCAGGGCGCCCATGATCGCGCCCTGCCCGTCGCCGGTGTGCGTGTGCAGCTCGGTGACCGACATGCCGGGGTGCGCGGCCATCGAGCCGACGCTCGACCCGGCCCGGCGCAGGCGCCGGTGCAGCTCGAACGCGAAGACCAGGTCGGCCAGCTTGGACTGCCCGTAGGCCGGCCACGGGCTGTAGCGGCGGCGCTCCCAGTTGAGGTCGTCGAAGTCGAGCGTGCCGAAGCGGTGGGCGAGGCTCGAGAGCGACACGACGCGGTCCGCGATCCGCGGCAGCAGCAGCCCGGTCAGCGCGAACGGCCCGAGGAAGTTCGTGCCGAACTGCAGCTCGAAGCCGTCCGCGGTGCGCCCCTCCGGCACCGCCATGATGCCGGCGTTGTTGACCAGCACGTCGATCGGCCCGGTCGCCTCGGCGAACTCGCGCACCGAGGAGAGGTCGGCGAGGTCGAGCCGCCGGACGACGACATCGCCGCCCATGCGCTCCGCCGCCCGCTCGCCCTTCTCGACGGTCCGGCAGGCGAGGACCACGCGGGCGCCGTGCTCGGCGAGCGCCCGCGCGGTCGCCTCCCCCAGTCCGCTGTTCGCGCCGGTGACGACGAACGTCCTGCCGGTCTGGTCGGGGATGTCTGCGGCGCTCCAGGAGGTCATCCGCCCACCCTAGATTCCGGGCGTGCACGCCACCTGGGCGCCGGTCAGTCCTCGGTCCAGCGGTACCAGTGCGCCAGGACGACCGGGCCGAGCTCGAGAAGAGGAGAAGCGTCCCGGCGCCGGCGCTCCTCGGCGCTCCCGGTCAGGCCGATCCGCGCGTCGGGCGACATCGGCAGGATCTCCAGGACGACGTCCCCGGAGCCCGCGTTCAGCGCGTCCAGGTCGAGCACCCACGGTCCGCCGTCCCAGAACTGATCGGCGACGACCTCGCCGCCAACGAGGATCCGGGCGACGTCGCCGGCCCAGTGGATCTCGAGCTCGCGCCGCTGCGCCGCCGGATCGGTCTCCGGCAGCTCGAGCCGGTGCGCGGCCGCGGCGGCGAAGTCGGCGTCCCGGGGTGCGGAGGCGCGCCCCGCGGACTCCCCGTAGGACACCGGCACGGCGTCGCTCGCGCGGAGCAGGGGCGCCTCGGCCGCCTCCGTCTCCGGCCGCATCGACGCCGCCGATCCGGCGACCGGGACGAAGCGCTGCCCCTCCGGGTCGTAGACGCGCGGCAGGCGACTCCCCGCCCGGACGTCACCCGCGATCCGCCCCGCTCCGTCGAGCCACACGGGGTCCTCCGAGAGGACGAGACGACGCGAGCCGGCGTCGACGAGCACCGACGCCTCCTCGCCCGCCTCCGCGGACAGGATCAGCACCGAGCACGCACCCCCGTCGCCCTGCGCCCGCACCAGCACCGGCTCGACGACGTCGAGGCGGAGGAGCGCGCCGTCCCGCCGCTCCCCGTCGACCTCCAGCCGCGTGCCCTCGGTGAAGGCCAGCTCGGCGACGACGCCCGCGGCCGCCACCAGGACCAGCGTCGGCTCCGCCCCGTCGAGGAGCGTCAGCGGCGTCGCGGTCGCCCAGTCCAGCCGGACCCCGCCGACCGTCAGCCGCACCGGCCAGACCGCCAGCGTCCCCGCCGGCACGGGCGTGCTGACGGAGGGGAAGCGCACGACCTCGTCGTCGAGGCCGACCTCGAGCACCACGCCGGGGTGCTCCGGCAGCGGCTCGTGCGGCTGGTGCCAGGTGACGAACACGAAGCCGCTCGACCCGTCGCTCCGCAGCGCCCAGCGCAGCGTGTCCGTGTCCTGCTGGTCGACCGGCAGCTCGTCCGGCAGCGTCGACGGCATCTGCGCGAGCCGCTCGCCGAAGGCCTCGAGGAAGGCGTGCTGGCGCCGCAGCAGCGCGAGGGTCGGCGACGGCCGGCCGCTCGCTCCGATCGGCGCGCGGAAGTCGTAGTCGAACCGCGGCAGGTCGTTCGGGTAGCCGGTCGCCTGCGACTCCTGCAGCCCGTCGGCGACGGCGCTGCGCGGGTTCATGCCGCCGGCGTACATGTAGTAGCCCTGCCAGGCCGAGCCGTTGCCGATCTTGGTGTGCGCGACCGCCGCGATGTCGAGCGGCTGCACCGCCGGGCGCCGGTGGTAGGCGGTGGCCATGCCGCCGCCGAGCTCGCAGGTCGCCGGCGGGTAGTCGAGCGAGGGGGCGCGGGGCGTCACCGCGTCCGTCGTCGCGCCGCGGACGTCGGCGCCGATCCCCGGGTCGTCCCACTGGTGGCTGAAGAAGAAGTGGTCGCGGAACGTCGAGTCCCACGGCGAGTCGGACTCGACCCAGAAGCCGTCCGCGTAGCCGCCGAACAGCGGCAGCACCTCGTCCAGCGGCAGGTCGGCGCCGCCCCAGCCCGTCGATGTCCAGATCGGCGCCGTCAGCCCCGCCTCCCGGGCCAGGCCCTTCAGCGTCCGGATGTGCTCGGGCTGGTCGTAGATCTCGTTCTCGATCTGGATCGCGACCACGTTGCTGCCCGGTCCGCACCGCGACGCCAGCTGCCCGCCGAGCGCGCCGAACCAGTCCCGGACGAGCGCGAGGTACCCCGGGTCGTCGGTCCGGTGCTCCACCTCGGCGGCCTGCACCCAGTCCGGGAACCCGCCGTTGCGGACCTCGCCGTGGCACCACGGCCCCACCCGCAGCACGACGTCCAAGCCGACCTCGGCGCAGAGGTCGACGAACGCGCCGACGTCGAGGTCCCCGTCGAAGCGGCGCTCTCCGCGCGCCTCCTCGTGGTGGATCCAGATCACGTAGAACGCCACGACCGTCACCCCGCTCGCGCGCATCAACCGCAGCCGCTCCTCCCACCGCGCGCGCGGCACGCGGCTGTAGTGCAGCTCCCCGGAGACCGGGACGAAGGGCCGGCCCTCGCGCAGCACCGAGCGGCTGGTCAGCCGCCACCGGTCGTGGCGGTCGACCGCGGTGCTCATCGCGGGCTCCCGCGCGGGCGCGGCCCACGGGAGGTGCCGCACGGTGGCGGCGCTGACGGTGTCCTGGCGTGCTGCGGTCATCGAGATGCTCCTTCGGATCCGGTCGACGATCCCGTCCACGCTAGCGGGAGGCCGATCCGCAGCCGCCGCCTCAGCGCCGCGCCCGCGTCGACGCCCGCGCGACCAGCTCCGGCAGGAACACCGTCTGCCGCGGGATCAGCTCCGGGTCCGCTGCCTCCTCGAGCAGCACGCGCAGCGCGGTCCGCCCGATCACCGAGCTCGGCTGCCGCATCGAGGACAGCGGCACGGCGGCGGCCGCGGCGAAGGAGATGTCGTCGAAGCCGATCAGCGCGATCTCGTCCGGCACCAGCATCCGCCCGTCCACGGCGAGCGCCTGCAGCAGTCCGAGCGCGACCAGGTCGTTGGCCGCGAAGAGCGCGTCGGGGCGGTCGCGCCGCGGGCGGGCCAGGATCCGCATCCCGGCGGCGACCCCCTGCGCGACGGTCAGCGCCGTGGTCGCCACGACCTCGAGATCGACCGACGCATCGCTGTTCTCGACCGCGACCCGCGCGCCCGCCAGCCGGTCGGTGACCTGGCGGATCTCGAACGGCCCGCCCACGAAGGCGAGCCGGCGCCGCCCGGTCGCGATCAGGTGCTCGGCCGCCATCCGCCCGCCGGCCACGCTGTCGACCGAGACCGAGCTGTAGCGGCCGTCCCCGCTGAAGCGGTCGACCAGCACGACCGGCACCCCGCGCCCGCGCAGCTTCTCCAGCCGCTGCGAGATGTCGCCGTACGGCGCGATCAGCACGCCGCGCACCTGCTGCTCCTCGAACAGGTCGAGGTACTGCCGCTCGCGCGACGGGTCCTCGTCGGTGTTGCCGTAGAGCACGGCGATCTGGTGGCGCGACGCCTCGTCCTCCGCGCCGCGGACCACGTCGTTGAAGAACGGGTTCTGCCCGTCGAGCACCACGAAGCCGACGGTCGAGCTCACGCCGTTGCGGAGCTTCCGCGCCGCGTCGTTGCGCACGTAGCCGAGCGACTCGACGGCGGCGTTCACCCGGGCGAGCGAGTCGTCGGAGACCTCGTCCGGCCGGTTGAGCACGTTGGAGACCGTGCCGACCGAGACGCCGGCGCGCAGGGCGACGTCGCGGATGCTCACTCGCGCCACATCGCCTCCCCTGGGACGCCGAGCCGCATCTCGCGTTGACCGCTCCGGCTCAGCGTCCCTATAGTAGCGATGAAGCTGGATGAATCGATTCAGGTCCTCTTCATCCGAAGCCGGGACCTGACCGCGATTCCCCTCGATGAGGAGGTACCACCCGTGGCATCAGATCCGCCACCCGCACTCGAGCTCGCCCGCGTGGTCAAGGCGTTCGGCGCCGTCGTCGCGCTGCGCTCGGGCACCATCGCCGTGCACCGCGGGTCGATCCACGCGCTGGTCGGCGAGAACGGCGCCGGCAAGTCGACGCTCGTCAAGATCATCGCCGGAGTGCACCAGCGCGACGCGGGCGAGTTCCTCCTCGACGGCGAGCCGGTCGACTTCTCCTCGACCGCGCAGTCGAAGGCCGCGGGCATCGCCGTGATCTACCAGGAGCCGACGCTCTTCCCCGATCTCAGCGTCACCGAGAACATCTTCATGGGCCGCCAGCCCCGCGGTCGCCTCGGCCGCATCGACCGCAAGGCGATGCGCACCGAGGTCGTCGGCCTCTTCGAGCGCCTCGGCGTCCGGATCGACCCCGACCGCCCCGCCGAGGGCCTCTCCATCGCCGACCAGCAGATCATCGAGATCGCCAAGGCCATCTCGCTCGACGCGAAGGTCCTCGTGATGGACGAGCCGACCGCCGCGCTCTCCGGCGTCGAGGTCGAGCGCCTCTTCACCGTCGCCCGGTCGCTCCGCGACGAGGGCCGCGCGCTGATCTTCATCTCGCACCGCTTCGACGAGGTCTTCTCGCTCTGCGACACCATCACCGTGATGCGCGACGGCGCCTACATCTCCACCACCGCCACCGAGGACGCCACCGTCGACGGCATCGTCCGCGAGATGGTCGGCCGCGACATCACCGAGCTCTTCCCCAAGCAGGCGACCGAGATCACCGACGTCCTGCTCGAGGTGAGCGGCCTCACCTCGGCCGGCGTCTTCCACGACATCTCCTTCACCGTCCGCGCCGGCGAGATCGTCGGCCTGGCCGGCCTCGTCGGTGCCGGCCGCAGCGAGGTGGCCCGCGCCGTCTTCGGCGTCGACCCCTACGACTCCGGCTCCGTCACCCTCGTCGGCGGCCGGATCCCGGCGGGCAGCCCCTCGGCCGCGATGCGCGCCGGGCTGGCGCTCGTCCCCGAGGACCGCCGCAAGCAGGGCCTCGTGCTCGACTCCTCCGTCTCGCGCAACATCACGATGGCGATCCAGAAGTCGCTCTCCAAGGGCGGCCTGATCACCGGCCGCCGCGAGAACACCGCCGCGCGCGACTGGGCCGCGCGCCTCGAGGTCAAGACCGACGCGCTCGACACCGTCGCCGGCACGCTCTCGGGCGGCAACCAGCAGAAGGTCGTGCTGGGCAAGTGGCTCGCCACGAACCCGAGGGTCCTGATCATCGACGAGCCGACCCGCGGCATCGACGTCGGCACCAAGTCCGAGGTGCACCGGCTGCTCTCGCAGCTCGCCGGGGAGGGGATGGGGATCCTGATGATCTCGTCCGAGCTGCCCGAGGTGCTCGGCATGGCCGACCGCGTCCTGGTGATGCGCGAGGGGCGGATCACCGCCGAGCTCGACCGCGCCGAGGCCACCAGCGAGACCGTGATGCTCGCCGCCACCAGAGGAGCAGCCGCATGAGCACCGCCCAGGCACCGACGCAGAAGCGTGTGCCCGCCGCCAAGCCCAACGCCTTCGCCTCCGGCTTCGGCTCCTTCGTCCGGGCCCGCGAGACGGGCATCCTGCTCGCGCTGGTCCTCGTCGTCATCGCGACGACCGCGAAGAACCCGACCTTCCTCTTCTCCCCCGACGGCTGGCGCGACCTGCTGCTGACCCCGTCGATCCTGATCCTGATCGCGGTCGGCCAGGCCATCGTCGTCATCACCCGCTCGGTCGACCTCTCGGTCGGCTCGATCCTGGGGCTGACCGCCTACCTCACCGGCCGGCTGTTCCTGGACGTGCCGGGGATCCCGATCCTCGCGGTCTTCGCCGCCGGCATCGTCTTCGGCGGACTGCTCGGGCTGATCAACGGCGCGCTCGTCGCGTTCGCGAAGGTCCCCGCGCTGGTGATCACCCTCGGCACGCTCTACGCCTACCGCGGCATCAACGTCGCCTGGACGGGCAGCGACCGGATCAACGCGTCCGACATGCCCAAGGACTTCCTCGCCCTGGGCACCGGGCAGTTCCTCACCATCCAGTACCTCACGATCATCGCCCTCGTCGTGCTGGTCGCCGCGGGCTGGTACCTGCGCAACCAGCGCGCCGGCCGCGAGTTCTACGCGATCGGCTCCGACCCGGACGCGGCGCGGCTCTACGGCCTGCCCGTCACCCGGCGCATCCTGGTCGCCTTCGTCGTGTCCGGCGCGCTGACCGGCCTGGCCGGCGTGCTGTACGCCGCGCGCTACGGCACCGTCAACTCGCAGGCCGGCTCCGGCTACGAGCTCGACGCGGTCGGCGCCGCGGTGATCGGCGGCGTCGCGATCTTCGGCGGCTCCGGCACGGTCTGGGGCGCGGCGATCGGCGCGGTGCTGCTGCTCACCATCAACCGGGCCCTGCCGATCCTGGGCGTGCCCGACTTCTGGCAGCGGGCGGTGGTCGGCGTGCTGATCATCGGCGCGATCGTGCTCGACCGCGTGCTCTCCCTCCGACAGTCCCGCAAGCTCCTCGAAGAGAGGGACGACTCCTGATGAGCCTCGTCACCGACACCACCGCCGTGCGCACCGCGCGCGAGTACCGCGACTACGCCCGGCCGGCCTGGCAGCGCGTCCTGTTCAGCCGCGAGACGGCGATCGTCGTGCTGCTGATCCTCGTGATCGTCGTCGCCTCCGCCTCGGTGAAGAGCTTCGACAAGCCGATCACCATCACCTACCTCTTCCTCGACATCGCGCCGACGCTGCTGATCGCGCTGCCGATGACGCTGATCATCATCACCGGCGAGATCGACCTGTCGGTCGCCTCCACCGTCGGGCTGGCGAGCGTGCTCACCGGCACGCTGCACCAGGCCGGAGTGCCGTTCGAGGTCGCCGCGCTGATCGCGATCGTGGCGGGCGCCGTCGGCGGAGCGCTGAACGGCTTCCTGGTCACCGTCGTCGGGCTGCCCTCGCTCGCCGTCACGATCGGCACGCTCGCCCTCTACCGCGGGCTCGCGGTCGGACTGCTCGGCACCACCGCGGTCACCGACTTCCCCGAGTTCTGGACCGACCTCGCGAAGGCGAAGCTCGTCGGCCCGGTGCCGCTGGTGGTGCTGCCGTTCGCGATCCTGGCGATCGTCTTCGCGGTGGTGCTGCACTCCACCCGCTTCGGCCGCGGCGTCTTCGCCATCGGCCTGAACGACGAGGCGGCGATCTTCTCCGGCGTGAACGTGAACCGCACCAAGTTCATCCTGTTCGTGGTCTCCGGCGCCGTCTCCGCGCTGGCCGGCATCTACTACACGCTCCGCTACGGCTCCGCCCGCGGCGACAACGCGACCGGGCTCGAGCTGCAGGTGATCGCGGCCGTCCTGCTGGGCGGCGTGTCGATCTTCGGCGGCCGCGGCGCCCTGCACGGCGTGATCGCCGGCGTGATCCTGATCGGCGTGATCGCCTCGGCCCTGCGCCTCGCGAACGTCACCTCCGACGTCATCAACATCATCACCGGAGTGCTGCTCGTGCTCTCGGTGGTGTCCACCAGCTTCCTGGCCTGGCTGTCGCGACTGCGGCGCTCGGGCAGGAGACGCCCCTGATCCCGCATCACCGGCACAGCACCCGCACCACCCCGCACCACCCCCACAGCACCTCGACGAAAGGCAGACGATGATGTTCTCCTCCCGTGGGCGCCGCCTCGGCACCCTCACCGCACTGGCCGTCTCGGTCGCGCTCGTCGCGACCGGCTGCTCCGCCTCCGACGGCGACACCGGCGGCGACTCCGGTGGCGACGCCGGCTCCGGCGACTACTCGATCACCTTCCTGCCGAAGAACCTCGGCAACGCCTACTTCGACACCTCCGACGCCGGAGGCGAGAAGGCCATCGAGGAGTTCGGCGGCACGTACGCCGAGGTCGGCCCCGCCGAGGCCTCCCCCGACGCGCAGGTCTCCTACATCAACACGCTCACCCAGCAGGGCGCCGGAGCGATCGTCGTCTCGGCGAACGACCCGAAGGCGATCTGCGACGCGCTGAACGAGGCGCGCGACAACGGCACCAAGGTCGTCACCTTCGACTCCGACACCAACGCCGACTGCCGCGACCTCTACATCAACCAGGCCACCGCCGAGGGCATCGCCAAGGCGCAGGTCGACCTGATCACCGAGCAGATCGGCGACAGCGGCGAGGTCGCGATCCTCTCCGCCTCCGCGAACGCCACGAACCAGAACGCCTGGATCGAGCTGATGGAGGAGGAGCTCACCGCGAACCACCCGGACGTCACGCTCGTCGACACCGTCTACGGCGACGACGACGACCAGACCTCGTTCGACAAGACCGCGGCCCTCCTGCAGACCCACCCCGACCTCAAGGGCATCATCTCGCCCACGACGGTCGGCATCGCCGCCGCCGCCCGCTACCTCTCCACCTCGGACTTCAAGGGCAAGGTCGCGCTGACCGGTCTCGGCACGCCGAACCAGATGCGCGAGTTCGTCGAGGACGGCACCGTCACCGCGTTCGCGCTGTGGAACCCGGGAGACCTCGGCTACCTCGCCGCCTACGCCTCGAAGGCCCTGATCGACGGCGACATCACCGGCGCCGAGGGCGACACCTTCGAGGCCGGCGACCTCGGCTCCTTCACCGTCGACGCCGACGGCACCGTCCTCCTGGGCGACCCGTTCACCTTCACCGCCGACAACATCGCCGACTTCGACTTCTGACCCGTCGCAGTCCTACTGATCGCGCCATGCTGATCGAGTAGCGCCCGCAGGGCGACGCCATCCATGCTGATCGAGTAGCGCCCGCAGGGCGCGTATCGAGATCCACCGTCCCTGAAACGGTGGGTCTCGATACGCCGCTCCGCGGCTGCTCGACCAGCATGTTTCTTGCTGGACCAGCATGTTCCATGCCGATCGAGTAGCGCCCGCAGGGCGCGTATCGAGATCCCCCACCGAAAGGCCCCACCCCATGCAGCGTGTCTGCTTCCAGCTCCAGGTGCGACCGGAGCGCATCCCCGAGTACACCCGCCGCCACGCGGCCATCTGGCCCGACATGGCCGCCGCCCTGAAGGCCACCGGCTGGAACAACTACTCCCTCTTCCTCCGCCCCGACGGCCTGCTGATCGGCTACTTCGAGACCCCGTCCCTCGACGCCGCCCGCGCCGGGATGGCCGCCACCGAGGTCAACGCCCGCTGGCAGGCCGAGATGGCCGAGTTCTTCGTCGAGCTCGACGGCGCCCCCGACACCGGTTTCCTGCAGCTGACCGAGGTCTTCCACCTCGAGGACCAGCTGCCCTGACTCCCTCCTCCTCCCCGACACCCATCGGACAGAGCCGCGGCTCCGAATGATGCACGGGGTCGATCGAGGAGGTCGCAAGGATGTCGTTCAACAGTCGCCGCTGGCAGGTGCGCACCATCGTGGCCCGCGTCCAGGCCACCGCCGCCGTCGGCACCGCGGGTCTGGACACGGCCGCCCGCGCCGACCGCAAGCTCGAGATCCTCCGCATCGCGGACGGCGTCGACGCCGGCCGGGTCAGCAACGACGAGGCAGTCGCCGCGTTCGAGCGCCTGGCGGAGGAGCTCCGTCCGCACTCCGAAGGCAGCCTGGGGTCCGCCGGGTGCTGAGCGCTCCGTGACCGCCGACGCCCTGTCCGCTCCGGAGGGCCTCGTCCCGGGCCTCGCCGACGGCGACCACGCCGCGTTCCGCCGGCTCTACGAGCGGACCGTGCGCCGCGTCCGCTCGATCACCGTCGGCATCCTGCAGGACCACGCGCAGGCCGAGGAGGTCGCGCAGGAGACCTACTTCGAGCTCTGGCGCTCCGCCGGCCGGCACGCGGTCCTGGAGGAGCAGCAGCACCTCGTCGCCGTGATCGCCCGCCGCCGCGCGATCGACCGGGTCCGCGCCTCTCAGTCCTCCCGCGAGCGCGACCACCGGTACGCGATCCACAGCTACCTCCGCGAGATCGACGAGGCGGAGTCGCACGGCGAGATCGTCGGCGAGTTCAGCCGCGCCGCCGCCGAGATCCGCCGTCTCGCGCCGAAGCACCGCGACCTGCTCTTCCTCGCCTACGTCCGAGGCCTGACCCACGCCGAGATCGCCACCGAGCTCGGCCTGCCGATCGGCACCGTCAAGACCCGCCTCCGCGACACCCTCGCCCGCCTCCGCCGCGAGCTGACGCCCCCGCCCCCCTGACGCGCACTGCACGCCGGCCGAGCAGCCGCGCAGCGCCCCCTCCATGCCGGTCGAGCAGCCGCGCAGCGCCCCCGCATGCTGGTCGAGCAGCCGCGCAGCGCCCCCGCATCCTGGTCGAGTAGCCGCGCAGCGGCGTATCGAGACCCACATCCTCAGCACGGCGGCCCTGCAGCGGCCCCTCCGATGTCGTCATCGTCCGACGCGGACGCAGAACATCAGCCAGGAATCCGTCTCATCGCCCATCAGCGATGACAAGCGCTTCCAGCCGATGTTCTGCCGCCGCAGCCGCGCACAACATCAGCTGAGAAGGGGGTCCCTCGGCTGACAGAGGAGGCCGGTTGCTCTCAGCTGATGTTGTGCGCAGCACCGCAGCGAGACCCACCCACGCCGAAGCCCCCGCCCTCCGAGAGTGGAGAGCGGGGGCCACGGCGAGACCGTCAGCGCGTCAGAGCGTCTGCGCGAACGGGTCGAAGTCCACCGGCACCGCGGGCACCGGCGCGGACAGCGTGCTGTCGATCGCGACGAACTCGCCGTTCTCGGCCGACTCCTGCGCCGACAGCATCACGTCGAGCACGTGGAAGCCGAGCTCGCCGGTGGCCACGTGCGGGCGGTCCTCGGCGATCGCGCGGACCATGTCGAGCAGTCCGAGGCCGCGGCCGACGACCGTGCCCTTCTGCTCGATCTCGGTCCACTCCTGCTCGCCCCACTGGCCGTCGGCGATCGAGGTGCGGGCCTTCACGTACGCGGTGCGCCCCTCGAACTGGTTCGGGTCCGGGATCACGATCGACCCCTCCGTGCCGTGGATCTCGAAGACGCCGTGGCGCTCGAGCGCGGAGTCGAAGCTGAGCAGGCTCGACGCCTGCGGCCCGGCCGCGAACGAGGTCAGCACCTGCAGCGAGGTGGGCACCTCGACCGGGAACGTCGTCCCCGCGTCGGGGCCGGAGCGGATGACCCGCTCCTCGAGCTTCTTCCGCCCGAGGGCCGCGACCCGCTGGACCGGTCCGAACAGGCTGACGAGTCCGGTGAAGTAGTACGGACCCATGTCCAGCAGCGGGCCCGCGCCCTGCGCGAAGAGGAACGCCGGGCTCGGGTGCCAGAGGTCCGGTCCGACCGTCTGGAAGACGGTGGACGCGAACATCGGCTCGCCGATCACGCCGTCCGCGATCGCGCGCTTCGCGGTCTGGAAGCCCGGGCCGAGCAGCGTGTCCGGCGCCGAGCCGACGCGCAGCCCCTTGGCGGCGGCGTCCTTCAGCAGCTGCGCGGTGCCGGCGCGGTCCAAGCCCAGCGGCTTCTCGCTCCAGACGTGCTTGCCCGCGGCGATCGCCGCGGCCGAGACCTCGACGTGCGCGGCGGGGATGGTCAGGTTGACGACGACCTGCACGCCGGCGTGCGCGAGGACGTCCTCCGCCGAGCCCCAGGCGGGGACGCCGTGCTTCTCGGCCTGGCTCTTCGCCCGGTCGAGCAGCAGGTCGCCGACGATGAGCACCTCGACGTCCGGGAAGGACGCGAGGTTCTCGAGGTAGGTGTCGCTGATGACGCCGACGCCGATGACGCCGATCCCGATGGGCCCGCTCATGCCGCGTACCCGCCCTTCACGAGGAAGTCGTAGCTGGCCTGGATGTCCGCGAAGACGTCGCCGGGGGCGTTGTCGTACTCGATGACGGCGTACTTGATGGCGCCCTCGCCGGCCTTGAGCGCCTCGACGAGCGGCACGTCGCCCTCGCCCGGGCGGCGCTGGTCGAGAGTGTCCGAGCCGAAGGCCGCGGCGCCGGGGGCGAACGGGTTCTCGGCCGGCGCGATGCCGTCCTTGACGTGCACCGCGACCAGGCGCGAGCCCAGCTTCGACACCAGCGCGGGGCCGTCCTGGCCGCCGGTCAGCGCCCAGAACAGGTCCAGCTCGATCTCGACGCGCTCGTCGGTCGTCGCGACGAAGCGCTCGTAGGCGGTCTCGCCGTCGAAGGAGGCGATGAACTCCTGCGCGTGGTTGTGGTAGCCGACCTTCAGGCCGAAGGTCGCGGCGACCTCGGCGGCCTTGTTCAGGCGGTCGGCGATGTCCGCCACGCCGTCCTCGGTCAGCCAGCGCTCGGCCGAGACGAACGGGTCGATGACCGTCTGGATGCCGATCTGCGCGGCCGCCTCGAAGACGACCTCGGGGGCGGGCGTGGGGATGGAGCCGTCCGGCGTCCACAGCTCGTCGGAGAGCAGCGGAGCGTGGCCGGTCGGCGAGGCGAGACCGCTCGCGTCGAGCGCGGCGCGGATCTCGGCGGGACGGCGGACGAAGTCGAACGCCTCGACGTTCTTCAGTCCGATCGCCGCGAGCTTCTCGAGCGAGCCGTTCGGGTCCTCGGAGAACTCCTTGGCCAGCGTGTAGAGCTGGATGGAGGCCAGGGGCAGAGTCATGATCGATGTCGCTTTCACTGGTGATGGTGGTGCGGGCAGGACTGTCGTCTCCGACCAGCCTGTCCTATGGACGTCTGAGAAAGGCCTATCGGACTTTCTTGATGGGGAGGATGACGAGCGCGCCGACCACCGCGGCCAGTGCGCAGACCGTGAACCACAGCCCGTAGTTGTTGCCGGTCGGGTCGCTGACGTAGACGAGGATGCCGCCGACCAGCGGCGCGAGCGTCTGCGGCAGCGCGTTGGCGATGTTGAAGACGCCGAGGTCCTTGCCCGAGTCGTCGGGGTTCGGCAGCACGTCGACGACGAGCGCGAGGTCGACGCCGACGTAGATGCCGTAGGCGAGTCCGAGGACCGCCTCGAGGACGTAGAAGGCGCCGATGTCCTGCACGAAGATCAGCGCGAAGGTGCCGACCGCGAAGAGCGCGGTCGAGCTCCAGACGAACACCTTGCGGCGCCCGATCCGGTCGGAGAGCCAGCCGGCGAAGTAGCTCGCGCCGACGAGGGTCACCGTGTAGATCAGCACGCTGGTGGTGATCACGGCCGGGATGCTCCCCTCCTCCACGCCGATGTGGTTGAGGAGGTAGAAGAAGCGGAAGGTGGTGAAGCCGAAGCTCGCGAAGATGATCAGGAAGCGCGACCACCAGGCGAGCGCGTAGTCGGGGTTCTTCACCGGGCTGACCCAGAAGGTCTCGGCCCAGTCGCGCAGCGTCGCGCGCGGCGGCGCCTGCGGCAGGCGCTTGTCGGGCAGCACGACCGCGAAGACGACCATGGCGACGATCGCGAGGATCGACGGGGCGACGAACATCACGACCAGCTGACCGGCGAACGCCTGGGCCACGTAGGTGCCGCCGAGGATGCCGACGTTCTGCGCGATGCCGAGCGCCGCGGTGATCTTGCCGCGCTGGAACTTCGGTACCTGGTCGGCGAGCGTCGCGGTGAAGGGGGCGAGCGTCATGTTCGCGCCGAGCTGGGCGAGCGACCAGCCGACGGTCGCGACGAGCAGGGTAGGGGCGAGCGCCATGATCGCGAAGGCGACCGTCATCAGCACCGTGCCGGTCACGATCCAGATCCGGCGCCGGCCGAAGCGGCTCGTCGTGCGGTCGGAGAGGCGGCCGACGACGACGTTCGCGATCGTGGCGAAGAGGGCGCCGAAGCCGCCGAGCACCGCCGCGGCGCCGGTCGCGCCGTCCTGCGCGATCTCGCCCGACTCGACGAGCGACTGGATCTTGAGGCCGATTCCGACGACCGCCGGCCCGAGCAGCGCGATGAAGAAGATCAGCTGCGCCGCGAGCAGCCAGAAGACGTAGCCCTTCGTCGCCGGCTCGGTCGGCTCGGAGAACGCGTGGTGCCCCCGCACCGTCGCCGTCGCGGTGGTCATGCCCGAGGGCATCCCCGCCGCGGATCCGCTGGACGTCGTCATGATCGTTCCCTCTCGTCATCGAGTGTGCGGAATCGAGCGGTCGCACCCAAAACCTTGCATCGTATGGTTTTGAGTATGCAGGGCCACCCTCCCCGCCGCAACCGTCCACCGCACGAGACCGGAACCCGAGTTGCGCAAGATCCCGCCCCGACGACGCTAGCCCTCCCCCTCGCGCCGCCGCCGCCCCGCACCCGAGCTGGCGCGCGACGTCCCGCGAGCAGCCGTGTCGACGAGCTCAGCGCGACCACGGACCTCGGCGGCATCGCCGCGGCCGTCGACCGCTCGCTCGATCCACCGGCCGACGCCGCTTCGGCCTCTGCACAGGCGCAACGCCGCGATCGCGAGCGAGCGGCTGGATAAGGCGTTAAACCAAGAACGGCCCGCCGAAGCGGGCCGTCCTGTTCTGTCTCAACCAGAGTGCGCCCGGAGGGATTCGAACCCCCAACCTTCTGATCCGTAGTCAGATGCTCTATCCGTTGAGCTACGGGCGCAGTCCATCGCGTGGCCTTGGGGGGCGCACGCAACGAGGTACGACTATACACATCGGGGAGCCCCGCCGCGAATCGAGCGGGCGCCCGCCCGGGCCCGCGTACCGTGGCAGTCATGGAGGCCGCCGCGATCGAGCTCGTGCGCTTCGTCGTCTCGCCGCTGCACCGGTTCGAGGGCCGGCCGGCCGACGGCCCGATCCCCTCCGAGGGCAACGAGCAGCCCGAGCGGATCGAGATCCGCGCGGGACTCGGCATCGTCGGCGACCGCTACTTCGCCCAGCGCGCGCATCGCACCGCCGCGGTCACCCTCTTCGCGATCGAGTCGCTCGAGCACGTCGCGGCGGAGCTCGGCCGTGCCGCGTTCGACCCCGCCGACACCCGCCGCAACATCATCGTGCGCGGCGCCGACATCGACGCGCTCGCCGGCCGCACCTTCGCGGTGGAGCAGGGCGGCGAGCGGATCGAGTTCCAGGGCGGCCGCCCGGCCAACCCCTGCGCCTGGATGGACGTCTCGCTCGCGCCCGGCGCCTTCAAGGCGATGCGGCGCCGCGGGGGCGTGCGCTGCGCCCCGCTCACCAACGGCCTCCTCCACATCGGGCCGGCCCGGCTGATCCTCCACCGCTCCGAGGACATGCTGATCTGAGCGGATCGGCCAGCGCCTAGGCTCTCCCCCGACCCGTTCCCGCCAGGCCGCTGCGCCGCGACACCCGAGGAGGCGCCCGTGCCCTACCCCGGCCGCCCCCTGCGCGCCCTCGCCTCGAGCGTCCGCCACGGCCTGCGCGACGTCTTCTCCACCACGCGCTCCCGCCGGCGCGACCCGCGCCGCCGCTACAAGAACACCGACGTCTCCGTCCTCCGCGTCCACCGCCGCGACGTCTACGCCCGCGTCAACACCGTCGGCCACACCGGCGAGCGCACCTTCGTCCTCGTCCCGGGCATCGGCGTCGCCGCCACCTACTTCGAGCGGCTCGCCCCCGCGCTCAACGAGTTCGGCCCCGTGCACGCCCTCGACCTGCCCGGCTTCGGCGGCGTCCCGCACCCGCCGAACGCCCGGCACATGACCATCGGCGACTACGCCGAGCTGGTCGGCGCCGTCATCGACGACCTCGGCCTCGACGACCCGGTCGTCCTCGGCCACTCGATGGGCACGCAGGTCGTCGCGGAGCTCGCCGCGCGCCGCCCCGAGCTCACCACGATCGTCCTGCTCGGCCCGGTGATGAACCCGCACGAGCGCCGCATCCCCGTCGCCGCCTGGCGCTTCCTCCAGTCGAGCGTCCGCGAGCCGGTGCAGGTCGCCGTCCTCGCCGCCGCGGCGTACCTGCTCTGCGGCCCGCGCTGGTTCTCGCGGGTGCTGCCCGAGATGATGCAGTACCGGATCGAGGACGTCCTGCCCCGGATCCGCGCCTCCACGCTGGTCATCCGCGGCGAGTTCGACCGCCTCGTCCCGCGGGAGTGGGCCGAGGAGGTCGCCGAGGCGATCCCGCACGCGCGCGCCTGGGAGATCCCGGACGCCTCGCACTCCGTGATGCACGCCCACGCGGAGGAGGTCGCCCGGCTCTGCGTCGAGCACGCCCGCGCCCCGCAGCCCGACCGCGACGAGGCCGAGCTCCGCCGCTTCCCGGACGACGAGGTCGACCGCTCGCAGGAGGACGCCCCGATCGACGACCCGCTGGGCGCCCTCCGCGGCCGGGTGACCGAGCTCGCCGGCATCCTCGTCGACGACGACTCGCTGATCGCGGAGGGCAAGACCCAGCACGCCGAGGCCACCGACCCGGCCGCGCTGCAGGAGTCCGACACCGATGCCGGAGACGGCGACTCCGGGCCCGGCCTGTTCGACACGCCCACCGCACGCTGAGCGCGGAGCCCGCTCAGGACTCCTCGCCCACGATCTCCTCGCGGATGCGACGCAGGTCCTCGGCGAGCGCCCCCAGCAGGATCCAGTGCTCCGGGTGCGGGGTCACGATGACGAGCGGGGCGGTGAGCGCCGGCAGCTCGTCGGTGATCGGCTCCGGCTCCGGCACCGCGACCGAGGACTGCACAAGCAGCCGCAGGTCGTGCGCCGCCCGGTGCAGCTGCACCGCGATGTCCCCGATCGTCGGCTCGCCCACCAGGTCCTGGTCGTAGAGGTCGTGCACCGTGCGGGTCATGCCGCGGACGCGCGTCACGATGCGGGCGAGCCGCGGAGTGACGGAGTCCAGCGCCAGCAGCCGGTCGCGGTGCGCTGAGCGGCGGGGGTTCAGCCGCAGCGACTCCTCGCCCGTGGCGATGGCCTCCTCCGCCTTGGTCTGCATGGTCTGCAGCAGCCGCGCGTTGATCAGCAGCTCGCTGAGCCGCTCGCGGCCGACCTTCGTCTCGAGCACGTCGGCCAGGTCGTCCAGAGCCGCGGCGAGCTGCGCGGTCAGGTCGCCGACGGCCCGCTCGGCCGGCGCCAGCGTGATCGGCGGGACGATCAGCGCGTTGACGACGATGCCGACCGCCGCGCCGATCAGCGTCTCGAGGATGCGGTCGACGGCGTAGTTCGGCGTCACCGAGCCGACCGAGAGCACGAGCATCGCGCTGATCGGGATCTGCACGGCGGAGGCGGGCGTCAGCCGCACCGCCCAGCCCACGGCGATCGCGGCGACGATCGCCCCGAGGACGATCGCGCTGTCGTCGCCGAAGGCGGTCCCGATCAGCGACCCGACGACCACCCCGATGATCACGCCGACGCTGCGCTCGAGCGCCTTCGAGAACGACTGGTTCACGCTCGGCGCGACCACCAGCAGCGCCGCGATGGCGCCGAAGACGGGCAGCGTCCCGGGGAAGATCAGGGCGGCGATGATCCAGGTGACGACGGTCGCCGCCGCCGTCTTGACCAGCTGCAGCACCGGCGGCCGCGTGTCCACGGTGAAGCTGGACGTGAGGCGCATGGCTCCACGGTAGCCGCGGCGTGCGGGCGCGGTCACCGCTCGGGCGCCGCCTCGATGCTCGCGAGCACCGCCCGCAGGCCCCGGGCGGCGTCGTCGCGGAGCGCGTCCGGCACCGCGGCGAGCAGCTCCCGCTCCACCTCGAGCACTTCGGGGAAGGCGGCGTCGACCAGCGCGGTCCCCTCGGCGGTCAGCGCGATCAGCGCGCCGCGCCCGTCCGCCGGGTTCGCGGTCCGCAGCACCAGCCCGCGGCGCTCGAGCGCGTGCAGCCGCTTCGTCACCGCAGGGGCGGAGGCGAGGCCGATCGTCCGCAGCGTCGTCGGCGACTGCGGCGCGGCGAGCCGGCGCAGCGTCGTCAGCACATCGAACTCGCCGCGGGTCAGCTCGAAGACGGCGAGCCGCTCCTCGGTCGCCCGCACGAGCAGGGCGGAGGCGCGGATCAGCCGCCCGGCGACATCGACCGCCGAGGTGTCCAGCTCGGGCCGCAGCCGGCGCCAGCCCGCGCGGATCTCGTCGACGGCGTCCGGAGCCGCGTCGTGGTCCGGATGCGACGAGTCGCTCGACAGAAGATGATTCACGAGTAAAGTATATCTGGTTCACCCGTGAACGACCTCTCCGGCCGCTGCCGCTCGGATCCGCCCGCCGACCCGAGGACTCCGATGCCCGCCACCCCCTCCCTCCGCAGCGCCCTGCCGCACCCCCGCGAGCTCGTCGCCTTCGGCCCGCACGACGGCGCGCACCGCGTCGCCCTGCGCGCCGGGATCTCGATGGCGGTGCCGCTCCTCCTCCTCTGGGTCTTCGGCCGCACCGACCTCGCCCTCTACGCCACCTTCGGCGCCTTCACCGCGCTCTACGGCCGCCGGCACACCCACCGCCCGCGCCTGCTGATGCAGGCCTCGGCCGCCGCCTACCTCGTGGCGATGGTGACGATCGGCAGCGCCGTCGCCCTGTCGCCGCAGCGCGACTGGCTGATCATCCCGGTGGTCACCCTCTCCGCCGCCGGCGCCGCCTATCTCAGCGACGCCCTGCACTGGCACCCGCCCGGCCCGCTCTTCCCGGTGTTCGCCGTCACCGCCTGCGCGTCGGTGCCCGTCGAGGCGACGCGGATCCCGGAGGCATTCGCCCTCGCCGCCGCCTCCGCCGCCTTCTCGCTGCTCATCGGAGTGAGCGGGATCGCCGCCCCGCGCGCCCGGCTGCTGCCCGCGACGCCGTGGCGACCCTCCTTCCGCGCCGCCGCCGTCCGCTCCACGACCCGCGCCGGGATGCTCCGCTTCGGCGCCGTCGTGCTGATCGCCGGCGCGATCCCCACCGCGACCGGCCTCGGCCACCCCTACTGGGCGATGGTCTCCGCCGTCGCGGCGGTCTCGGGCGCCGACGCGACCGCCCGCCTCGTCCGCGCCGGCCACCGGATGCTCGGCACCGTCATCGGCGTCGCGATCGCCGCCGCGCTGCTCGCCCTGCCGCTGTCCCCGCTGGCCACGATCGGTGTCGTCGTGCTGCTGCAGATGCTCGCCGAGCTCGTCGTCGGCCGCAACTACGGCCTGACCCTCGCCCTGATCACCCCGCTCGCGATCCTGATGGTCGAGCTCGCCCACCACACCGACGAGTTCGTCCTCCTGCGCGACCGCGCCCTCGAGACCGCGATCGGCGTCGCCGTGGGCGTGGCCGCCACCCTGCTGTCCCACGCGGTCGCCACCCGCACGCCCCGGGGAACTACCGCCACCCGCTGACCGGCCGCTCGCCCGCATCCCGCGTCGCCCCACTCCAGATCTGCTCCAGATCGTGACAGAATCTGGAGCAACGAGAGGTGGGTGTGACGGTGAAGGTCCCCATGCCGCCCCCCGACTGGGCCGCGATCCTGCACGGCGAAGGGCGAGATCGGATCTTCTCGGCGATGGTCGGCGCCGATCTCGACGACAGCGCCTACCTGCCCTGGGACAAGGTCCGCTACCGGACCCCTCCCGCCGGCCTCACCGCCCAGGAATTCTGGGCGGCGCTCAAGCTCCGTCGTCAGTCCGGGCTGCGCACGGTCTCTCTCCTCTCGAAGGGCGGCAAGGCCTTCTCTTACACGCTCACCGATCACCTCCTCCGGAGGTGCGAGGAGATCGCGGCCCGCGCGAGCGGCACGATCTCGATGCCCGAGCTCGCCGTCTCCCAGGGCGATCGAGACCGGTACGTCGTCAGCTCCCTCATCGAAGAGGCGATCACCTCCAGTCAGCTGGAGGGCGCCTCCACCTCGCGCCGCGTGGCCAAGGAGATGCTCGTCTCCGGTCGCCGTCCCGTTACGAGGAGCGAGCGCATGATCCTGAACAACTATCGCGCCATGGAGCGCATCCGCGAGGTGACCGAGGAGCGGCTCACCCCGGAGCTCGTCCTCGAGCTGCACCGCATCGTGACCGATGGCACGCTCGACGACCCCGAGGACGCCGGACGCCTCCAGCAGGAGAGCGACGAGCGCGTCCGCATCTTCGGCGACGACGACCAGATCCTGCATGTGCCGCCGCCGGCCGCCGAGCTCGCCGATCGGCTCCAGGCGCTCTGCCGTTTCGCGAACGGCGAGGACGGCGACACGGCCTATCTTCCCGCTCCGCTCCGCTCGATCGTCCTGCACTTCATGGTCGGCTACGACCACTACTTCGCCGACGGCAACGGCCGGACCGCGCGGATCCTCTTCTACTGGAGCATGCTCCGGCAGGGCTACTGGGTGACGGAGTACCTCACCGTCTCCCGGATCCTCAAGAACGCTCCCGCCCGTTACGCAGGCGCTTACCTGCTCACCGAGGACGACGACGGCGATCTCTCGTACTTCCTCACCTTCCATGTCGACGTCTGCACGCGAGCGCTCGACGATCTGCAGAGACACCTGCAGCGCAAGAGCGCTGAACTTCGGGACATGAGAGCCCTGCTCGATCGCCGTTCGAACGACTTCAATCCTCGCCAGCTCGCCGCATTGGAGTCGGCACTCCGCGATCCGCAGTCGGAGTTCACGGTGCACGGGCACGCCACCACCCATCGCATCTCAGGAGAGACCGCTCGAGTCGATCTCCTCGGCCTCGAGGAAGCGGGGCTGTTCGTGCGCTCCCGACGGAGCAAGAGCTACGTCTGGCGCCCCGCCGGGGACGCGGGGCGCGTGGTCGAGATCGCTGCGGACGAATGACCGCTCGCTCCACCGTTCGATCCGGATCCCGGCGGGTCGGAGCCTCGCTCCCTCACCCGGGCACGACGGAACCCCCGGTCGGCTCGCGCTGACCGGGGGTTCCACGGCGGGGGTCGGCGGGCGCCGGACCCGGTGGGCCCGCCCGCCCCCGCACGAGGCGCGGAGTCGCGCGGCGGTTTCCCCCCACCGCGCGACCCTCACGCCTCAGCTAGGCGACGAAGCTCCACTTCTGGTGGTTGCCTCCGTTGCAGGACCAGGTGCCGAGCTGACGACCCGCGGTCGTGCTCTCGTCGGGCACGTCGAGGCAGGCGCCGCTCGCGCGGTTGACGATCGTCTGACCGCTCACCTGCCACTGCGTCGTCTGCCCGGACGTGCAGGGCGCCTGCACCAGCGCACCGCCGGAGCCCGAGGTCCCGGACTGCGCGAGGCAGAGCCCGCTGTGCTGCGTCTGGAACTGCACGGAGCCACCGGCTGACGCCCGGGCGAACACGGCGTTCGACCCGTTGCCGCAGGTCCACTGGACCACCTTCGAGCCGGTCGCGGTCGAGTCGTCCGCGACGTTCACGCAGAGTCCGCTCGACGCCGACTTGATCGTCGACCGCGGCAGCGCCGGAGCGGCGTTCACCGTTCCCGCCGCCGTGTCGATGACGACCCCGTCCACCTCGGGCATGGCGACCGAGGTGTTCGACGGGAACTGCAGTGGCTGCCAGACGTAGCTGGAGTCGTTGACCGCTCCGTTGTTCGCGCCCGCCCAGCGGTCGCCCATGTAGAGGTAGGACGTGCCGGCGGTGCCGCTGATCGTCGCGACGTAGGTCGGCTGCGAGCGGTTGCCGGTCGGCCCGCCGAAGTCGGTCGGCGTCGACCACGGCCCGGTGATCTTCGTGGCCGTGGAGTACTTGTTCTGGTTCGGGCTCCAGCCGGTGGTCCCGGAGGAGAGCGCGAAGTAGACGCCGTTGCGCTTGAAGACGGTCGGCGCCTCACGCGACTGGTTCTCCCAGTGCAGCCCCTGGAACGACTCGACGTTCGTGTACGACGCGTTGAGCTTGAAGATCGCCGTCGACGCGTTCGTGGTGGGGATGGCCGTCGACGAGAAGAGGTACGCCGACCCGTCGTCGTCCTGGTACACCGTCATGTCGCGCGACTCGTAGCCCTGCGGCCGGAAGCTGCCCTGGTAGGCGTAGGAGCCGTCGATCGTGCTCGAGGTCGCGACCGCGACCCGGCCCTCCCAGTAGTTCTGCCCGTTCTCCCAGTGCATCCAGAGCACGTACTTCTGCGTCGCCGCGTTGTACACGAGCTTCGGCCGCTCGATGGTGGAGACGTTCAGCTCCGGCGCCGAGTTCTTGGTGAGGATGTCGCCGCGGAACTCCCAGTTCTTGAAGTCGGTGGAGCGGTAGAGCGGAACCGAGATGAAGCGGTTGTCCGCGTCGGTGCTCTGACCGACCCAGTAGTAGTACTGCCCGACCTTGAGCAGCCCCGCGCCGTGCCCGTGGATCGGCTGGCCCTGGGTGGTGAGGAACTGCGTGCCGTTCGTGACGGTCTGCGGCGCCGCCGTCGCGGGCGCCAGGCCCGAGACCGCGACCAGCGCCGCCGTGGCGAGCGCCATGAGCGCCAGCCGGATCCGTCCTCGTCGTTTCGTCATTGAAACTCTCCTTCTAGTTGAGGGTCATCGAGGGGACGACCCACGTGGTGGTCGACATCGCGGGAGCGGATGCCGTGAACCGGTTGCCGGCGAGCGCGGCGGAGGGCAGCGCCGCGAGGTCCTGGGAGCCACTGGTGCGCACCCCCGAGGCGGTCGCGGTGGCGGGAGCGAAGCGGCTGAGGTCGTAGGTGACCGTCGCCGGCGTCGAGGTGTTGTTGACCGTGACCAGCACGACGCGCCGGCCGGCCTCGTCGTGGAAGGCGACGGTGTCGTTGTCGCTCACGCCGATCACCCGGTAGCCTCGGCGGATGTAGCGGCTCCACTGCGCCATCGCCCAGAACTTCTTGTTCCGGGTGTAGCTCGACAGGTCGGCCGAGGCGTTGTTGAGGTCGGTGTCGAGCATCCCCCAGCCGCCGGAGTCGACCGCCTGCCAGTAGGCGAACGCGCTCGCGCCGAGCCACTTCACGTCCCAGAGGATGTTCTGCGAGAGGGTCATGCCGCTCGCGTCGCCGTTGCCGTGCTCGGAGTCCCAGATCCGCCCGCCGCGCGCGGCCGTCTTGAAGCCGGTCCGGTCCGAGCCCTCGTAGCTGTGCACGTTGTACTGGCCGACGAGCCCGCGGGTCTGCGCGGACCAGCTGTTCACCGTGTCGCGGCCGACGTCGATGCTCGTCTCGTCCGACGCCGCGATCCGCGTCGGGGACCCCTGCCGCGCGAGCTCGTCCGCCAGGGCCTTCAGCATCGTCGCCTGGTTGGCCGGGAGCATCCGGTTGCCCTCCTGGCGGTTGCCGAAGCTCCAGTAGGCGGCGCTCGGCTCGTTCACCGGCGACAGCGTGCGGAAGGGCACACCCCAGGTCGTGCGGAAGCGCTCGTTGACCGTCACGAGGTACCGGGCGAAGGCCTCGTAGCTGTCGGTGCGCAGGTTCTCGGCGGCGTTCCTGCCGCCGGTGACACTGCCCGAGATCGTCATCCACCAGGGTGGCGAGTTCGCGAACGACTCGGCGAGGAACTCACTCGCCGGGATCCGCGACTTGGCGGCCTGGAGGAACCAGCGCTGGTTCGGGTCCGCCGACCAGTCGTAGGCCGCCGTGGCGGAGGCGAGATAGCCGGGGATGCGGGCGCGCAGGTCCATGTGCCCGGGGTAGGCCGGGTTCTCGCCGCCGCCGATGTTGTAGCGGACGATGTTCAGCCCGAGACCCTTGTCGCGGTCGAAGAGCAGATCGGCGTAGGTGTCGCGCACCGCCTGCGTGCCGCCGATGCGGTGCGCGAACCAGCAGAGCGCCGTGCCGAAGCCCTCCCACACGGGTCCGCGCTGCCCGGGGTCGACGACCGCGGTGCCGGTGGCGGCGTGCGCGGGTGCCGCGCCCGACCCGGCGACCGCCGTGACCGCGCCCGTGAGCGCCGCCGTGCCTGCGAGGGCGAGAAGCCCTCTCCTGTCCATCTTCATGGGTACCTCCTTGTACCTGTGGTGCTCGTGCCGCGGCGCCTGATCGGCATCTCCCCCGCACGGATGTCCACGTCAACATCACTCCGGCGAACGTAGCATGGCAGCGCAACCATCTCCAGCACGATGCGCGCCACCACCGGCAGAAGCCTCGGACGGGGGTCACCCACATCTCCGCGTGAGGGTCGTCGCCCCGAGTGCCAGGAGCGACGCACCCGGGAACGACAGAACCCCCGGTCGGCTCTCGCTGACTCGGGGGTTCTGACTGGCGGTACCGATCGGGCTCGCCGCGGTGCATGTCGGCTCAGGTCGCCGGTCTAGTCGACCTCGCTACCCCTCACCGCTGAGACGACGAGCGCACCAGAGCTGATCACCGCAGGGACGAAGCCGAGCAATGACTCCGCTGGGAAGCCCTGCACGATGAGCACGACACCGGCCGCGAGGCCTACGACAGCGAGGAGCTGCGACCCGATCGCTCCGACGATCACACCGACGGATTCCGCCCTCGTGAGCCGAGTCAGCGCTCCCGCGCGAGCATGTTCATTCGCGACATGCGCATCGACGATCTTCTCGGCACTGCCCGGAACGACGCGCTCGTATCCCTCGATCATCGCGACCGGAGGGAGAGGACCTCGAAACGATCGGCTTCGAGCGATCGCCTCTACCGTGCCGGAGCGCTCAGATTCTTCTTCGATTTCGGCGTCGAGCGTTCCATGGATGAGACCTCGGTCGGCGTCGGGTGACCAAGCACCTTCTTCATCTCGCCCAGGCGCCGTCTGTCGCCCGTCATTCCCACGAATGCTCCATGGGCCAGGCCCCTCATCGCTGCTCGAGCTGTCGGTGTCATCTGGCAGACCTACGTCCTCCGCCGGGCGAGAAGGAGCTCTCGCCACGTCATCGACCGAGAGCCTAGGCAGGTGACGCACCGGGGGCACGGGAGGCGCGTTTCCTCTGTCGCTCCGCGTCACCGGCCCCCTCCTCGAGAGCTTGACAGCTGCCGCCATCCGCCTCCGCCGACGGTGACGCGCGGGCCGGGAACGACAGAACCCCCGGTCGGCTCTCGCTGACTCGGGGGTTCTGACTGGCGGTACCGGTGGGATTTGAACCCACGGTGGACGCAAGCCCACACATGTTTTCGAGACATGCTCCTTCGGCCGCTCGGACACGGTACCGAGGACGAGTGTACGCGAGGCTCCGGAATCCCGCCAATCGGCGCGGGAACCGCGGCCGAGCGCGGGCGTGCGGCCGTCGCCGAGGCGTCAGGCGGGCTCGGGCAGGAGGAAGGCGAGCACCCGGTCCCACTCGGAGACGGCGAGCAGATGGCCTCGGCCGGGCACGACCTCGAGGCGCGAGTCCGGCAGGCGGGCGGCGTACCACTCGCCGTGCTGGCGGCCGACGGTCGCGTCCTCGCCGCCGTAGAGGAGGAGCGCCGGGGCGTCGACGGTCTCGACCGCGAAGCCCCACTCCTGGAGGGTGTAGCCGACGATGTCCGCGGCCTGGCCGAGGTTGCCCTGGGCGACGGCGCGCTCGAGCATCGCCAGGAGCCGCTCGCGGACGCCGGGCGCCTCGAGCACGTCCTCGTCGGCGGCGTCCGCTCCGAGCACGCCGAGCAGCGACTCGGGGGTGGGTGACGGGCCGAACGCCGCGTCGAGCGCGGCGGCGAGGGAGCGGACGGCCTCGTCCACCGGCAGCTCGCGCAGCTGCTCGAGCATCGCCCGGTTCTGCTCGCCGACCCACGGCACGGCGTCATCGGGCGCGGGAGTGCCGAGGACGGCGACGCGCCCGACCAGGCCCGGGTAGTTGGCCGAGAGGGCGAGGGCGACGCGGCCGCCCGCCGACCAGCCGGCCGCGGTGACGGAGGCGATGCCCGCGGTGGCCAGGTACTCGGCGATGTCGGCGGCGGCCTGCTCCGGACTCGCCCCGGCGCCGGCGCCGGCGGGATCGACGTCGGTCAGCAGCTCCGAGGCACCGTAGCCGGGGCGGTCGAACGAGAGCAGCCGCACGCCGTGTCGGGCGGTGGCCGCGGGGTCGGGGTCGAGACCGGCGGCGCCGGGTGCGGGGTGCGCGAGCACGACGACGTGCTCGGCGTCCTCCGGGCCGACCCAGGCGACTCCGAGCGCGCGGCCGGACTTGAGCGTGTGCACCGTCGAGGTCATGGGCCCAGTCTCCCGCAGACGACCGACACCGCCCGCGCGCCGCTCTGGTGCCGCCAGGACTCCTCCCCCACCGGGACGCCCGCCCGGCTGTCCACCGATCGGGCGCGGCGCGTCCGGGTGTCGGCGGTGCCCGCTAGGGTCGAAGACACGTTCGAAGGAACGCTCCGATGTCGGAGACCGGCCGTAGCGTCGCCGGTGCTCCCTCGCTCCACCACTGCCCCGCACTCCACCACTGCCCCGCACTCCCCCGGCCCGGAAGGACCCCATGGCCTCCTCGAAGACGCGCACCGCCGCCTACCGCTGCTCCGAGTGCGGCTGGACGACCGCGAAGTGGGTCGGCCGCTGCGGCGAGTGCCAGCAGTGGGGCTCCGTGATCGAGAGCACCGAGCGCACCGGCCTCGTCCGGGCGGTCGCGGCCGTCGCCCCCACCGCGGCGCGGCTCGCCAAGCCGATCACGCAGATCGAGACCACCTCCGCGGCGCACCGGCCCACCGGCGTGGGCGAGCTCGATCGGGTGCTCGGCGGCGGCATCGTCAACGGCGCCGTCGTCCTCCTCTCCGGCGAGCCCGGCGTCGGCAAGTCGACGCTGCTGCTCGAGGTCGCCTCCCGCGCCGCCGCCGAGGGCCAGCGCGTCCTCTACGTCAGCGCGGAGGAGTCCGCCGCCCAGGTGCGGATGCGGGCCGAGCGCACCGGCGCCATGCACGACAGCCTCTTCCTCGCCGCCGAGACCGACCTCGCCACCGTCCTCGGCCAGATCGACGAGGTCCGCCCGGACCTCCTGATCGTCGACTCGGTGCAGACCGTCGCGAGCGACACGGTGGACGGTCTGCCCGGCGGTCCGAGCCAGGTCCGCGAGGTCGCCGCGACGCTGATCCGCGTCTGCAAGGAGCGCGCCCTCCCCCTCGTGCTCGTCGGCCACGTCACCAAGGACGGCTCGATCGCCGGCCCGCGCCTGCTCGAGCACCTCGTCGACGTCGTCTGCCACTTCGAGGGCGACCGCCAGACGGCGCTGCGCTTCGTCCGCTCCCTCAAGAACCGCTTCGGCCCGACCGACGAGGTCGGCTGCTTCGAGATGACCGCCGAGGGCATCGCCGAGATCCCCGACCCCAGCGGCCTCTTCCTCAGCCGCACCCGCTTCCCCACCCCGGGCATCTGCGTCACGGTCGCGATGGAGGGGCGCCGCGCCCTGCCCGTCGAGATCCAGGCCCTCGTCATCGCGAACGACGGCGACCACCCGCGCCGGGTGACCAACGGCGTGGACGCCTCCCGCGTCGCGATGATCCTCGCGGTGCTCGAGCGCCAGGCCGGCATCCCGCTCCGCCGCTGCGACGTCTACGTCTCGACGGTCGGCGGCGTGAAGCTGATGGAGCCGGCCGCCGACCTCGCCATCGCCGTCGCGATCGCCTCGGCCCACGCCTACACGCCGCTGCGCCCCGGCATCGCGGCCTTCGGCGAGATCAGCCTCTCCGGCGACATCCGCCCGGCGTCCGGCGCGAAGCAGCGCGCCAACGAGGCCACCCGGCTCGGCCACCCCTCCCACCTGGACTCGAGCGCCTTCACCCTCTCGAGCGCGATCACCCACGCCCTGGTGCCGGTGCCCGCCCGCATCCCCGTCGGCTGACGGGCCCCGCGCCGGACCGCCGCCCTAGGCTGACGCCGTGAGCAGCGACACCGAGCGGGCCGGCACCGACCAGGACCGTCCCGCCACGGACGGAGACTCCGCCCCCGCTTCCGCACCGGCGGTCCGCCGCCGCCGCCGCTTCCCGATCCCCGCCCTGCTCGACCAGGCCTTCTTCGTCCTCGGCGGCGTCGCCGCGACCCTCCTGGCCGTCGTCCTCGTCACCGACGGCGTCCGCTCCGGCTGGGCGCAGATCGGCTTCTACGTCGCCGTCTGGGTCCTCGTCGCCTACCTCGTGCTGCCGCGGCTGCACCGGATCCTCACCCGGCTCTACGTGCCCGACTACTTCATCGGCCGCGCGCGCACCAGCGACGGCCTGCTCGGCGACCCGGTCAACCTCGCCTTCCAGGGCAGCGACGCGCAGCTCGTCCACGCGATGACCTCCTCCGGCTGGACCCGCGCCGACGAGGTCACGGTGCGCAGCAGCCGGCGGATCATCACCGCCACGCTCACCCGCCGCAGCTACCACCGCGCCCCCGTCTCGCCGCTCTTCGTGTTCGGGCGGCAGCAGGACGTCGCGTTCCAGCAGGAGGTCGCCGGCAACCCGGGCAAGCGCCACCACGTGCGCTTCTGGCGCTGCCCCGAGAACTGGTTCCTGCCCGGCGGATTCCCCGTCGAGTGGGTCGCCGCCGGCACCTTCGACCGCAGCGTCGGACTGTCGCTCTTCACGCTCCAGGTCACGCACAAGATCTCCCCCGACACCGACCAGGAGCGCGACCACATCGTGGCGAGCCTCCGCGAGCACCACCCCGAGGTGATGGTCGACGTCATCCAGGACTTCTCCACCGGCTACCACTCCCGGAACGGCGGCGGCGACTCCATCGTCACCGACGGCGATCTGCCGGTCGTCGACCTCCGCGCGATCCTCCTGCCGTCCGGGGCCGCCGAGCGCGACGCGATCGCCCCCGTCGCCGCCACCGAGCTGGCCGGTGCGCTCGGCACCTCGTCCGCCACGGTCCTCCGCCGGCCCGTCACCACGCACGTGGGCGCCCTGATGCTCGTCGCCCGCGGTCTCGCGTACGCTCTCCAGGCCGTGCTGCTGCTCGCCGGCGCCGCCTCGCTCGACGACCTGACCTGGCTCGACGGCGGCACCGCCACCGCGGGCGGCTCCACGCTCGACGAGGCCTCGACCCGGCCGATCGCCGCGGCCCTCCTCGGGGCGGCGACGCTGCTCTGGCTGCTCCTCGGCGCACTCGTGCTCCGCGGCTCCGGGACGGCCCGCCTGCTCGCCCTCTCCTCCAGCCTGCTCAGCACGATCACCGCCTTCGCCGCGGTGCTCCAGGGCGGCGCGGCGATCAGCCTGCAGACCAACCTCGGCAGCGTCGCCTTCGACATCCTCGTGCTGCTCGCCCTCTCGAGCCGCAGCTCCCGCGACTACGCGGCCGCGAAGAGCCGGCTCCGCGCCGACCGCCGCGCCGAGAGCAGGTCGAGACGGGCCGCGCGCAGCCGGACGGGCTAGACCCCTCCGCCTCCGCCGCCGCCCCCGCCGCCGCCGGAGCTGCCGCCACCACCCGCGCCGCCGCTCGACGAGCTCGACGAGGAGCCGACGAAGCTCGACGCGGACGAGGAGAACGAGGAGATGCTCCCCGCGAACGCCGCGGCGTGGAACCCCGTCGTCCCCGAGTACCAGACCGGGCTCTCGCCGGTCTGCTCGTAGGCGGTCGCGAGCGCCGCCGACCACTCCTTCTCCAGCCCGAGGAGCACCGCCCACGGCAGCAGCCGCTCGGTCACCTCGACGACCTCGACCGGACCGACGCTGCGCCGGTCGGCACCGCGGGGCGACTGCAGCATCGCGAACCGGTCCGCCTCCGCCAGCCGCAGGTACAGCTCGAGACCCTTCAGGTGATCCCGCAGCTCCGCGCCCGCGGCGGTCAACGGCACCTTCGCGAGCAGGACGCAGACCAGCGCCCCCACGACCAGCGCTGAGAGGAGCAGCACGATCGGCAGCGCCCCGCCGAGCGCCGCCCCGAGCAGCAGCGCTCCGGACAGCACGACGCCGACGACGGCGACCACCGCGAGCACGACCAGGAGCACGGAGCCGCGCACCGTCCCGGAGCGCCGCAGTCCCTCCTCCACGACCTGCGCGGACATCACCGTCTGGAAGGACGACACCGCCTTCCCGAACTCCTTGTCCTTCCCGCTCAGATCGCGGACGGCGCCCGGCGCGGGCGAGGGCCCGAACGCGATGTCGAAGAACTCGCGGTCGACGGGAGGGACGACCCGCGGTCGCCCGGCCCGTCGCGGCGCGGCCGTCGCCGGATCGAGCACGCGGAGGAGGAAGCCGGGCTTCCTCCCCGAGTCCTTCTCCTCGACCCGGACCAGCCCGCGGACCGCCGCGTCGAGCAGCGCCGCGGCCGGAGCGCGCGAGGACCGCCCGCGCAGCGCCGCCGAGAGGAAGAGCCCCTGCGCGGGCGGCTCGTACTCGGCGATCACCGTCGGGCGCCCCGGAGCATCGCGCAGCACCGTGGCACGCCGTCGGATCGCCGCGACGAGCACGCCGAGCAGCACGAGCATCGACGCCAGCTGCACCCAGGCCCAGCCCGAGGCGAAGTAGCCGTCGTCGCGCGGCGTGAAGGTCCCCGGCGCGAAGCCGACCGCGACCGTCACGTTCTCGTACGCCGCCAGGTCGGTCCCGCTCGCGGTCACCACGGCGCCGTCGCGGCCGATCGAGCAGCCGTCGGTGGAGCCGGCCGCGCCGCGGTAGCAGGACTCGGTCCCGGTCGCCGCCTCGGCCAGGCCGCCGGTGAGCCGGATCCGGACGTCGTAGCGGTCGAAGGGCTGCCGCCACTGCGTGCCGTTCGCGTCCCAGTAGAACTCGTCCTCGCCGCTCCTCGTGCCGGAGCCGGGCAGCGTCACGTCGTGCTGGGTGTAGGTGAAGACGTAGGTCTGGCTGCCGCTGACGAAGCCGTCCGCGGCGCTCGTCACGAGGAGGATCCCGTCCTCGGTCTCGGTGTCGACGGGCCGGGCCCGCCCCGTCTCGTCCGTCACCGACACCAGGTCCACGCCGGTCGGGTAGCCCTGGTACTGGAGCGGGATCGCCCGCTGCATCCCGCGGTTCTGGTCCTCGGGGAACTCCGCGACGAACGTCTCGACCGTCGTCAGCGTCGAGCGCCCCTCGGCGTCGCGGCCGAGGTCGTAGTCGACGGCGTAGCGGGAGAAGCGGAAGTCGTCGACGCCGCGTGCTGGTCCGCCGATGGCGGCGGCGCCGACAGCAGCGGCGGCGACCGGCTCGCCCCCGCGGCCCGCGGGCAGGGGCCCCGCCGCCGCCGTGGGCGCCCCCGCCAGCGCGGCCGCGAGCAGCATCCCCGCCGCTCCCGCGGACAGCCCGGATCCGCGCGCTCCGGAGCCCCGCCCCCTCGGCGTGATCGCGGACAGGAGCCGGCGGAGCGTCCTCATCATGTCCGTGAGCGTACGCGCGCGTGTTCCGCGCCACCTCCCCCTGAAGGGCGACAGGCGGGACGGACTACTGCAGCAGGAACTGCGTCGTCGACCCCGACGGGATGCCCGCGACGGAGACCGACAGGTTGTACGCCGCGCCGCCCCCCTCGACCGCCTCGCGCCCGCCGGAGCAGGTGTCCGGCGAGGAGCGGGTGCGGTCCCAGGTGATCGCGCTGCCCGTGACCGAGGTGCCGGCCTGGAGCAGGATCTCCAGGGAGGACCCGTTCGTCTGGCAGTCGGTCGAGGTCCAGACCGGGTCGGACCCGCTGGTGATCGTGAAGACCTGTCCGCTCGTCCCGGCGTCGATCACGCAGTCGGTGCTCGAGATGTTCGCGAGCGAGAGCGAGAGCTGCGGCGCCTCGTCGGGCCCGTAGCTCGTCGCATCGGTGACGGCCGTGACCGCGACGGTGTCCGCGGTGCAGGCGGCGGCGTCGGCGGGCGGCGAGCCCTCCGGCGCGGTGGAGGGGTAAAGCGTCGGCAGCGCTGAGGCCGTCGGGCTCGCGCTCTCGGCCGTCCCGCGCGCGCCCGCCCACGGCTGCAGCGAGACCAGCGCGGCGATCCCGGCGATGATCACCAGGAGCGCGAGCAGCAGGCCCGCTCTGCGCCGCCGGTAGACCCGGGAGGGCAGGCGGCGGGGAGGCGGAGTCACCGACACAGGCTACGACGCGCGAGCGCTCAGAGCGTCTTGAGCATGCGGGTGTTGCCGAGCGTGTTCGGCTTCACCCGGGCGAGGTCGAGGAACTCGGCGACGCCCTCGTCGGGAGAGCGGAGCAGCTCGGCGTACACCTCGGGGTCGACGACCTTCTCGCCGATCGGCGCGTAGCCGTGGCGCTCGAAGAAGCCGACCTCGAAGGTCAGGCAGAACAAGCGCTTCAGCCCGAGCTCGCGCGCGTCGTTCTCGAGGCGCTCCAGGATGTGGTGGCCCACGCCCCGGCCGAGCCAGTCCTTCGCGACGGCGAGGGTGCGCACCTCCGCGATGTCGTCCCACATCACGTGCAGCGCGCCGCAGCCGATGGCGGTGCCGTCCCCGGACTCGGCGATGCGGAACTCCTGCACGGCGCCGTAGAGCACCACGCGGTCCTTGCCGAGGAGGATGCGCTCGTTGACGAGCGGCTCGCTGAGCTCCTGGATGAAGGGGACGTCGCTCGTGCGCGCGCGGCGCACCGGGTACTTCCAATCGGCCATCCGACAAGCGTACGGCCGAACGACGACGAGCCCGTCCCTCCGCGAGGAGGAACGGGCTCGCTGTCGTGCTGTGCGGGTGCTACGCCATCAGGTCGGGCGTCGCGGGGCCGGCGGTCGCCGCTCCCGCCGTCGCACCGGCGCTGATCGAGATGAGACGCGGCGTCGTCGTGAAGACGAACTTGTTCTCCGCGAAGTCCACGTGCACGTGGTCTCCGGCACCGAGCTGGCCGTGCAGGATCTGCTCGGACAGCTGGTCCTCGATCTCGCGCTGGATCGCGCGGCGCAGCGGGCGGGCGCCGAGGGCCGGGTCGAACCCGACCTCGATCAGCCGCTCCTTGGCCGACTGCGTCAGCTCCACCGTCATGTCGCGGTCCAGCAGGCGGTCGCCGAGGCGGCCGATGAACAGGTCGACGATCTGGAGCAGCTCGGGCTTCGACAGCTGCGGGAAGACGATGACGTCGTCCACGCGGTTCAGGAACTCGGGCTTGAAGTGCTTCTTCAGCTCCTCGTTGACCTTGCCGCGCATGCGGTCGTAGCCGGTGGCGTTCTCGCCCTCGATCTGGAACCCGACGGGACCACCGGCGATGTCACGCGCACCGAGGTTGGTGGTCATGATGATGACGGTGTTCTTGAAGTCGACGACGCGCCCCTGGCCGTCGGTCAGACGACCCTCCTCGAGGATCTGGAGGAGCGAGTTGAAGATGTCGGGGTGGGCCTTCTCGATCTCGTCGAAGAGGACCACGCTGAAGGGCTTGCGGCGGACCTTCTCGGTGAGCTGGCCGCCCTCCTCGAAGCCGACGAACCCGGGAGGGGCGCCGAACAGCCGCGAGACGGTGTGCTTCTCGCCGTACTCCGACATGTCGAGCGAGATCATCGCGTTCTCGTCGTCGAAGAGGAACTCGGCGAGCGCCTTGGCGAGCTCCGTCTTTCCGACACCGGTGGGGCCGGCGAAGATGAACGATCCCGAGGGGCGCTTGGGGTCCTTGAGGCCGGCGCGGGTGCGGCGGATGGTGCGCGAGAGGGCCGCGATGGCCTCCTCCTGGCCGATGACGCGCTGGTGCAGCGCCTTCTCCATGAAGACGAGCCGCGAGGACTCCTCCTCGGTCAGCTTGAAGACCGGGATGCCGGTCGCCTGGGCGAGGACCTCGGCGATCAGGCCCTCGTCGACGACACCGGTCGCCTTGACGTCGCCCGACTTCCACTTCTTCTCCAGGCGCAGGCGCTCACCGAGCAGCTGCTTCTCCTCGTCGCGGAGCGACGCGGCCTTCTCGAAGTCCTGGTCCTCGATCGCGGCCTCCTTCGCGGTGCGGACGACGGCGATCTTGTCGTCGAACTCGCGCAGCTCCGGCGGGGCCGAGAGGATCGAGAGGCGCAGGCGGGCGCCGGCCTCGTCGATCAGGTCGATGGCCTTGTCGGGGAGGAAGCGGTCGCTGATGTAGCGGTCCGCGAGGTTGGCGGCCGAGACGATGGCACCGTCGGTGATGGACACCTTGTGGTGCGCCTCGTAGCGGTCGCGCAGGCCCTTGAGGATGTTGATGGTGTGGGGCAGCGACGGCTCCGCGACCTGGATCGGCTGGAAGCGGCGCTCGAGCGCGGCGTCCTTCTCGAAGTGCTTGCGGTACTCGTCGAGCGTGGTCGCGCCGATGGTCTGCAGCTCGCCGCGGGCGAGCAGCGGCTTGAGGATCGAGGCGGCGTCGATCGCGCCCTCCGCGGCCCCTGCGCCGACGAGGGTGTGGATCTCGTCGATGAAGGTGATGATGTCGCCGCGGGTGCGGATCTCCTTCGTCACCTTCTTGAGGCGCTCCTCGAAGTCTCCGCGGTAGCGGGAGCCGGCGATGAGCGAGCCGAGGTCGAGCGTGTAGAGCTGCTTGTCCTTGAGCGTCTCGGGCACGTCGCCGCGCACGATCGCCTGGGCGAGGCCCTCGACGACGGCGGTCTTGCCGACGCCGGGCTCGCCGATCAGGACGGGGTTGTTCTTGGAGCGGCGGGAGAGGATCTGCATGACCCGCTCGATCTCCTTCTCGCGCCCGATGACCGGGTCGAGCTTGTTGTCGCGCGCCGCCTGCGTGAGGTTGCGTCCGAACTGGTCGAGGATCTGCGAGCCGCCCTGAGGCTGCTGCTGCTCACCGCCCACGGCGACCTGCTCCTTGCCCTGGTAGCCCGAGAGGAGCTGGATGACCTGCTGGCGCACCCGGTTGAGGTCGGCGCCCAGCTTGACGAGCACCTGTGCGGCGACGCCCTCGCCCTCGCGGATGAGGCCGAGCAGGATGTGCTCGGTCCCGATGTAGTTGTGGCCGAGCTGCAGCGCTTCGCGCAGGGACAGCTCGAGGACCTTCTTCGCACGCGGCGTGAAGGGGATGTGGCCGGTGGGCTGCTGCTGCCCCTGGCCGATGATGTCCTGGACCTGCTCGCGCACCGCGTCGAGCGAGATGCCGAGGGACTCGAGCGCCTTGGCGGCCACTCCCTCGCCCTCGTGGATCAGGCCGAGCAGGATGTGCTCGGTCCCGATGTAGTTGTGATTGAGCATCTTGGCCTCTTCTTGGGCCAGGACGACGACGCGCCGTGCGCGATCGGTGAATCTCTCGAACATGCTGTCACTCCCTACAGAACCCGCAGGGGTGGGCTCCGATAGCTCGACTGTAACCAGCGCTCCCCCCGGTCGGACCCCCTGTTCGCCCTGGGCGTGAGACGGGTGCCCGAGAGCGGCCGTGCGGCGGCGCCGACGCCCAGCGACACGTCCGCCTCCCGGCGGATGCGACGGGGTCTCCCGTGCGGGATCGTGACTCAGCGCACTCACCACCGAGAGCCTCGATCACCTGGGGGACCAGCACCACATGACACGACTCGCACCACCCTTCGCCCGCGGCGCCGTCGCCGCCACCGCCGCCGCACTCGGCCTCGCGCTGCTGGCGGCGACGCCCGCCTCGGCCGCCGAGGTCGAGGGCGAGGAGATCTTCGAGTACAACGGAGGCGGGATCACCGTCGACGCAGGTCCCGAGTACGCCGGCTACGACGTGTTCGTGCAGTCGCAGATCCCGCGCACCGTCGAGGGCTACGAGGGCGGAGGGGTCTGGAACATCCGCAAGGCGTCGCTCGACGCCGAGGGCACCGCCCGCGTCGTCAACTTCGCCGGACCGACGAACCTCTACTTCTTCAGCCCGAGTGCCGTGCAACCCGGACTCGAGCTGCCCGAGCCCGACGCGACGGCGGCCATCTACCGCGGCGGCGAGATCGAGTACGACGTCGACCCCGAGGCCGGCACCGCCGTCGTCGACGGGGCCGTCCCGACGGTCGTGGCGCCCGCGCTGGCCGACCTGCAGACGTACGGCACCCCGCTCACGCTCGCGACCGTCCAGCCGTCGAGCTACACGGTCGACGAGGCGTTCGATCTCACCTTCTCCGAGCTCTACTGGGCGGCGCCCGGCGACCTGGACGGCCAGTCGACCAGCACGGTCGTCTACTCGGAGCCGACCACCATCGGCACCTCGACGATCGCCGGCGGCTCGGTGACCACCACGATCGGCGCCGAGTACACCACCGACCCGCACACGGTCGCGCTGCTGGACGGCTACGGCCGCGTGCTGTCGGCCGCGACGCTCGACGGCGGCGCCGCCGCTCCCGAAGCCGAGCCGACGGCGACCCCGACCGCGACTCCGACGCCGGTGGCCGTGGCCCCGGTCTCGAACAGCGGATCGAAGCCGGGCGCGAAGCCCGGCGCGCACCTGGCGGAGACCGGCGTCGAGGCCGGCTCGATCGCCCTGCTGGCGAGCGGCCTGCTCGCCGCGGGCCTCGGCGGACTCGTCCTGGCGCGCCGTCGCCGCGCGAGCGCCTGACGATCGATCGGGCGGGCGGCCCGTCGTGCCTCGGCACGGCGGGTCGCCCGCTCGTTCGTCGCTCTCTGCTCGCACCGTCGGGCGCCTCGCGTCCCGGAGCGGATCCGGCCCGCTCGAACACGATGTCCCGATTCGACGACGGCCGTCTCGAAGGGCTTGCGCGCGGGCGCTCCACCCCCGAGAGTGAGCCGACGACCTCGACGACGACGGTCGCCACCACCGGGGGACACACCACATGAACCGCTCGACCCGCCCGCTCCGCCCGCTCCTCGGCTGCGCTCTCGCCGCGACGGCCGCCGTGGGCCTCGCCCTGACCGTCGCCGCACCGGCCTCGGCCGACACGCCCTACGACCCGCTGGACTGGCAGGACGCGATCCTCTTCAACGGCGGCGGCATCTCGATCGATGCCGGCCCCGAGTACGCCGGCTACGACGTCTTCGTCCAGGCGCAGCTGCCGGTCGGCGCCCGAGGGAGCCGCGGCGAGTGGGTCCTCAAGAAGGCGTCGCTCGATGCGGAGGGCGACGCCCTCGTCTACAACTTCGCCGGCCCGGTCAACCTGTACTTCTTCAGCCCGAGCTCGCCCGAGGTCGGGCTCGAGCTCCCGGAGCCCGCCGCGACCGCGGCGATCTACCGCAATGAGGAGATCGCGTACGACGTCGACCCGGCGGCGGGGACCGCGGTCGTCGACGGCGACGTCCCCTCCGTCACGCCGCCGGCCCTCGAGAACTTCGAGATCTACCTCGCCGACTTCACCGACGCGTCGGTCGCGCCCTCGAGCTACCTGGTGGGCGAGAGCTTCGACCTGACCTTCTCGGACCTGTACTGGGCGACCGAGGGCGATCTCGACGGCCTGGCCACCAGCACCGTGATCTACTCCGAGCCGACCACGATCGGCACCTCCGCGATCACCGGCGGCGCCGTGACCACCACCATCGGCGCCGAGTACACGACTGAGCCGCACACCCTCGCCCTGATGGACGACTACGGTCGCGTGCTCGCGAGCGCCACCCTCGACGGCGGCGCCGCCGCGGGCTCCGAGCCCGTGGGCACCACCGCGCCGACCACCCCGTCCGCCACCCCCGTCGCCGCGGCACCTGCCTCGAGCACCGGATCGAAGCCGGGCGGACCCCGCCTGGCCGAGACCGGCCTCGAGGGCGGGGCCACCGCACTGCTGGGCTCGGCCCTCCTCCTGGCGGGCGGAGCCGGACTCGTCGTGGCGCGCCGTCGGCGCGCGAGAGCCTGACGCACCATCCGGGAGCGGACGGCGGGCCGAGCCGCCCGCCCGCTCCCGGCACGACGAGGCGAGCGCTGCTGGCGGTGCTCGCCTCCTCCGTGCTGCCCGGACTCGGGCACCGGATGCTCGGCCGACCGCGTGCGGCCGCCGTCCGCGCCGGCCTCGCCGTGCTCGTCGTGCTGGGCATCGCCCTCGGCACCTGGACCGCGGTCTCCGATCCGGCAGCACTCGTCGGGGCCGCGACCGACACCCGCGTCCTGCTGCTGCTCGGCGCGGTCGGCGCGCTGATCGGCCTGCTCTGGATCTCCGGCCCGATCGCCGCCGCCCTGCTCGCCCGGCGTACCGCGGTGCCGCGGGCGGCCCTCGTGCTCGTCACCGCGCTGGCCGTGCTCGCGCCCCTCGGGGCGACGACCTGGTGGGTCTCGACCGTCGCCGCGCAGCACCGCCTGCTGACGGCGGTCTCGGCCTCCGGACGCGGCCTGGAGCCCGTCGACGGCCGCTACACGATCCTGCTGATGGGCCTCGACGACGACCCCCTGCGCGACCAGGTCCTCCTGCCCGACTCCCTCACCGTCGTCAGCGTCGACGCCGTGACGGGGCGCAGCGTGCTGCTCGGCGTCCCGCGCACCGCTGCCAACTTCCTCTACCCGCCCGGCTCGGCGCTGGCGGCGGCCCTGCCCGAGGGGACCCGCTGCCTCGCCGGCTGCGGGGTCAACCACACCTACCAGTACGGGCTCGAGCACCCGGAGCTCTACCCCGGCAGCGCGGACCCGGGCGCGGACGCCGTGCGGGAGGCGGTCAGCGGCTACACGGGGCTGCCCGTGCAGGCGACGGTGTCGATCCGGATGACCGGCTTCGTCGAGCTCATCGACGCGCTGGGCGGCGTCTCGGTCGTGGTCGGCCGCCCGGTCCTCCAGGCGGGCGTGCCCGACGACGGCAGCGGACGACCCGTCGAGTACGGTCCGCCGATCGAGGCGGGACTCCAGCACCTCGACGGCAGCGAGGCGCTCTGGTTCGCCCGGTCGCGGGTGAACACCTCCGACGCCGACCGGTCCGAGCGGCAGGGCTGCCTGCAGGCCGCGCTGTTCCGCCAGGCCGACCCGCTGACGGTTCTGACCCGCTTCCAGGCGATCGCCCGGGCCGGCGGCGAGAACGTCTCGACGAGTCTTCCGGCCGAGTCGCTGCCGGCCCTCGCCCGGCTCGCCGTCTCGGCCCGCGAGCACCCCCTCCTGCGCGTCGAGCTCGGCCTGCCGCTGACCCTGCCCGAGCAGCCCGACATCGAGCTGGTCCACCGGACCGTCGCCGAGGCGATCGCCGGGACCGGCGAGGAGGACGCCGCGACGATCGAGGTGCCGCCGGCGGACGCTCCCCTCGAGCCGCCCGCCGCCGCCCCGGTGGATCCGGACGCGGCGGAGCCCGCCTGCAGCGTTCCGTGAGCAGCCGCCGAAACTCCATGCAGAGGCATACACTTCGGGGATGAGCGACCTCGAGAAGCACCCGGAGGAGCACCCGGTGCCCTCCGCCCGCAGCACCGCCGTCGAGGCTCCCGTCGTCGAGGCCCCTGCGGTCGAGATCCTCGAGGCGCGCCTGGTGCCGCTCGGCGGTCCCCGCGCGATCGAGGTGCGCCGCACGCTCCCCCAGCGCTCGCGCTCCACGATCGGCGCCTGGTGCTTCGCGGACCACTACGGTCCGGTGCGCCTCGGCGAGGAGGCGGGAATGGACGTCCCGCCGCACCCGCACACCGGACTGCAGACGGTCAGCTGGCTCTTCGAGGGCGAGATCGACCACCGCGACAGCGTCGGGAGCCACCAGCTGGTGCGGCCGGGCGAGCTCAATCTGATGACCGCCGGGCGCGGCATCTCGCACTCCGAGGTCTCCACCGGCGCCGAGCCCGTCCTGCACGGCGTGCAGCTCTGGGTCGCGCTGCCCGAGGAGGCGCGCCTGGGCGAGCCGTTCTTCGAGCACCACCGCGGCGTGCGGGTGGAGCTGCCCGGGGCGACGGCGCAGGTCTTCGTCGGCGAGCTGCTCGGCGCCTCCGTGCCCGCGAGCGTGTTCACCCCGCTCGTCGCCGCGCAGCTCGACCTCGAGCCGGGCGCCCGCGTCGAGATCCCGCTCGAGGCGGCGTGGGAGCACGGCGTGCTGGTCGACGCCGGCCCGCTCGAGGTGGACGGCGTCGACGTCCCCCGCTCCGACCTCGCCTATCTCGCGCCGGGCCGCGACGTCCTGGTCCTGACGGCCGGGGACGAGGGCGCCCGGGTCGTCTTGATCGGCGGCGAGCCGTTCCCCGACCAGCTGGTGATGTGGTGGAACTTCGTCGGCCGCAGCCACGACGACGTCGCCGCCGCGCGCGAGCGCTGGCAGAGCGACGTCATCGCGGGCGGCGACGCCGACGGGCCGTTCGGCACGGTCGCGGACTACCCCGGCCGGGCACTGCCGGCGCCGACCCTGCCGACCGTCCGGCTGAAGCCGCGCCGACGCGCCTGAGCGCACCGGCGCCGGGTCAGGAGGTCCGGGTCAGGAGGCCTCGGCCGCCTTCTCCTTCTCCTTCGCCGCGCGCTTCTCCGCCGCCTCGCGGTCGGTCGCTTCGGCGGTCTCGCGGAACGCGCGGCGCGGATCCTGCAGCGCGCTCATGGGCGACAGGTCGCGGCGCGAGACCGCGTCGACGACCCAGCCGGCGATGATGCGCCACTTGCGGTCGAAGGTCGGCATGGCCGCCCCGTGGTACGCCCGGTGCGCGAGCCAGGCGGGCAGCCCGCGCAGCTTCACGCCCTTGATGAGGCCCGCGCCCTTGCCGATCCCGTACTCGGCGACCGTGCCGACGGACACGTGGCGGTACTCCTCGACCGGGCCGCCGGTGATGTCGGCGATGATGTTGCGCGCCAGCAGCTTCGCCTGACGGACGGCGTTCTGGGCGTTCGGCGGGTAGTACGCGGGCTGCTTCGCGGCGGTCAGGTCGGGCACCTGTGCGCCGTCGCCGGCCGCCCAGGCCGAGCCGACGGGCTCGCCGTCCTCGGTGATCACCCGGAGGCGCGCGTCGGCCATCACGTGGCCCTTCGGCCCGCGCGGAGCATCGGTCGCGTCGAGGATCGGGTTGGGCTTCACGCCCGCCGTCCAGACGATCGTCGCGGCGGGGATCCGCTCGCCGCTGGAGAGCTCGACCACGCCGTCCTCGCAGGAGGGCATCGTCGTCTTCAGGTGCACGTGCACGCCGCGCTCGCGGAGGTGGTCGAGCGTCCAGACCGAGAGCTCCGGGCCGACCTCGGGCGCGACCCGGTCGAGCGCCTCGACGAGGTGCCAGGTGACGTCGCCCATCGAGAGCGACGGCTGCGCGGCGAGGGTGCGGCGGCTGAGGTCGAGCAGCTCGCTGAGCGCCTCGACCCCGGTGTAGCCGCCGCCGACGAAGACGAAGGTGAGCAGGCGCCGGCGCTCGGTCGGATCGGTGGTCAGCGCGGCCTTCGCGATGTTCTCGATGACGCGGTCGCGCAGGTGCGCCGCCTCCTCGACCGTCTTGAAGCCGATGGCGTGCTCGGCGAGACCGGGCGTCGGGAAGGTGCGGGTCACCGCGCCGAGGGCGAAGACGACGTGGTCGAAGGGCAGCGTGCGGCTGGTGCCGTCCATCGCCGCGACGGTGGCCGAGCGCTCGGCCAGGCTGACGCCGGTGATCGCGCCGCGGACGATGCGGGTGCGCTTCAGCGCCTGCACCAGCGGGACCGTGACGTGGCGCGGCTGGACGTGACCGCCGGCCACCTCGGGGAGGAGCGGCTGGTAGGTCATGTAGGGGTTCGGCTCGACGACGGTGACGTCGATCGGCGTCGCTCCGCGGAGCTTCTCGAGGCCCCAGGCCGTGTAGAGGCCGACGTAGCCGCCGCCGAGGATGAGGATGCGCGTCGTTCTGCTCGCCGCCATGACGTTCCCTTCTGAAGTGCCGGCCCGGGAGGACCGACGGCCCACCGTGCTGAGGACGATCCGACGCTACGCCGGGCGCCTCGGACAGCACAGGGCCTTGCGCGAGTCGCCGTCACCCGCAAGCGACGAGGGCGGGCGAGGACGGGCGGCACAGCGGCCGAGGGCCGGCTCAGCCCGCGGCGAGGTCCTCCCCGTTCAGACGGCGCCGGTACTCGCTCGGGGACAGCCCCGTCTCGGTCGCGATCGCGCGCCGCAGCCGCTCCGGCGACGAGAAGCCGGAGCGCCGGGCGATGTCGCTGAGCGGGAGGATGCTCGAGTCCGGCGTGCCGACCAGGCGCAGAGCGTTCTCCGTGCGGACGTCGGAGATGAGCCTGCGCAGGGTCGAGCCGCGCTCGTCGGCCACCGCGCGCTGCAGCGTGCGCAGGCTGACCCGGCAGCGCCGCGCCACCGTGCTCGGGTCGAGCGTCGGGTCGCTGTAGTCGGCCTGGATCACCTGCAGAGCGGCCTCGACCATGTCGTGCAGACCGAGGCGCTCGCGCGAGCCCTCCTCCCGCTCCGAGCCGAGCAGCCGGGCGAGGCGCAGGACGGTGCCCTCGAGGTACTCGGCCTGCACCGGGTTCTCGGGGTCGAGCTCGGCGAGGAACGCCCGCAGCATCGTCCGCGCGGTGGCCGTCGTCGAGGTGGCGGGGATGAGCCGGACCGGGTCGGTGCGGCGGCGCTCCGAGATGCCGTTGTCGGCGCAGAGCACGAGGAAGCGGGCCGGGCGGGAGGTGCGGATGACGACCGGATCCTCCGTGGAGAGGGCGAGCCCGCCCTCCTCGACCTCGAGCAGGCCGGACGTCGTGTCGACGACGAGGACGCCGTCCATCGGCAGGAGGAAGACGGAGGACCCGTCGACCGCGCTCGTTCCGGGCCAGCGGACGGCGAACGCCGTCGAGACGACGTGGATCACGCGGACGCGCTCGGTCGCGGCGATGGCGAGGTCCATCCGGAAGCCGGCCGACGTCGGGACGGAGACGTCGACCGTGCGGCGCAGCGCCGAGGCGCCCGCTGAGCCGCGGAGCCGCACGGCGCGCGCGCCGGCGCTCAGCGGGACGCAGAGCGGGTTCAGATGTGAGGGACGAGGGATCACGGTGGCGACTCCGATCGAAGAGGAGCGGACGTCGAGGAACGTTCGCCTTCGGAGCGTAACAAGAAGTGAGAGAGTCTCGCCATTCCTGAGCGAAGCTCGATTCACCCCTATTGGAGGGCCGAGGTGAGCCGCGCCAGATTGTCGAGGATTGTCGAGCGCAGCGGCTGCTGGCGCCACTCGCGCAGCGTCAGCTCGCGGGAGTGCTCCCGGTAGTCCTGCTGCACCTCGCGCAGGTCCTCGACGAAGTCGGCGCCGCGCACCATCAGCGACACCTCCAGGTTGAGGGTGAAGGAGCGCATGTCCATGTTGCTCGAGCCGATCACGGCGACGTCGTCGTCGATGGTGAAGTGCTTCGCGTGCAGGATGGTGGGCTTCCGGTACATCCAGATCCGCACGCCGGCGGTGAGCAGCGTCTCGTAGTAGGAGCGCTGCGCGTGGTAGACGACGGCCTGGTCGCCGATCTCGGAGACGAAGAGCTCGACGTGCACGCCGCGGCGGGTCGCGGTCGTGATCGCGTAGAGCATCGCCTCGTCCGGGACGAAGTACGGGCTCGTGATGATGATCGACTTCTGCGCCGAGTAGAGCAGCGCGAGGAAGAGGCGGAGGTTGTTCTCGCCGTCGAATCCCGGACCGCTCGGCACCACCTGGCAGTCGATGGTGTCGCGCTGCTGCAGCGCCTCCATCGGCTCGGACTCGCGCAGGAGCAGCTCGTCCGTCTCGCTGTACCAGTCGGTGATGAAGATGGCGTTGATGCCCTGCACCACCGGGCCCTCGAGGCGCACCATCAGGTCGTGCCAGTGCAGGCCGCGGCGGATGTTGCCGCGCTTGTTGTAGCTCGAGTCGACGACGTTCTGCGAGCCCATGAAGGCGGCGTTGCCGTCCACGATCAGCAGCTTGCGGTGGTTGCGGAGGTCCGGGCGCTGGTACTGGCCGAGCCACGGGCGCACGGGCAGCATGTACGACCAGCGCGCGCCGGCCCGCTCCAGCGCCCGCAGGCGGCGGTGCGTCCCGGTGTAGTAGCCGGGCACGCGGATGGACGCGATGTGGTCCAGCAGGATCCGCACCGTCACGCCGCGGGCGACGGCGCGGTCGAGCGCGTCGAAGAACGGGGCCGTCGTCGCGTCGGCGGCGAGGATGTAGAACTCGCAGTGCACGTAGCGGCGGGCGCGGTCGATCTCGTCGGCCATCGCGCGGATGGTCTGCTCGTAGCCGCCCTGCAGTCGGGCGTCGTTGCCGCCGACGAGGGGCATCGCGCCGAGGTTGCGGTTGAGGGTGACGACGGACTCGAGCCAGAGCGGCCAGGGGTGGTTGCGGGCGACCCGGTCGATGCCCTCGGTCGACTCCAGGATGAAGCGGTTGATCTCCTCCTGCTTGCGCCGGCGCTTGCGCGGGAGCCGGTAGCTGCCGATGAAGAGGAAGAGCAGGATGCCGACGTAGGGGATCAGGAAGATCGCCATCAGCCAGGCGAGGCCGGTGGTCGGGCGGCGGTTGCGCGGGACCACGATGACCGCGATCACGCGGACGACGAGCTCCACGACGATCGCGCCGACCGCGAGGACCAGCGACCAGTCGGGGGCGTTCACTCGGGCTCTACGCCGCGTCGCGCGGGGGCAGACCGCGGCGGGCCCGCTCCTGCGCCTCGATGCGGTCGTAGGCGCGGCGCTCGTTGCGGTCCGAGCGGATGAGCGCGCGCATGATGAACCAGAAGAGGAGCCCGATGGTGACGGTCGGCACGAGTGCCCACAGTCCTTGATTCCACAGCTCCCAGTCCATGGGGGCGATCCTACCGGGCCCGGCCGGGAGCGGGCCCGGAGCGGCCGCTCAGCGAACGGGGCCGGCCGGATCGCTCCCCCGGCCGCCCGGCGCGGCTCAGCTGCTCTCGATCGACCGGTTGAGGGCCGACGCGTCGGCGTTCAGCCCCTCGAGCTCGGTGCGCAGGCCGTCGTAGACCGCGATGTCCGCGTCGATCGCGGCACGGGTGGCGTCGATCGCCTCGCCCCGCGCGAGCAGGTCGGCCCGCTCGGCGTCGAAGGCGGCGTCCGAGGCGAAGTCGCCGCTGTCCGCCCGGGCGTTGAAGGAGTCGATCTCGGCGTTCAGCGCGTCGTACTCGGCGTTGTTGGCGTCGATGCGCGCGGTGAGGTCCGCGTACATCGCGTCGATGCGGGCGACCAGCTCGGTGATGCGGTCCTCGAGGTCGGTGAAGACCGCCTCGTACTGGGCGTTCAGACCGACCACGATCGAGCGGTCGGCGAAGTACTCGGCGTAGTGCGCCTCGAGCGCGGGCGGCAGGTCGGCGACCTCGGTGCCGAGGATCGAGTGCAGCTCGTTGACGCGCTCGCCCAGGCCTCCGGTGCGGTAGAGCTCCAGGCGCTCGGCGATCGGGCCGTCCTGCGGCAGGGCGGCGTAGGCCGCCTCGAGCTGCGCGCCGACCTCGGCCTGCTCGGCGGCGTCCATCCGCACCCACGCGGCGTGCAGCATCTCGTGGGCGGCGGTCACGTCGCGGATCCCGTCGAGGTCGGGGTTCTCGACGTCGGAGATGTAGATGTCGCTGCCGGTGTAGCAGCCGAGCACGATCTCGTCGGAGGCGCCGTAGCCGCAGAGCGCGTTGAAGCCGGCCGTCGGCTCGACCGAGGGGTTCGAGGCGAAGTAGAGGGCGCGGCCGCGGGTGGACATCGCTGTGCGGTCCGCGAAACCGGTGATCGTGCCGTCGGGGGTGAACGACTCCGCCGCCCGCTGATCCGCCAGCGCACGGCCCACGTCGGCGGAGTCGACGAGCACCGAGCCGGCGACCGCCGCGCCCACGCCGAACTGCGCGAGGGTGAGGACGCCGGCGACGACCGTCGCGACGATGCTGGATGCCCTGACCACGCCTCGAACCTACTTGACCAGCGGGAAGAGGATGGTCTCGCGGATCCCGAGACCGGTGACGGCCATCAGCAGCCGGTCGATGCCCATGCCCATGCCGCCGGTCGGGGGCATGCCGTGCTCGAGCGCGCGGAGGAAGTCCTCGTCGAGGCGCATCGCCTCGTCGTCGCCGGCCGCGGCCTGGAGCGCCTGCTCGACGAAGCGCTCGCGCTGGACGACCGGGTCGATCAGCTCGGAGTAGCCGGTGGCCAGCTCGAAGCCGCGGACGTAGAGGTCCCACTTCTCGACGACGCCCGGGACACTGCGGTGCGCGCGCACCAGCGGCGAGGTGTCGACGGGGAAGTCCATCACGAAGGTGGGCCGGACGAGGCCGCCCTTGACGAAGTGCTCCCAGAGCTCCTCGACGTACTTGCCGTGGGTGGGCACGTGCACCTCGACACCCTCGCGCGCGGCGAGCGTCTCGAGCTCGACCAGCGGGGTCTGCGGGGTGATCGCGATGCCGGCGGCCAGCGAGAGGCTCTCGTACATCGAGATGCGGTCCCACTCGCCGCCGAGGTCGTACTCGGTGCCGTCGGCCCAGGTGACCACGTGCGAGCCGGCGACGGCGAGCGCCGCGTTCTGGATCAGCTCCTGGGTGAGGTCGGCGATGCTCGAGTAGTCGCCGTAGGCCTGGTACGCCTCGAGCATCGCGAACTCGGGCGAGTGCGTCGAATCGGCGCCCTCGTTGCGGAAGTTGCGGTTGATCTCGAAGACCCGGTCGATGCCGCCGACGACGGCGCGCTTGAGGTAGAGCTCGGGCGCGATGCGGAGGTAGAGCTCGGTGTCGAAGGCGTTCGAGTGCGTGGCGAACGGGCGGGCGGAGGCGCCGCCGTGCATCACCTGGAGCATCGGGGTCTCGACCTCGAGGAAGCCGTGGTCGACGAAGGTCTTGCGGAGCGATGCGTTGACGGTCGAGCGGGCGATGACGGTCTCGCGGGCCTGCGGGCGCACGATCAGGTCGAGGTAGCGCTGGCGCATCCGGGTCTCGTCGCCGAGCTCGTTGTGCAGGTTCGGCAGCGGGAGGATCGCCTTGGCCGCGATGCTCCACTCCGACACCCAGACGGAGAGCTCGCCGCGCTTGCTGGAGAGCACCTCGCCGGCGACGAAGAGGTGGTCGCCCAGGTCGACGAGCTCCTTCCAGCTCGCCAGCGACTCCTCGCCGACGTCGCCGAGCGAGACCATCGCCTGGATCCGCGAGCCGTCGCCGGCCTGCAGCGTCGCGAAGCAGAGCTTGCCGGTGTTGCGCTGGAAGACGACGCGGCCGGCGAGGCCGACCCGCTCGCCGGTCTTGACGTCGGGCTCGATGCCCTCGTGGCGCGCGCGCACCGCGGCGATGGTGTCGGTGACCGCGACGGACACCGGGTAGGCGCCGCCGCCGAGGTCGTCGCCGGCCAGCTCGATCAGGCGCTCGCGCTTGGCCAGGCGGACGGCCTTCTGCTCGGAGGCCTCCTCGGGCGTGGGCTCGGACGGGGGCACGGGGGCGCCGGGGGTGTCGACCATGTCAGAACGCGGGTGCTTTCGGTTGGAGGCGGCGGGCGCGATCAGGCGAGCAGGATCGGGCCGTTGTCGAGGAGCCGGGTGGAGCCGACGACCGCGGCGACGAGCACGAGGGCCGGGCCGCGGTGGTCGTCGTCGACCGGCAGGAGCGTCGCCGGGTTCGCGACGACGAGGTAGTCCAGCTTAACCAGCGGCTCGCCCATCGAGGCGGACTGCGCGGCGGCGATCACGGCGTCGATGCCGCGATCGGCGGCGGAGGCCGCGGCCTCGAGCAGGAGCGGGATCGTCCGGGCGGCCCGGCGCTCGCGGGCGTCGAGGTAGCGGTTGCGGCTGGAGAGCGCGAGGCCGTCCTCCTCGCGGACCGTGGCCACGCCCTCGATCGCGACGGGCAGATCGAGGTCGCGCACCATCCGGCGGACGAGGAAGAGCTGCTGCGCGTCCTTCTGCCCGAACATCGCGACGTCCGGCTGGACGATGTGCAGGAGCTTCGAGACGACGGTCAGCATGCCGTCGAAGTGGCCGGGGCGCGAGCGGCCCTCGTAGAGCGAGCCGACCTTCCCGGCGACGACGCGGGTGGAGGAGGGGCCGTCCGGGTACATCTCGGCGACGCTCGGCGCGAAGACGTGGGCGACGCCGCGCTCCTCGAGCAGGGCGACGTCGGCCGCGAGGTCGCGCGGGTAGCGGTCGAGGTCCTCGTTCGGGCCGAACTGCAGCGGATTCACGAAGATCGAGACGACGACGATGTCCGCGATCTCCCGCGCCCGGTCGACGAGCGCGAGGTGCCCGTCGTGCAGCGCGCCCATGGTCGGCACGAGGGCGATCCGCGCCCCGCCGCGCCGCGCCTCCCGCAGGGTCTCCCGGAGCTCGCCGATGCGTTCGATGGTGCTGATCACCCGAGAACCCTACCGGCGAGGCGGAGTCCGGTGATCGAGGAGCCCGCGCCGCGGGCACCCTCCCCCCCATGCCGATCGAGTAGCCCGCGCAGCGGGCGTATCGAGATCCACCGGCGTCAGAGCAGGAGTCTGCAGACCCGCCCTGCTGATGACGGCGGGTCTCGATACGCGCCTGCGGCGCTACTCGACCAGCATGGGGGGGCGCTTGCAGCGCTGCTCAAGTACCGCGCGCAGCGGGCGTCGTTCATGCTGATCGAGTAGCCCGCGCAGCGGGCGTATCGAGATCCGCCGGCAAGGGAGGGCGGGCGTCAGCCGGCCGCGCGGCGGAGGGCGTCGTCGACGGAGGAGCGGACGAGGCTGGAGAGGAAGAAGCCGGGCTTGTCGACGCCGATGCCGGCGAGGAGGCCGGCGGCCTGTTCGACGATGGCGGTCGAGAAAGTGGTGGCGGTCGAGACCGCCTCGGCATAGGCGGGGCGGTCCGCCTCCGCGACGGTGACCGGCTCGCCGCCCATCTCGACGACGAGGGCCTGTGCGATCGGCAGCACCGGGCCGGGTGCGGTCACGGCGAAGTAGGTCTCGGCGAGGCGCGCCAGGTCGAGGCTGGTGCCGGTGAACGTCATCGCCGGGTGCACCGCGAGCGGGATGACGCCCGACGCCAGGGCGGGCGCGAGCACGCCGAAGCCGTGCTCCGCCGCGGTGTGCAGCACGAGCTGCCCGGGCTGCCAGGCCCCGGTCGCGGCGAGGCCCGCCACGAGGGCCGCGATCTCGGCGCCGGGGACGGCGATGATCACCAGCTCGCTCCGCTCGACGAGATCGGGGATCGCGAGCACCGGAGCGCCGGGCAGCAGGGCGTCGACGCGCTCGCGGCCGGCGTCGCTCGTCGTGGCGACGCCGACCACGGCGTGCCCGGCGTTGGCGAGCGCGGCACCGAGCACCGGGCCGACGGGTCCGGCCCCGATGATCCCGACGCCGAGGCGTCCGTCGCGGCGGGCGTCAGGCATACGGGTCCCCCTCGGGTGCGGCCCACGCGTCGCGGGGCGTCGGAGCGGCGGCGGCGCGCCGCCCCCAGTGGTGGCTGGCGTCGCGCTCGGCCGCGGCGGTCCCGGCGCGGCCCACGCTCTCGAAGAAGGCGATTCCGTCGCTGACGCTCATCACCGGCACCAGCGGCGTGACCGGGCCGGCGACCGTGTGCACGCGCGCCGAGGCCAGCCCGAGCATGCGCTGCAGCGGCCCCTGCTGGACGCCGACGCTCTGCATCCGGGCGAGCGGAACGACCGTGACGCGGCGCCAGACGGCTCCGCTGCGCAGGACCACGACGTCCTCCGCCAGCCGGAAGCCGGTGCGCCGCCAGGAGAACGGCCGGAGCAGCATCGCCGAACGGGGCGCGCTGGTGAAGCCCGGAGCGTCCCGGCGGCGCAGCGCGTCGCCGACCGGCGTCGCCTCGGCGCCCTCGTCGTCGCCGGGCAGCAGCAGCGCGAGCACGCGCTCGACGGCGGCGAGGTCGCCGACCGGGAGGATCGTGGTGTTCGGCTCGCCGTTCGCACCGCGCGAGGCCGCGTGGCCGGCCCGGTCGATCTTCACCTGCCACCAGCCGAACGGCCGCCAGAGCAGCGGCTGGGTGATCTCCACCGCGTGGATCCGGCCGGGCGGCAGGGTGTCGCTGCTGGTCGAGAGCACCCCGTAGCCGACGCGCACGCCGTCCGGCGTCGCGGCGATCGAGTAGCGCAGCGAGCGGACGAACTGGCGGATGTAGTAGCTGCCGGAGCCGATCAGGCCGGGCAGGATCGCGATCAGCACGTAGGGCGAGCCGTAGACCGAGGTGAGCACGACTGCCACGATCGCCACCACCAGGAAGACGGTGAAGCCGCTGAACACCAGGGAGCCGAGCAGCCGCCCGGGCGGGATGGAGACGACCGACTCGGGCGGAGCCTGCTCCTCCGGCTCGGCGAACTCCTCCAGCCGGCGCGCGAGGAAGCCGCCGGCCGGCGCCTCCCCCGCGACCGCCTCCCGCTCGCGCACCCCCGACGCCAGCCGCAGGATGTCGCGCCTCAGCGCGTCGACCAGCCGCGAGCCGAGGTAGGAGAGCTGCACGTTCGCGTCCTGCCCGGCGACGCTGACCTCGAGCTTGGCCGCGCCGAAGAGCCGGGCGAACAGCGGGCGCTGCACGGCGATGCCCTGGATGCGGTCGAGCCGCGCGCGCCGGTTGGTGCGAAAGAGCACTCCCGAGCGCACCTCGACGATCTCGTCGGTGATGCGGAAGGTGTGCATCCGCCAGGACAGCCAGAAGGCGAACACGGCGACGGCGAGACCGGCCGCCACGGCGAGCAGCGCCCAGCCGATCAGCCCGCGATCGATCAAGGCGTCGACCGGGTCGCCGCTCTCGTAATCGCCCGGGCCGGGGAGGAAGAGCTCGAGCAGGCGCTCGCGGAGATTGGTGATCAGGATGCCGAGGACCACCAGCAGGCCGATCCCGCCCTTGAGCACCGGTGTCGCGGGGTGCAGGCGATGCCACTCGCCGTCGGCGAGGTCGGTCTCGATGCCGCGGACGGCCGCAGGAGCCTCGCTCACAGGCCGGCCCGGCGCGACTCCGCCAGTTCGACGAGCCGATCGCGCAGCTCCTCGGCGTCGCCGTCGACGAGCCCGGGGATGCTGACACCGGTCGCCGCGGCGGCGGTCACGAAGCGCAGGTCGGCCAGGCCGAGGGCGCGGGCGAGCGGGCCGCGGTTGACGTCGATCAGCTGCATGCGGCCGTAGGGCACCGAGACGAAGCGCTGGAACATGATGCCGCGCCGGAAGAGCAGGTCGTCCTCGCGCAGCCGGTAGCCGTACGCGCGGGCGCGGCGGGGGGCGACGATCAGCAGCGTGACGGCGAGGATCGCCGCCGCGACGACGAGGATCCAGGCCCAGTCGACGCCGATCAGCAGCAGGAAGGTCGGAATGGCGAGGAGCACCACGCTGGAGACGACGGCCGAGACGACCTCGACGGCCACGTACTTCGGCGAGACGCGCCGCCACGGACCGGCCAGGTCGAGGCGGCCACCGGTCGCGCGCTCGGGACCGACGGAGTCGAGCCGGACACCCTCCGGCTGGACCGCGTCACGCCCCGGCCGAACCGCGTCCGGCTCCGGCTGAAGCGCATCGTCCACGGGCCGGACCGACTCGCGCTGCTGCTCGAGCGCCGCCTCGCGGCTCCGCGCCTCACGCCGGCTCAGCGGCTCCGGAACGGTCGCGGGGGTCGCCTCCTGGTCGTCGGCCATGATGACGTCCTCCCTGCCGGCGTCCGAGCGGGCGTCGGCGTCAGGCGTGGTTCACCTCGCCGACAGCGGGGTCGTCGTCGTCGGTCGGCGGGATGGTGCACAGGTGCTCGGCGACCAGACCGGCCACCAGCAGGACGATCGCACCGACGATGGCGGCCACGTCCTGCCACACGGAGCCTAGCGAAGGCACCACGGGCCGGCTCAGCAGGTAGACGAGCACCCCGCCGGAGGCCCCGAGCAGCAGGGCGCCGACGAGACTCGACGCCTTCGCCAGCACGACGACGCGCATCGCGCGGAACGGGTCGATGGGGCGGCGGAGCGTCCCCTTGGTCGCGCGGTGGATCGGGATCGCGAAGCCGATCACCAGCGCCGCGACCACCACGAGCGTGAGCGGGACGGTGAGCGGCGGGATCAGCACCGGGCGTCCCGCGGAGGCGATGGCCAGGTCGATCAGGAAGCCGGCGACCGCGCCGACGAGGGCCAGGCCGAGCAGGGAGCTGATGCGGGTGCGCTTCACGGAGTGCTGCTCTCGGAGTCGGTGCGGCCGGGGCCGGGGGCGGTCTCGGAGGTTCGCGGGCGCTGCCACGCTATCGCCTCGGGCCGGTCGGTCACCCGGTCCGTCGCGCGGGCGCGCAGCTCGGCGACCGGGCCGCGCCCCGCCAGGACGGCGTGCGGCTCCACGTCGAGCCACGGCTCGAGCACGAAGGCGCGCTCACCGGCGCGGGGGTGCGGGAGCGTGAGCTGCGCGTCGTCGCGGACGACGCCGCCGACCGCGATCACGTCGATGTCGAGCGTGCGGTCGCCCCAGCGCTCCTCGCCGTCGCCGCGGATCCGGCCGCCCGCGCGCTCGATCGCGGCCGTCGCGGCGAGCAGGTCGTCGGGCTCGAGCGTCGTCGAGCCGATCACGACGGCGTTGAAGTAGGCGGGCGCGTTTTCGTCGGCGCCGTCGAGCTTCCAGGCCGGCGACTCGACCACCTTCGACACCCCGTCCAGGCGGAGCCCGGGCGTCGTCGCGAGCGCGCGCACGGCGGTCTCCAGGTGCGCGAGCCGGTCGCCCAGGTTGCTGCCGAGGGCGAGGACGACCCGGCGCTCGGGCAGCAGCCGCTGCTGCCGCGGCCTCACGGGCGGACCCGGGTGATCTGCACGGCGACGTCGTCGAACGGCAGCGGGATGGGCGCGTCGGGCTTGTGCACGGTGATCCGGACCACCTCGGCGGCGGCGAAGCTCAGCGCGACCGCGGCCAGGCGCTCCGCGACGGTCTCGATCAGGTCGACCGGGTCGCGGGTGACGGCGTCGGCGAGGGCGATCGCCAGCTCGCCGTAGTGCACCGTCTCGGCCAGCGCATCGCCGCCCGCCGCGGGAGCGAGGTCGAGCCAGACCGTGGCGTCGATCACGAAGTCCTGGCCGTTCTCGCGCTCGAAGTCGAAGACCCCGTGGTGCGCGCGCACCCGCAGGCCCGTGAGGGTGATCGAGTCGCGCAGCGCGAGCGCGGCGGCGTCGAGGGCCGGCGGCGTCGCGGCGGAGCGGGCGGGGTCGGTCACGGGAGCTCCTCCTGGAGGCGGGCGCCGAGCGCGAGGGCGCGGGCGCTCGAGCGGACGTCGTGCACCCGGACGCCCCAGGCGCCGCGGTCGACGGCGGCGAGGCTCAGCAGCGCCGTCACGTCGTCGCGCTCCGCCGCGGTCGAGCCGGCGGGAGCGAAGGGCGCGAGGAAGCGCTTGCGGGAGTGGCCGACCAGCACGGGAAGGCCCAGCGAGACAATCGCGTCGAGGTGCGCGAGCAGCGCCCAGTCGTGGCCGCCGTCCTTCGCGAAGCCGAGTCCGGGATCGAGGATCAGGTGCTCGTCGCGGATGCCCGCCGCACGGGCGGCGTCCACGCGGCGCTCCAGCTCGGAGCGCACCTCGGCGACCACGTCGGCGTAGGAGGCGAGCTCCGTCATGCCGGCGCTGTGACCGCGCCAGTGCATGGCGATGTAGACCGCGCCGCGCTCGGCGACGAGCGGGAGCATCGCCGGGTCGGCGAGTCCGCCGGAGACGTCGTTGACGACGACCGCGCCCGCGTCCAGAGCGGCCTCCGCGGTCGCGGCGCTCATGGTGTCGATGCTGACCCGGACGCCCTCGGCCGCGAGCGCGCGGACCACCGGCAGCACGCGCCCCTGCTCGGCCGCGGCGTCGACGCGCGCGGCGCCGGGGCGGGTCGACTCCCCGCCGACATCGACGAGGTCGGCGCCGAAGGACGCCGGGCCGTCGCCGGAGGAGCGGGTCATCGTGAGTCCGTGCTCGACCGCGTCGTCGACGGACAGCCAGCGACCGCCGTCGCTGAAGGAGTCGGGGGTGACGTTGAGGATCCCGAGGAGCGCGGCGCGATGGCCGGGTGCGAGATCGGTGACGGCGAGGCCCACGTCAGGCCTCCCGGGCGGCGCCGATCAGCGCGATGATCTCGGCGCGCGCGGCGGGGTCGGCGAGGGTGCCGCGGGCGGCGACGGTGACGGTCGAGCTGGCCCTCTGGCGCGCGCCGCGCAGCCGGACGCAGCCGTGCTCGGCGTCGACGACGACCAGGACGCCCTCGGGCGAGAGACCGGCGTCGAGGACGTCCGCGATCTGCTCGGTGAGCCGCTCCTGCAGCTGCGGCCTGGACGCGACGGTCTCGACGACCCGCGGGAGCTTGCCGAGGCCGACGACCCGCTCGCCCGCCCGGTAGGCGATGTGCGCGACGCCGGCGAACGGCAGCAGGTGGTGCTCGCAGACGGAGCGGAACGCGAGATCGCGGACGACCACGGTCTGCGTGGCGGGCGGCTGCTCCCCCTCCTCGACGACCGCGAAGGTCTCGGCGAGGTGCGAGGCCGGGTCGAGGTCGAACTCGCCGAAGAACTCCTCGTAGGAGTCGGCGAAGCGCTGCGGGGTCGTCGAGAGCCCCTCGCGGCCCGGGTCCTCCCCGATGGCCGCGAGGAGCTCGGCGACGGCGGCCTCGATGCGCGCCCTGTCGACCGGCACGGTCCTGCTACGCCGTCGTCGGGCGCGGGTTGATCAGCGGCGGCCGCTGCGGGGCGGCGGGCTCGGAGCTCTCCGAGACGACCGCGCCGTCGGTGGCGCCGGCGTCGATCGGCGCCTTGGCCGGCGGCATGGCGATCGGCGGGAGATCGGAGAGCGGGCGCTTGTCGCTCGAGAGCCACTGCGGGCGCTCGTCGATCTTGCGGACGTCCTTGAAGATCTCGGCCAGCTGGTCGTGGTCGAGGGTCTCCTTCTCGAGGAGGTCGGCGGCGAGGCGGTCGAGGATGTCGCGGTTGGCGTTGATGACCTGCCAGGCCTCGTCGTGCGCCTGCTCGATCAGCTGCCGGGTCTCGAGGTCGACGCGCTCGGCGACCTGCTCGGAGTAGTCGCGCTGGTGGCCCATGTCGCGGCCGAGGAACATCTCGCCCGAGGAGGAGCCGAGCTTCACGGCGCCCACGTTCGAGGACATGCCGAACTCGGTGACCATCTTGCGGGCGATCGAGGTCGCCTTCTCGATGTCGTTCGAGGCGCCGGTGGTCGGGTCGTGGAAGACGATCTCCTCCGCGACGCGGCCGCCCATCGCGTAGGCGAGCTGGTCGAGCAGCTCGTTGCGGGTGGTCGAGTACTTGTCCTCGAGCGGCAGGACCATCGTGTAGCCGAGGGCTCGGCCGCGCGGGAGGATCGTGACCTTCGTGACGGGGTCGGTGTGGCGCATCGCCGCGGCGGCCAGGGCGTGGCCGCCCTCGTGGTACGCCGTGATCAGCTTCTCCTTGTCCCGCATGACGCGGGTGCGGCGCTGCGGACCGGCGATGACGCGGTCGATCGCCTCGTCGAGCGCGCGGTTGTCGATCAGCTGCGCGTTGGAGCGGGCCGTGAGCAGCGCGGCCTCGTTGAGGACGTTCGCGAGGTCGGCGCCGGTGAAGCCCGGAGTCTTGCGGGCGACGACCTCGAGGTCGACACCGCCGGCGAGCGGCTTGCCGCGGCCGTGCACCTCGAGGATCTTCTTGCGGCCGAGCATGTCGGGGGCGTCGACGCCGATCTGGCGGTCGAAGCGGCCCGGGCGCAGCAGCGCGGGGTCGAGGATGTCGGGGCGGTTGGTCGCCGCGATCAGGATGACGTTGGTCTTGACATCGAAGCCGTCCATCTCGACCAGGAGCTGGTTGAGGGTCTGCTCGCGCTCGTCGTGGCCGCCGCCCATGCCGGCGCCGCGGTGGCGGCCGACGGCGTCGATCTCGTCGACGAAGATGATGGCCGGCGAGTTCTCCTTGGCCTGCTGGAACAGGTCGCGGACGCGGCTCGCGCCGACGCCGACGAACATCTCGACGAAGTCGGAGCCGGAGATCGAGTAGAAGGGGACGCCCGCCTCACCCGCGACGGCGCGGGCCAGCAGGGTCTTGCCGGTGCCGGGAGGGCCGTAGAGCAGGACGCCCTTCGGGATCCGCGCGCCGACGGCCTGGAACTTGGCGGGCTCCTTGAGGAACTCCTTGATCTCGTGCAGCTCCTCGATCGCCTCGTCGGCGCCGGCGACGTCGCCGAACGTGACCTTGGGCGACTCCTTCGAGACCAGCTTCGCCTTCGACTTGCCGAACTGCATGACGCGGTTGCCGCCGCCCTGCATGCCCGAGAGCATCAGCCAGAAGAACGCGCCGATCAGGAGGATCGGGAGGAGGAAGCCGAGCGCGGAGAGGAACCAGTTGGTCTGCGGGACCTCGTCGTCGTAGCCGTCGGACGGGGCGGCGGTGGTGACCGCGTCCACGACCTCGGCGCCGCGCGGTGCCACGTAGTAGAACTGCACCTGCTTGCCGTTGTCGCCGTCGTCCTGCGCGAGGGTCAGGTCGACGCGCTGCTCGCCGTCGACGATCTTCGCGGAGTCGACCTTGCCGTCGGAGAGGAGCTGGAGCCCCTCCTGCGTGCTGATCTGCCGGAAGCCCGACATCGTGATCAGCGAGGAGCCGATCCAGACCGCCACGATCGCGAGGACGACGTAGAGAATGGGACCCCGGAAGATGCGCTTGACGTTCATGAATGTTGCGGGCGCAGGCCCGGCACCTTTCTGACGAGGAAATGTGAGTGTCAGGCTACCTCCCGCTCTCTGAGCGCGCGCCACGCGTTCGCCCTGGGCGGAGGAAGCGCGGGCTGGGCGCTCGGCCCCCTCTCCATGCTGATCGAGCAGCCCGCGCAGCGGGCGTATCGAGATCCACCAGCGCCAGAAGCCGAGGCTGCAGACCCGCCCTGCGGAAGACAGCGGGTCTCGATACGCCCCTGCGGGGCTGATCGACCAGCATGAGCGCGTGCCGACCAGCGTGAGGCGTGCGCGGTCGCCCGTGCTGGGCCGCTCGGGTCACGCCGTCTCGAGCAGGGGCTCCGGGTCGCGCAGCGCCGGCGTCAGGCCGCGGCGGCGGCGGGCGGCGGCCAGCACGGTGACGGCGAGGGCGCCGAGCAGCCAGAGCGAGAGCACCAGCACGGCGTTCGCGACGCCGATGCTGCCGCCCGCGATCAGGGAGCGGAACGCCTCGACCGTGTAGGTCAGCGGCAGCACCCCGTGCACGGCCTGGAAGAAGGCGGGCGCCGTCTCGATCGGGTAGGTGCCGCCGGCCGAGGAGAGCTGGAGCACGATCAGCAGCAGCGCGAGGAAGCGGCCGGGTGCGTCGAGCAGGGCGATCAGCGCCTGGTTGATCGCGACGAAGGTCAGGCTGGTGAGGACCGCGATCCCCATCAGCGCCGGGAGCTGCGCCATCTCGACGCCGACGCCGAAGCGGATCACCAGCGCGGCGAGCACGCCCTGCGCCACGGCCATCAGCGCACCGGGCAGGTAGCTGCGCAGCGCGATCACCCAGGCGGGCCGGCGGGCGGCGAGCAGACGCTCGCTCAGCGGTGCGCTCATCAGGTAGAAGGCGAGGGCGCCGACCCAGAGCGCGAGAGCCATGAAGTACGGCGCGAGTCCGGAGCCGTACTCGGGCACGCGGTTCAGGCGCTCGGTGTCGAGAGCGACGGGGGCCGCGGCGACGGCGCTGAGCGCGTCCGCCTGGTCCGCCGTGTAGGACGGGACCTCGGCGGCCCCGTCGGCCAGCTTCCCGGACAGCGTCTCGGAACCGGAGGCGAGGGAGTCGACCCCCGAGGCGAGGCTGCCCGCGCCGGTCGCGGCGTCCGCGGAGCCCTGCGCCGCGGTGTCGGCACCGGTGGCGAGGGCGTCGGAGCCGGAGGCGAGCGAGGCGGTACCCGAGGCGAGCGCGCCGGCCCCGCTCGCGGCGGAGTCGAGGCCGGTCGTCAGCGGGCCGACGCTGCCGGCGAGGGTGCCGGTGCCGGCGGCGACCTGCGCCGCTCCGGAGTCGAGGGAGGCGGCGCCGGTCGCGAGGGACTGCGCCCCGGTGCTGAGCGATTGCGCGCCGGAGTCGGCGGACGCGGCTCCGGAGGCGAGCGACTGCACACCGGTCGTGAGGTCGGCGGCTCCGGAGGACACGGAGGCGGCGCCCGCGGCGAGCGCGGTCAGCCCGCCCGAGGAGTCGCCGACGAGCGCCGAGGACCCGGCGGCGAGGGTCTGCGCGCCCTGGTCCGCGGCGGTCACTCCGGCCGATACTCCGGCGGCTCCCGACTCGAGCTGCGTGAGGAGGGCGAGTCGCTCGGTGTCGGTGAGAGTGCCATAGCCCGCGATCAGCGACCGGAGGCCGGTGTCGACCGTCGCCGCTCCGGTGGCCAGGGCGGGAGTGCTCGCGGCCAGCGCCGCCGAGCCGTCGCGCAGCGTCCCGGCGCCGGCGAGCGCCGCCGTCGCGCCGTCGGAGACGGAGGAGGCGCCCTCGGCGAGGGACTGCGCGCCGGTCGCGGCTGTCGCCGCTCCGGAGGACAGCGCGGCGGTGCCGTCGGCGAGGGTCGCCGCTCCGGTCGCCAGGTCCGCGGCTCCACCGTCGAGCGACTGCGCACCCGTGGCGACCGACTGCGCTCCGGTGTTCAGCGCGGCGGCGGACGACGGCAGCGCGGCCGTCCCGTCGGCGAGCTGCTGAAGCCCGGAGGAGAGGGTGGCCGCTCCGTCCGCGGCGGAGCCGGCCCCGGCGCGGAGCGAGTCCGCCCCGGTGGCGAGCTGCGCGGTGCCGTCCTGCAGCTGCTCGAGACCGACGACGAGCTCGTCCGAGCCGCTCGACGCGGCGGCCGCGCCGTCGGCGAGCTGCGTCGCGCCGTCGGCGGCCTGCTCCAGGCTGTCGTGCACGTCCGTGAAGCCGACGTAGACGTTCTTCAGGTACTCCGCACCGACCTGCTTCTCGAGGGTCTGGGTCACCGTGCTGCCGATCGTCGCGGCGATGTTGCCGACGATCAGGTTGGCGCCGTCGTTCGTCGCGATCGACAGCCGGGCCGCGGTCGCGGCCGACGGATCGTCCCCGCCGACGGAGGCGACGTCGGCCGAGAAGCCGGCCGGCACGGTCAGCACCGCGTAGACGGCGCCGGAGGCGAGCTCGCTCGCGGCCTCGTCGGCGTCGGTCCGCGTCCAGTCGAAGTTCGAGGCGGAGGTGCTCGTCGTCAGCTCGTCGGTCAGCGCGTCGCCGAGCGCCAGGGCCGAGCCGTCGGCGGCGGTCGCGCCGGTGTCCTCGTTCACGATCGCCGCGGGGACCGAGTCGAGGTGGTGGGTGGGGTCGAGGTTGGCCGAGGTCAGCAGTCCCGCGTAGATCAGCGGGATGAGCGCGATCGCGGAGAAGACGACGACGAGGCGCGGGGAGACGGAGCGCAGACGGTGGAGGAGCCGGGGTGAGCGGCGGGCGGCGGAGGCGGGCATGGTCCTTCTACTTCGAGGAGTCGGTGGCGGGGGCGGTGAGCCGCGGCGATGCGACTCCGGTGACGAGGAGCTCGGCGATCTCGGCCGAGGCGGAGGCGACCGGGCGGCGGTCGTCGCCGTCGAGCAGCCAGCCGACGACGAGCCAGACGGTCCCGGCGGCGAGGAAGACGGCGAAGCGCTCGACCCGGGCGCGGTCGCCCGCCTCCTGCGCGGCCAGCGGCGAGAAGGCGAGCAGCCGCTGGGCGAGGAAGGCGACGACCGACTCCTGGACGGAGCGGGCGGTGCCACCGCTCAGCGCGCGGCGGTAGAAGTCGGCGTGCTCGAGCAGCCCCGAGAGCAGGCCGCGGACGACGCGGGGCACCGCGGTCTCCCAGTCGTCCTGCGGCGAGGGCGGCACGACGGCGGCGAACAGCGCGTGCATCCGCTCGAGCGCGGCGGCCTCGACCAGCGAGGGCACGTCGCCGAAATGCTGGTAGAAGGTCGGCCGGCTGACGCGGGCGGCCGAGCAGAGGTCGGTGATCGACGGCTGGTCGTCGCCGGGGTGGTCGAGCGCGACCGTGATCGCGGCGATCAGCTGCTCGCGCGAGCGGGCGAGGCGGGGGTCGGCCATGGTGCCTCCTTTACGTTCGTAATCTACATTACAACCGTAAAGGAGTCGGAGGAAGCCCCCCCCCCCCGTTGAGCGAGCAGCCGCATCGCTCTCCTGCTGATCGAGCAGCCCGCGCAGCGGGCGCATCGAGATCCACCGGCACAGGACGTCGAGTCTGCAGACCTCCCTGCTGACGACGCCGGGTCTCGATACGCCCCTCCGGGGCTACTCGACCAGCATGGGACGGCGCGGACGTCGGCCCGGCCATGCTGGTCCGGCGGCCTGAGCCGCCTCCATGCTGATCGAGTAGCCCGCGCAGCGGGCGTATCGAGATCCACCAGCGTCAGAAGACGAGTCTGCAGACATCTCTGCTGACGACGCCGGGTCTCGATACGCCCCCTCCGGGGCTACTCGACCAGCATGAGAGGGAGACAGTAGCACTCCCCCTTCATGCTGATCGAGTAGCCCGCGCAGCGGGCGTATCGAGATCCACCGTGGCCAAGAGGGAAGTCTGCAGACCGCCCTGCTGACGACGCGGGGTCTCGATACGCCCCTCCGGGGCTACTCGACCAGCATGTCGGCGGGCGTCTCTCCCCGGTGGACCCACCGCGGCGGGCGGGCGGGTCTCAGGCTCCGTCGGGCTCGGCGGCGAGGATGGTCGCGATCTCGGTGGTGTCGATCACGAGGGTGTCGTGCGGGGTGAGGCCCGGGCTCTTCGGGGTGGGCACGGGCAGGCGGACGAGCAGTGCGCCGGGGTCGACGCTGAAGCGGCCGCTCGTGGTGCGGCCGATCGGATCGCCGTCGAGCTCGGCGAGCACGGGCTGGTCGAGCGAGAAGGAGAACTCTCGCCCCGGCCACTGGTGCAGCGACGCGAGGCCGTTGCGGTTGCCGGTCGCGACGTCGAGGGCGAGGCCGAAGCGGCGGCGCAGCAGCACCAGCTCGAGGTCGCCGTCGTCGAGGACCGCGCCGGCGGCGAGCTCGATGTTCGCCACGACCGAGCTGCAGTTGCAGGCCAGCACCATCAGGGTGCGGGTCGGCGGCTCCGGCTTGCCGTCGATGGTCAGCGTCACCTCGAAGCCGGCCTTGAACATCACCTCGGCACCCGCCGCCACGTAGGCGCCCCAGCCGACGCGCTTCTTCAGCTCGTCGTCGGTCTTGTCCATGATCTCGGCGTCCAGGCCCACGCCGCCCATCACCATGAAGACGCGCTCCTCGCCGTCGTCGAAGGTCGCCGTGCCGACGTCGATCGCCCGGTCCTGTCCGAGCAGCGCGATCTCGACCGCGTCGGCGAGCGCGCCGAGCGGGATCCCGAGGTTGCGGGCGAGCAGGTTGCCGGTGCCGCTGGGCAGCAGGCCGTAGGGGACGTTCGTGCCGCGCAGCACCGAGGCGACCGCGCGCACGGTGCCGTCGCCGCCCATCGCGCAGACGAGGTCGGCGCCCGACTCCAGGGCGGCGCGCGCGGCTCCGGCTCCGGAGTCGTCGACGCTGGTCTCGAACCAGAGCGGCTCGCGCCAGCCGGCGCGGCGGGCGACCGTGGCGACCACGTCCTGCGCGGCGCCGACGTCGTCGAACTTGCTCGGATTGATGACGACGGCGACCACGGGTCGCGCGGCCGTGGATCTCGCGGAAGGGGCTCTCACGCTCTCAGTCTGCTGTGCCGGACGCCGGCTCCCGCACCGTGCGCCGTGCGAGGGTCGCCGCCGCCTCCGTCGCGAGGACCGCGCCGAGCTCGGCCGAGAGCGTCGCGGGCAGGGTCGGCGGGGCGTCCCAGCGCGGTCCGGCGAGCAGGATCCCGCCTCGCTCGCTCGAGCGCCAGAGGGCGTCGACGCTGCCGGTGACGAAGCGGCGGATCCGTGCGGCGGACGCGGCGTCGACCCCGTCCGCCGTCGCGAGGTCGACCAGGTGCCGGTAGGCGATGCCGCCGAAGAGCGCGCCGTCCCCCGCACCCTGGTCGACGAAGACGCCGTCGGGCGCGAGGCGCGTGAGCAGGTCGTCGGCGGTCCGGGAGGCGTGCGCGAGCAGCCGTGCGTCCGGACGCAGCCGGTGCAGCGCCAGCGCCGCCCCGATGTAGACGCCGTGGTTGTAGCTGAACGCCCAGTCGTCGCGGGCCGAGCCGCCCTCGCGGCCGATGCCGTCGGCGACGAAGCCGGTGTCGTCGTCGCGCAGGCGCACGTGCAGCCAGTCGAAGGCGGCGCGGGACAGCTCCTCCCGGCCGTCGGGGCGGAGCCGCTCCAGCCGCGCACCCAGGATTGCGAACGGCCCGTTCGCCGGCGCGTTCTTGTAGTCGAGCTGGCGGCGGCGCCAGGCGAGGCTCGCGCCGTGCCGGAGGTTCCAGCCGCGCGCGACCGCGAAGCGCCAGAGCCGGTCCGCGCGGTCGAGCCAGCGGCCCTCCCCCGTCGCCTCGCCGAGGCGGGCCAGCGCGCCGCCGAGCCACATCATGTCGTCGAAGTAGCCGTTGACCAGCCGTCCGCCGTTGCGGAGCCGGACGGCGCGGTGGATCCGCGCGGCGCGCTCGAGGTGCTCGCTGTCGCCGGTGCGCTCGAAAGCGTCGACCGCGGCGTCGATCGCGTGCGCGAGCCACCAGTAGTCGAACTCGAGATCCGCGCGCAGCGACGTCGGGTAGCTCACGTGGTAGCCGAGCACCGGCACGGCGAACAGCCGCTCGAGGCTCGACTGCGCCGCGTCCGCGCGGGCGTCGGCCCCGGACCGGTCAGGCGTAGACGTGGGGAGCGAGGATCGCGACATCGCGGAGGTTGCGGTAGCGCTCGGCGTAGTCGAGGCCGTAGCCGATGACGAAGTCGTTCGGGATGTCGAAGCCCACGTAGGCGACGTCGACCTCGACCTTGGCGGCGCGGGGCTTGCGGAAGAGCGCGCAGATCTCGACCGACTCCGCGCCGCGGCTGCGCAGATTTCCCTGCAGCCAGGAGAGGGTGAGGCCGGAGTCGATGATGTCCTCGACGATCAGCACCTTGCGGTCGGTGATGTCGGTGTCCAGGTCCTTGAGGATCCGCACCACGCCGGAGGACTTGGTGCTGCTGCCGTAGGAGGAGACGGCCATCCAGTCCATCACGATGTCGAGCTTCAGCTCGCGGGCGAGGTCCGCCATCACCATGACGGCACCGCGGAGCACCCCCACGATGAGCAGGTTCTCGCCGGCGTAGTCGCGCTCGATGGCGCGTGCCAGGTCGCGGATCCGCTCGTGGATCTCGGCCTCGGTGAAGAGGACCTCGGTGATGTCGTCGGCGATGTCGGCTGCTTCCACCCGGCCACTCTACGGGCGGGGGCGCCCTGCCCCCCTCCGCGAGATGCCACTTGTGCACGCCTTCCACGGCGTGTCGCGTGCACAAGTGGCATCTCGCGGCGGGGAGATCACACGGGGGCGAAGACGAGAGTGGCGGATACCCGGGTGGCTCGGACGCCGGGGAGGTCGACGCCCTTCTGGCCGTGCCAGTCGGTGACGAGGGCGGCGACGGCGAGGGTCTGGGCGCGGGAGAGGGCGACGCCGAACTCGTTCTGCACGACGAGGCGGATGATGCGCTGGCGGAGCGCCGGGGGGTCGGCGGCGAGGCCGCGCGCGTCGACCGTGACGTGGCCGTCGTCGTTCTGGCCGACGAGCTCGAGCGCCCAGTCGAGCGCCATCGCATCGAGCGCGTCGCCGTCCTCGCGGAGCTGGTCGGCCGTGCGGGCGAGCGCCTCGGCGACTCCCGGGCCGAGCTCGTCCTCGAGCACCGGCAGTACCGAGCGGCGGACGCGGACGCGGGTGTAGCGCGGGTCGTCGTTGTGCGGATCGCTCCACGGCTCGAGGCCGGCGTCGGCGCAGGCCGCCACGGTGCTCGAGCGCCGGACGCCGAGCAGAGGGCGCCGCAGCACCCCGCTCACCGCCGCCATGCCGTGCAGACTCGCCGCGCCAGCGCCGCGTGCGAGTCCGAGGAGCACCGTCTCGGCCTGGTCGTCGAGGGTGTGCGCGAGGAGGACCGCCGCGGCACCCGTCGCCTCGACCGCGTCGTCGAAGGCGCGGTACCTCGCCGTGCGCGCCGCCGCCTCCGGACCGTCTCCGTCCGGCAGCACGGACACGACCTCGCGCAGCACGGGGGCGAGGCCGAGGGCGTGCGCCTGCTCCGATGCGCGTCGCGCGACCTCCGCCGAGCCGTCCTGGAGACCGTGGTCGACGATCACCGCGCCGGCTCGCCGGCCGCCGCGCTCGGCCTCGAAGGCGACCGCGGCCGCGAGGGCCAGCGAGTCGGCTCCGCCGCTCAGCGCGACGAGCACCAGGGCCCCCGGATCGAGCTCGTCGAGGCTCGCGCGCACCGCGCGCCGGATGTCGGCGACGGCGGGAGTCAGGCGGGGGCGATCGGGCACATCAAGTAACGTTAGGCCAGCGATCCGGCCTGCGAGCGCGCGTGTCCGCGCGCACTCCCCCGGCCGGTCCGACCCGCCGATGCGCCGCCCGCGGCGCCACCGACTCAAGGAGCGAACATGGCCGCATACGACGTCGTCGTAGAGATCCCCAAGGGCAGCCGCAACAAGTACGAGGTCGATCACGAGACCGGTCGCGTCTACCTCGACCGCGTGCTCTTCACCTCCTTCGTCTACCCGACGGACTACGGCTACTTCGAGAACACCCTCGGCCTCGACGGCGACCCCGTCGACGCGCTGGTGCTGCTCGAGTACCCCGTCTTCCCGGGCGTGGGCGTCTCCGTCCGCCCGGTCGGCGTGCTCAACATGAGCGACGAGGCCGGCTCCGACGCCAAGGTGATCGTGGTCCCCGCGAAGGACCCGCGCTGGCAGCACATCCAGGACATCTCGGACGTCCCGGAGCAGACCAAGAACGAGATCAAGCACTTCTTCGAGCGCTACAAGGACCTCGAGCCCAACAAGTGGGTCAAGGTCGAGGCCTGGGGCGACGCCGCCGAGGCGGAGCAGATCGTCCAGGACGGCATCAAGAAGCTGGCCGAAGAGGGCCACTGACCCTCACGGGTCTCCGAACGACGGAACCCGCCCCGTCGAGTCGACCGGCTGCTGCCGGCGCCTCGAGGGGGCGGGTTCTCGTGTCTTCGAGCGGTGCTGCCCGGGCGGAGCCGCGCGGGCGGCGCTACGCCGTCGGGCGGCCGACCATGCCGGTCGGGGTGCCCCAGATGGAGTGCACGCGCACCGGCGAGTTCGGGTTCGGCGCCTCGATCATCTGGCCGTCGCCGAGGTAGATCGCGACGTGATAGTAGTCGCCGGGCGAGTCGGACCAGAAGAGCAGGTCGCCGCGCTGACGCTGGCTGTAGGGGACGAGCTTGCCCTCGTTCGCCATGGTGTTGTACTGGTTCGTCGCGGAGTGGGTGCCGATGTACTCGCCGGCGCTCGCGTACGACTGCTTGGTCAGACCCGAGCAGTCCCAGACGTCCGGGCCCATGCCGCCGAGCACGTAACGCTCGCCGAGCTGCGCCATCGCGTAGGAGATCGCGGTCTCGACCTGGTTCTGCTGCGGCGCGGGGTTCTGCACCGGCGCCGGTGCGGGCTGCGGGGCTGCGGGCGCCGGGAGCGGTGCGGGCTGCTGCGCAGGGGCCGCCGGAGCGACCGGCTGCTGCGGGGCGGGCTGGGGGGCGGGCTGCTCGACGACCGGCTGGTTCGGGACCGGCGCCGAGGGCTGGCTCGCTGCCGGCGCCGCGGGGCGGGGAGCCGTCGACGAGGAGCCCGACGACGAGGACCCTCCCGACGAGGACCCGGACGACGGCTGCGCGACCGGCTGGGCGGCGGCCGCGTCGGCCTCGGCCTTCGCGGCGGCGGCGGCAGCGGCCGCGGCGGCCTTGCGCTCCTGCTCGCCGGCGAGGAACGCGGTCTCGATCTCGACGGTGGAGTCCTTGAGCAGCGCGAGCTGCGCGATGAGCTCCTCCGACTTCGCCTCCTGCGCCGCGAGGGCGCTCCGGGCGGAGGCGGCGGCGGCGTCGGCGCCCGTGCGGGCCTCGTCCGCGGCGTCGGACAGCTTCTGGTGCTCGACGACGGCGACGTCGGCCTGCTCGGCGAGCGACTCCGCGGTCTGCTTGTCGGCCAGGGCGTCGGCGTAGACGCGCTGCGACTGCTCGGAGAGCTGCGACATCGCGCCGAGCTGGTACAGCAGATCGCCCGCGTCCTGGCCCTTCGCGACGAGGCTCATCGAGAGGTCGCCGCCGGCGGAGCGGGAGAGGTGCGCGGCGAGGAGGCCGGCACGCATCTGCGACGTGTGCGCCGTCGACGCCGCCGCGTTCGCGCGGTCCTCGAGCTCGGTGACGGCGGCGGCCGCGGCGTCGAGCGCCTCCTGGGCCTGGCGCCAGGCCTCCGCCTTCTTCATCGCGACGAGCGACGCGTCGTCGACCGAGGTCTGCAGCCCGCCGATCAGCGCGGTGATCGAGTCGATCTCGGCCTGCTTGCTGGCCTCGTCGGTCTTCGCGTTCTGCACGTCGTCCCACGAGGGGTACGACGGGTCGTCCGCCTGAGCCGGCACGATGCCGAGCGACGCCGTGACGGCGGTCACCGCGAAGGCGGCCGAGACCGCCAGCGGAAGACGGCCCTTCCAGGCCCGCTCACGCGGGGCGGGGGTGAAGCTGCGGGCGGTCTTCTGCGCGTCAACCAAGTGTGACTCCTCGTGCGGCCATGAAGGGCTGAGCGTCGACGGCGGTGCCGTTGACGCGGGTCTCGTAGTGCAGGTGGCAGCCGGTAGAGGCGCCGGTGGTGCCGACGGCGGCGATCTGCTGGCCCGCCTCGACCCGCTGGCCGACGCTGACGTAGATGCCGCCGGGCATGATGTGCGCGTAGCCGGTGCTGATGCCGTCGCCGTTGCTGATCTCGATCCAGTTGCCGTAGGTGCCGAACCAGCCGGCGTAGGTCACCGTCCCGCTGTGGGCGGCGAAGATCGGAATGCCGCAGCCGCCGGCGATGTCGGTGCCGCGGTGGTAGGAGCTGGTCGAGCCGCCGCCGGTGGAGAGGCTGCCGCGCGGCCCGAAAGTGCCGGTGATCCGACCCGCGGCGGGACGCACCCAGCCGGAGTCGCCGACCGCGGTCGAGCCGCCGCCCGGGGACGGGGCGACCGGGGCGCTGTAGCCACCGCCGCCGCCGGATCCGCGGGAGGGAGCCGCTGCCGCCGCAGCGGCCGCGGCCTCTCGGGCGGCCGCCGCCTGCTGGCGAGCGATCTCTGCCTGCGCCTGACGGGCGGCCTCCTGCTCGGCGAGGATGCGCTGGCGCTCGGCCTCGCGGGCGGCGACGCCGGCCTCGTAGTCGGCGACGGTCGTCGACTCCGTGTCGCGGAGGGCAGCGAGCTGCTGCTCGAGCACGATGCTCTGGTTCTGCTGCTCGGTGAGCGCCGCCTCCGAAGCGGCCTGCGCGGCCGTGGCCTCGGCGAGCTTCGCCTCGGCGGCGACGCGGAGCTTCTCCCGCTCGGCCTGCGCGACCTTCGCCTGGTCGCCGAGCGACTCGGCGGCGTTCTTGGTGGTGCTGGCCTGCTCGTAGATGGCGTTGGAGCGCTCGACGAGCTTCGTCATGTTGCCGATGCGGCCGAGGAGGTCGTCGGCCTTGCCGCCCTCGCCGTCGAGGAAGATGTTGACCGAGAGGTCGGTGCCGGTGGTGCGGTAGAGCTGAGCGGCCAGGAGGCCCGCCTGCTGCGTCGCGGCGTCGGCCTGGTCGGCACTGGCGGTGGCCTTGGCCTCGAGCTCGCTCGCCCGATCGGCGGCGTCGTCGAAGTCCTGCTGCGCCGCGAAGTACTCCTCGCCGCGCTGCTCGGCGACCTGCTGCGCCGCCGCGACCTCGCTCTGCAGGCCGTCGATGAGCGAGAGGATGCTGTCCACCTGCGCGGCCGCCGCCTGGGTGTTGCCCTTCGCCGCCTCGACGTCGGCCCAGCTGGGGTACTCGACCGCCTGGGCGGGAGTGGCGACCAGCAGACCCGCGACCAGGGCCACCGCGGCCGAGACGAGGGCGGTGCCGCGGAGACGGCCGATCCGCGGCGCGCCGGAGCGGCGTGCGGGGCGGTTTCGGCGCGAAGAGTGGATCATGGGACCTCGGTGCTGGAGACGGACTACTCCCCCGGCAGCGGTGCGGCTCCGTCGCGAGGAAGTGGCGATTCCGACCCACACTAGTCAAGCCCTCCCCGTACGCCTAGGGATCGGCGTCGCCCGTCCGGGGCACAGGCGCGCATCGACGTCCGGCGGCCGACCCGCGATCGGCGCCCCTCGAGGGCCGGTTTTGCATATCCGGCCGGCTGTCCCTATGCTTGCGTGTCGGTAGTCATGGTGGGTCGGCCGCAGGGTCGCCCCGGCGAGCTTCCGGCCCCATCGTTTAGTGGCCTAGGACACCGCCCTTTCACGGCGGCAGCACGGGTTCGAATCCCGTTGGGGTCACGGATGAGGGCTACCACCGCAAGAGAAGAGCACCACCGCAGAACGGCCGGAGACGGACGGGATGTGAAAATCGAACAGCCTCGAAGGCAGTATGCTTGTCTTCGCAACGAGGCCCTGTAGCGCAGCTGGTTAGCGTGCCGCCCTGTCACGGCGGAGGTCGCGGGTTCAAGTCCCGTCAGGGTCGCAGAGAGGCCCTTCCGAGAGGAAGGGCCTTTTCCAGGAGACGACTCGTTCGTCTCCTCGCGGCATCGATGTCCTCGGACATCCTCGGCTGCAACGGCTCTGTAGCTCAGTTGGTAGAGCGCACGACTGAAAATCGTGAGGTCACGGGATCGACGCCCGTCGGAGCCACGGAAACCCTCGCCTAGCTTCTACATGGTGGGGGTTTCTTCCGTTAACGGTCGGCACGACTGCCGCGTGAGCCCCCGTCCGGCGGCCGGCGCGTGACGCTTCTGGCTCGATCCCCTCCGGGACGGGTCAGTAGAGCTTCGACCGAACGGCATCCACGAAGTCCGGCACACCGGCGCGGGTGAGCGCGAGCAGGAAGTCGTCGACCGTCATCGCCGGAGAGTCGTACCCCTCGACGAGTTCGACCAGAGCGCGGAGCGTCGGCGCGCGGTAGAGGTCGAGCTGGTCCAGCAGGAAGGCGTCGGGGTGGACGATCTCGAGGTCGAACGGCTCGACGGACTCCGGCGGGAAGTCCTTCGTATTGAACATCACCAGCACCTCTGCGCCGCCACGGACGGCGGCCGCGAGGACGTGCCGATCCTTCTCGTCGTTCGTCATCGTCGGTACCAGGTCGTCGTAGCCGGAGACCATGGCGTCGGCGAAGTAGCGCTCCATCGTCCCGACGCGCTTCTCGACGAGACGCGGATCCTCCCCGTTCTTCACCAGGTTCTTCGCGAGCTCGAACAGGACGTCCTTCGACCACAGCGGCCGGTAGAGCCCGCGATCAGCGAGTTCGAGGACGACGTCGTTGAGCAGAGCGCCGTAGAGGACGTTGGTGTCGAAGAAGGCCGGGAATCTCACTCAGCGTCGAGCTCCGCACGCCGCTTCACCGCGGCAGGATCGCCCACCTGGACCTTCGCGCTCAGACTCGCCTGCCGCAGCTCGCGCAGCGCGGCGCGGCGTTCGGCGCGGAAGTCCGCCTGGTAGGCGACCAGGTCCTCCAACCGGACCCGACGGTGACGACCGGGCTTGTCATGGGCGATGTCGCCCGCTTCCAGCAGGCGGACCAGCGTCGGGCGACTGATCCCGAGGAAGTCCGCGGCCTGCTGCGTCGTCATCGTCGTCCCCTGCGGGACCACCGTGATGCCCTCGCCCGCGGCGAGGGAGTTCGTCACCTGATCGAGGATGCGGAAGATCTCATCGGGGATGGGGCGGGCCCTGCCCTGGGGATCGACGAGCGCCGCCTTCGACGAGTTCTGCGCGAGGAAGATCTCGAGCTCTCGCATCAGCGCGGCGAAGTCGAGGATCTCGTCCCGGGCGGCGGCCTCGGGGAGGTACGTCTGGGCCTTGCGGGCACCGCGCGGTCGATCGGTGGACGTGCTCATGCCGTCGATGATACTCGGGAGAAACGAAAGAATCGAACATTTCCGAGGGGCCGAGAGGTTCGTCCTCGTGCGGCACCGATGCTCTCGCGCATCCCCGCCCCTACTGAATCCTCGGCTCGTCGGATCGACCTCGGCTCGCGAGAACGGCTCGATCCTGCGAGCCGGACGTGGTTCTGCGAGCCCGGGGTGCGCTCCGGGCGCTCAGCTGGGCTGCGTAGCCTGGGCGGGCCATGAATCCCGCCGCCTTTCCGCCGCCCGATCCGTCGACCGTCGCCCCTGAGCCGCCTGCCATCGCCGCCGCGCCGCCGCACGGTGGGCCCGCCTTCGCGTGGGCGCCGCCGCCCGAGCCGCAGCCGTCGGTCGACGCTCCGTACTCCTCTCTCCTCTATCTGCCGGATCCGCGGGTGCGCTGGGGGCTGCCGACGGCGGCGCTGACGATCGCCGGGATCGTGCTGCCGCTCGCGCTGCTGATCGTGCTGTTCGGCTTCGGGGTGCTGCCCTACTCCCCCGGGCTCGTGTTCGCGGGGTCGTTCGCCAGCTACCTGGTCGCGCTCGTCATCCCGTTCGCCGCATCGAAGCTGCGCGGGCTGGGGTCGCTCGCGGCCGACTACGGGCTGCGGTTCCGCTGGATCGACGTGCCGATCGGCATCGGGCTGGGGATCGGCGTGCGGCTCGCGATCGTCGCCGTGCTGATCGTGTTCTCGCCGCTGCTGGGCGAGGCGGAGAGCAACCTCGAGCTCGACCCCGATCCGCTGTGGTTCGTGCTGAGCTCCGTGATGATCCCGGTGCTGGTCGCTCCGATCGTCGAGGAGATCCTCTGTCGCGGGGTCGTCATGCGGGCGGTCCGCAACCGGATGCTGCGGACGAAGGGCGATGCGGCACCGCCGACCCGCGGACGGCGCGTCTGGGCGGCGGTGTTCAGCGTGATCGCTTCGACGCTGGTCTTCGCCCTGCTGCACGGGCACCAGATGGTGAACCCCGCGACGGTGGTCACGCTGGGGACGACGACGGTGATCGCCGGGCTGGCGCACGGCTGGATCTCGACGGTGACCGGCCGGCTCGGCGCGGCGATCGTGTCGCACGCGACGCTGAACGGTTCCGCAGTGCTGCTGCTGGTGCTGGTGACGGCGGTGGGGTAGTCCCGGCGACGGCGGATCTCGATGCGCCCGCTGCGCGGGCTGCTCGATCAGCATGGGATCGGAGCTGGCTGCTCGATCGGCATGCAGCGGGTCAGACGTCGAGGATGCGGAGGATCGGGTCGAGGGGGAGCTCGCCGCGGACCTGACGGTGCAGGCGCTCCATGTCGGCGTCGAGGGCGGCGGCGGTGCGCGCGGCGTCGGACAGGCCGTCGAGCAGCTGCTGCGGGACCTGGCGGTCGTACTTGTAGTAGATCTTGTGCTCGAGGCTCGCCCAGAAGTCCATCGCGATGGTGCGGAACTGGACCTCGACGCAGACGTCGACCGAGCCGCCGGAGAGGAACACCGGCACCTCGATGATCGCGTGCAGGCTCTTGTAGCCGTTCTCCTTCGGAGTGGCGATGTAGTCCTTCACCTCGAGGACGCGGACGTCGGCCTGCGAGGTGAGCATGTCGAAGACGCGGTAGACGTCCGAGACGAAGCTGCAGGTGATCCGGACGCCGGCGATGTCGGTGACGGCGGCGGCGATGCCCTCGAAGGAGGTGTCGCAGCCCTTGCGCTCGATCTTCTCGATCAGGCTGTCGGCCGACTTCAGCCGGCTCGACACGTGCTCGATCGGGTTGTACTCCCGCATCTCGCGGAACTCCTCCTGCAGGATCGTCACCTTCGTGACGATCTCGTCCATGCCGAACTTGTACTGCAGCATGAACCGCGCGAAGTCGTCGCGGAGGGCGCGGATCTCGGCGACCGTGCCGGCGTCGAGCGCCTGCGCGACCTCGTCGCTCAGCGGGGGGACGGCGGGCGCCGCGCGGTCGGGAGATCGGGGTTCCACGGGGAGCCACCCTACGCGCGGGCACCTCGGGCCCGGATGTGAAGCGCCATCGGGGTTCCGAGGAGTCGCTGCTCCGTCACGCGGGGGACGCCCCGCTCGATGTCCGCTGGCTAGCGTCGGAGGATGTTCTCCGCTCTGAACGTCTTCGGTATCCTCTACATCGTCGCGGCCATCGCGGTCGTCGTGATCGTGCTCGTGCTCGCCGTGCTGCTCTGCCGGCTCGCGATCGCCGCGCGCGAGAACCAGCTGGCGACCGTGCGCCTGCGCGAGCTGCAGATCGAGCGGCTGCTCCTCGACGAGGAGTGATCTCGGCCGATCGCTGCGGTCAGGGCAGCGCCGGGTGCGACTCCGGGCGGGACACCTTCGGGATCAGCAGCCCGAGCACCACGGCGACCACCGCGCCGATCGCGCCGATGACGAACGTCGTCTCGAACGCCTCCGAGCTCGGCAGGTCGACGGCGCCGACCGAGACGGTCAGCTGCGCCAGCACGGCCGCGGTCACCGCGGACGACAGCGTCGTGCCGAGGGTGCGCATCAGCGAGTTCAGGCCGTTCGCCGCCGCGGTCTCGGAGGCCGGCACCGCGTGCATGATCAGGGTCGGCATCGCGGCGTAGGCGAGGCCGAGCCCGACGCCGATCAGCGCGTTGATCACGAGGATCTGCCAGACCTCCGCGCCGAACGGGAGGATCAGCAGGTAGGACACCGCGATCAGCGCCGCTCCCGAGACCAGCACCAGGCGCGGCCCGGACTGCGCCGAGAGCCGGGCGGCGAGCGGCGAGGTCGCCATCATCGCCAGGCCCGAGGGCGCCAGGACCAGGCTCGCCACGATCAGGCTGAGGCCGAAGCCGACGCCGGACGCCGCGGGCAGCTCGAGGCGCTGCGGCAGGGTGATCTGCGCGCCGAAGAAGGCGAAGCCGACGGCCACCGAGGCGAGGTTGGTGAACAGCACCGCGGGGCGGGCGGCGACCCGGAGGTCGACCAGCGGGCTCTCCTGGCGCAGCTCGTACCAGCCCCAGATCAGCAGGACCGCGACGCCGCCGAGTCCGGAGCCGAGGATGCCGGGGCTCGTCCAGCCCGCGTCGTTGCCGCGCGAGACGGCGATCAGGATGCCGCTGAGGCCGATCGCGAGGCCGATCGTGCCGACGACGTCGAAGCGGCCGGGCGAGCGCAGGGTCGAGACGGGGATGACGAGGAGCACGAGGACGATGTCGAGCACGCCGAGTCCGGCGGACATCCAGAACAGCACGTGCCAGTCGAGGTTCTCGGCGACCAGGGCGCTGAGCGGCAGGCCGAGCGCGCCGCCGATGCCGAGCGTGGCGCTGACGAGGGCGATCGCGCCGGGCAGGCGGTCGCGGTGCAGGGTGTCGCGGAGGATCGAGATGCCGAGCGGGATGACGCCCATCACGGCACCCTGGAGGGCGCGGCCGACCACGAGCGTCCAGTCGTCGTCCGCGAAGGCGCAGACGATCGAGCCGATCACGAGGACGACGAGGGCGGCGAGGGCCATCCGGCGCTTGCCGTAGAGGTCGCCGAGGCGACCGGAGACCGGAGTGAGGATGCACGCGCTGAGCAGGGTCGCGGTGATCACCCAGGCGGTCTCGCTCCGATCGGCGCCGAGCAGGGTGGGCAGCTCCGACTGGATCGGGACGACCAGCGTCTGCATGAACGAGGCGCTCATCCCCGCGAAGGCGAGGACGGCGGTGATCAGGCGGGGGCTGGGCGAGCGGGTGAGCGAGCGTCTGTCGGAGTCGGGCACTGCGGTCCTTCGTGTCGGCGGCGTGCAAGAGCGGGGCGCCGGTGGTCCGGCGTCCTGCAGGGCGGGTCGTATTGCTCAGCTTTGCATCGCCGGGCCTCTGAGCCGAACCGACCGATGCTCGGAAACCTTCCCGATCGCTCTACCGGGCTGCCACGCGCGGGACGAGGATGGGCGCATGATCGAGATCGAGAGCTGGATCGCCGGCTACGAGAAGGCCTGGGCGACGGACGACCCCGCGGATGTGGCGGCGCTCTTCACAGAGGGCGCGGAGTACTTCACGTCGCCGTACGCGGAGGCGATCACGCCGCGCGACGCGATCGTGGAGTGGTGGGTCGCAGAGAGCGAACCGGACGACCCGACGTTCGCGTGGGGGCTCGTCGCGCTGACGGAGACCACGGCGGTGGTGGAGGCGCGGACCATCTACCCGTCGGACCGCACGTACCTCAATCTGTGGGTCATCCGCTTCGCGGAGGACGGGCGGGCGTGCTCCTTCACGGAGTGGTACATGGAGGAGCCGAGCGACTCGGTGAGCTGAGGGGGGCGGGTCTGGATACGCCGCTGCGCGGCTGCTCGACCAGCAGGCAGTCAATGCTGATCGAGTAGGGCGCGGAGCGGCCGTATCGAGCGGAGGGGGCGCCTTCGGCGCCAGCGCAGGGCGGGGAAGAGGCCGACGTCCGTGCGGTGGTGGGTCTCGATACGCCCCTGCGGGGCTACTCGACCAGCATGCAGGGGGCGCCGCGCGGCTACTCGACCAGCATGTAGGGGCCGCGGCGCGGCTACTCGACCAGCATGCGGGGGCCGCGGCGCGGCTGCTCGACCAGCATGCTGAAGGCAGCTCCGCGCTCGGTCAGAGGGCGGAGCCCGCGACGGCGAAGGTGTCGCAGGCGGTGGCGTCGGCGTCGAAGCCGGCCTGGAACCAGCGCTGGCGCTGCTCGGCGGAGCCGTGGGTCCAGCCCTCGGGGTCGACGGTGCCGGTCGCCTGCTCCTGGATGCGGTCGTCGCCGACGGCCGCGGCGGCGCTCAGGGCGTCGCGGTACTGCTCCTGCGTCACGGGCTTCAGATAGGGCGTCCCGGTCTCGTCGGGCACGGTCGAGGCGTCGCCGACCCAGGCGCCGGCGTAGCAGTCGGCCTGCAGCTCGAGGCGCACGGAGTCGGAGTCCGGGCCGGTGCCGCTGCGGTCGGCGGACTCCATCGCGCCGGTCAGGCTCTGGATGTGGTGGCCCCACTCGTGGGCCAGGATGTACATCTGCGCGAGCGAGCCGCCCGAGGTGTCGAAGCGGGTGCGCAGCTCGTCGAAGAAGTCGGTGTCGAGGTAGATCGTCTGGTCCGGCGGGCAGTAGAACGGGCCCACCGCGGCGGTCGCGTTGCCGCAGCCGGTGCTGGTCTGGTCCTCGAAGACGATCACTCCGCCGGTCGTCGTGTAGGTCGCCCCGACGGAGCCCGCCGCACCGGCCCAGTAGCGGTCGAGCGACTCCGCCGCGCCCTCGAGCCGGCAGTCGACCTCGGCGTTGGCTTCCGCGCCGGTATCGCAGTCGACTGCCTCGCTGGTCACCTGGTCCGGCGAGGTCCCGCCGCCGCCGCCGCCGACGAGACCGCCGAGCCCGGACAGGTCGACCCCGAGCAGCTGCGAGAGCAGAGCGAGGACGACGACGCCCACGGCGCCTCCGCCGACCGCGATGCCGGTGGTGCGGCCGCGCCGGCGGACCTTGCCACCGCTGAGCTGGGAGTCGTCGTTGAAGGTCATGCGGTCAAACTAGCGCCGACCGAGGACACGCCGCCCGGGGTTGCGGACGGCCCGGGCGGCTCGGGCGGATCAGCCCCAGCGGGACTCGCTCGCGTCGCGGATGATGTCGAGCAGCGCCTCGCGCAGCGGACCGTGATCGAGGGTCCCGGGCAGCATGTCGACCTCGAGCCGGTGCGCGCGCTGCCAGGCCTCGCGGCCCTTGTCGGTCAGCGACACCAGCTGCCGGCGGCGGTCGGTGGAGTCGCTCACGCGGGAGACGTGCCCCTCGCGCTCGAGGCGCTCGATCGTGCGCGACATGGTCTGCACCTCGACGTGCGCGGAGGCGGCGAGCTCCTTCTGCGCGGCCGGCCCGGCCTGCAGCAGGTGCAGCACGACCAGGCCCGCGTGGGTCAGACCGATCTCGGCGAGCGCGCCGTGCCAGGCGTGCTCGACCATCCGGGACGCCGTGGCGAGGAGGCGGCCCGTGGGCCAGCCGTCCATCCCCTTGTCGTCGTCCGCGCGCATCCGCCCAGGCTAGTCCGCCCCGCCGGCCGGGCGGGACGGAGCGGCCGATCGGCTCAGGAGGCGAAGCGGTCGGTCGCCTCGATCAGGGCGTCGAGGATGCCCGGCTCGTCGAACGCGTGGCCGGCGTCGGGGATCAGATGGAAGTCCGCCTCGGGCCAGGCCCTGTGCAGGTCCCACGCGGTGAACGCGGGCGTGCACATGTCGTAGCGGCCCTGGACGATGACGGCCGGGATGCCGCGGAGCACGCCGACGTCGCGGATCAGCTGCCCCTCCTCCAGCCAGCCCTTGTGCACGAAGTAGTGGTTCTCGATCCGCGCGAAGGCCAGGGCGAAGGCGGGGTCGGACCAGGCCTCGATCATCTCCGGCTTCTGCAGGAGCGTGATGGTGGAGGACTCCCAGGTGGTCCAGGCGACGCCGGCCGGACCGTGCACGGCCGGATCGGCGTCGTGCAGCAGCCGGTAGTAGGCCTCGATCAGACTGCCGCTCGTGCCCGCCGGGATCACCGAGGTGTAGCCCTCCCAGAGGTCCGGGTAGACCGCGGCGGCGCCGCCCTCGTAGAACCACTCGAGCTCGGCCCGGCGCAGGGTGAAGATCCCGCGGAGGACGATCTCGGTGACCCGCTCGGGGTGCGACTCGGCGTAGGCGAGGGCCAGCGTGGAACCCCAGGAGCCGCCGAAGACCTGCCAGCGCTCGATGTCGAGGTGCTCGCGGAGCTTCTCGAGATCGGAGACGAGGTACCAGGTGGTGTTCGTGGAGAGGTCGGCGTCCGGCTCGCTCGCGTGCGGGGTGGAGCGGCCGCACATCCGCTGGTCGAGGAGCACGATCCGGTACTTCTCCGGGTCGAAGAGGCGGCGGTGGGTGGCCGAGGCGCCGGCGCCCGGTCCGCCGTGCAGGAAGACGACGGGCTTGCCCTCGGGATTGCCCGAGGCCTCCCAGTAGATCTCGTGGCCGTCGCCGACGTCGAGCATTCCGGTGTGGAAGGGCTCGATCTCGGGGTACAGAGTGCGCATGGGCCGCACACTACTGACGATCAGGGTCGGGGGCCGCGATTGCGCCCGGCCCGGCCCCGGATGCGCGGGGGGGGTTGCGCATCCGGGTCGGCGTCAGGCCCGCTCGAGCACCGCCTCGGCGCGATCGGCGTCGCCCTCGGCGAGACCGCGGTCGATCGCAGCGCGGGAGGCGAGCCAGAGCGCGGCCCCGGCGACGAGGACGAGCACCTCGGTGGCGGTCAGCGCCCAGATGATGCCGCCGAGACCGAACCAGAGGTTCCCGAGCAGCACGACCGGGACGAAGAGGACGCCCTGGGTGAGAGACATGGTGGTCGCGGCGAGCGCGCGGCCGGTGGCCTGGAACAGCGAGGTGAGCAGCCCCGCGAAGCCGTTCGCGATCATCGCCACGAGCTGCGCCGCGAGCACCACGGCGCCGAGGGTCAGCACGGCGGGGTCGTCGGCGAAGACCGCGAGCACCGGCTCGTGCAGCAGCCAGAGAGCGGCGGCCGCGAGCACGGTGATCGTCCCGACCGCGACGGCGGCCCCGCGGACCGCCGCGCGCAGGCGCTCGCGGTCGCCCTTGCCGTAGGAGTAGGCGAGCAGCGGCAGCACGCCGAGGGTGATGCCCATCACCAGGAACTCGGGGACCTGGGCGATGCGGACCGCGACACCCATGGCCGCGAGCGGTCCGTCGCCGTAGGCCGCGGCGAGGTTGTTGAGCACGAGCGCGGTCACGATCAGGAAGCCCGACTGCAGCAGCTCGCCGGCGCCGACGCCGAAGACGGGCTTCAGCACGCTCGCGCGCAGGGTGAACCAGCGCGGCGAGAGGTCGATGTACTCGCTCCGGCGCTGGAGCCAGAGGGCGAAGTAGCCGACGACGAGCAGGTTGGCGAGGCCCACGGCGAGCGCCGCCCCGGCGACTCCGAGGTGCAGCACCAAGATGAAGAGGACGTCGAGGACGAGGTTCGCGACGGTCGAGAGGAGCAGGCCGATCATGACCTGGCGGGCCGCGCCCTCCGCCCGCACCAGCTGCTCGAGGCAGAAGGAGGCGGCGAGCACGGGCACGAAGGCGAGGGTGACCGCGGTGAAGGCGCCGGTCGCGGCCGCCGTGGTCGGGTCGGCGCCGAGGAGCGCGACCAGCGGGCCGAGCAGGAGCAGGCCGAGGCCGCCGAGGACGGCGCCGGTGAGGATCGAGCCCCAGAGCGCGAAGGAGGCGACGTGCTTGATCTCGCCGGCCTGCGCGGGGTCGCGCTCGGAGGCGCCGAGCAGGCGCGAGATGAGGGCGCTGCCGCCGACGCCGAAGACTCCGCCGACGGCCATCACCAGCCCGAGCAGCGGAGAGCCGAGGGTGATCGCGGCGAGCAGGGTCGCATCGTGCAGCGAGCCGACGACGCCGGCGTTGATGACGCTGTAAACGGCGGAGACGATCATCGCGGCGGCCATCGGCACGCAGAGGTGCACGAGCGCGCGGACGATCGGGGCGGAGGAGAGGTACCAGCGGTCGGAGCCGGGGGCGGCGGGGCGCGGGGTGGGGGTGGTGGTGGTGGGCGTGGTGTCGGTGGGCGTGGTGTCGGTGGGGGTGTCGGTGCTGGACATGGGTGGGCTTCTTCCGGGCAGGGTCGAGCGCGCGCCGAGGGTCGCCGGCACGGCGCGAGGAGGGAGGGCGCGCCGAGGAGGGCGCGGTCGGGGCACCGCGGAGGGCGCGGCGAGGAGGCGCGCGAGGGAGCGGCGCGCGAGGAAGGGCGGAACGGGAGGCGGGGGCGGAGCGCCCGGACGCCTAGCGGGTGGGGGGCGGGAGGACCGCGGTGATCTTGGTCAGGAGCGCCTGGAGGGTGGCGCGCTCCCCGGGGTCGAGGGGTGCGAGGAGGGTCTCGTCGGCCGCGAGCATGGCGTCCTCGAACCCGGCGATGAGCTCGGCGCCCGCGGGAGTCGCGTAGACGCGCTTGCGGCGGTCGTCGCCACCCTCGGTGCGCCGCTCGACGAGGCCGCGTCGCTCGAGCCCCTGCAGGAGGCTCGTGACGCTCGCGGGACTCGTCCGGCTGACCTCGGCGATCTCGCGCTGGATGACGCCGGGCGTCTGCGCGAGGTAGCCGAGGACGAAGGCCTGCTCGTGACTGAGCTCGCGGGCGCGGATCCAGTCCTCGCCGGCCTTGCGCTGCGCCCACGCCAGCCAGCGGACGAGCTCGAGTCCGGAGGTGGGGCGGTCGCGGGGTTCCTGCATGCTCAGAACTCTAATGGTTAGAGGTCTAACGGTCAAGGATCGAAGGGGTGAGGTCTCGATACGCCGCGTGCCGCGGCTACTCGACCAGCATGCACGGGAGCGCGGCGGCGAGGGAGAGCGACAGCATGCGTAGGAGCGCGGCGGCGAGGGAGAGCGACAGCATGCGCGGGCACGAGAGGAGAGCGCGGCGACAGCCGCTCCTTGCGCGGGTCGAGCAACGCGCAGCGCGTCTCGGGACCCCGCTTCCGATGCGGCGCGCAGGCGGCCGGACTAGCGTCGGCCGCATGAGCATGCAGCGCACCCCCGTCACCGTCGCCGTCACGGGAGCGGGAGGCGCGATCGGCTACGCGCTCCTGTTCCGCATCGCCTCCGGGCAGCTCCTCGGGCCCGACGTCCCGGTCCGGCTGAGCCTCCTCGAGATCCCCGCCGGCCTGCGCTCCGCGGCCGGCACCGCGCTCGAGCTGCAGGACGGCGCGTTCGGGCTGCTGCGCGGCATCGAGGTCACCGACGACCCGGCCGCCGCGTTCGACGGCGCGAGCGTCGCCCTGCTCGTCGGCGCCCGCCCGCGCTCGGCAGGCATGGAGCGCGCCGACCTCCTCGCGGCGAACGCCGGCATCTTCGGTCCGCAGGGCGCCGCGCTGAACGAGCACGCCGCCGACGACATCCGTGTGCTCGTGGTCGGCAACCCGGCCAACACCAACGCCTGGATCGCCCGCGCGAGCGCTCCGGACATCCCGGCCGGGCGCTTCACCGCGATGACCCGCCTCGACCACAACCGCGCGGTCGCGCAGCTCGCCGCGAAGCTCGATGCTCCGGTCGACGCGATCTCCGGCGTCACGATCTGGGGCAATCACTCCGCCTCGCAGTATCCGGACGTCAGCCACGCGGTCGTCGACGGCCGGCCCGTCGCCGACCTCGTCGACGCCGCCTGGCTGCACGAGGAGTTCGAGCCGCGGGTCGCCAAGCGCGGGGCCGAGATCATCGAGGTGCGCGGCGCCTCCTCCGCCGCCTCGGCCGCATCCGCCGCGATCGACCACGTGCACGACTGGGTCACCGGCACCGAGTGGACCTCCGCGGCGGTCGAGTCCGACGGCTCCTACGGCGTGGAGGAGGGCCTGATCTCCTCGTTCCCCGTCCGCTCCGTCGACGGCGAGTGGCGGATCATCCCGGGCCTGGAGATCGACGCCCACTCGCGCGCCAAGATCGACGAGTCCGTGCTCGAGCTCCGTGCCGAGCGCGACGCCGCCCTGGCCTTCCTGGAGCGCTGACTCCGGTCGCGAGATGCCACTTGTGCACGCTTCTCACGGCGTGTCGCGTGCACAAGTGGCATCTCGCGGAGGGGGGTCAGCGCTGGGGGGACTTCTCGGGGGTGGGGAGGGTGCCGGCGGCGCGGGCGGCCTCGTACCAGGCGTGCGCCTCCTCCTGGCGGGTCGCCTCGGCGCCGCTCGCGATCGAGGCGCGGATGTGCTCGGGGCGGTAGCCGAACGCCGCGACCAGGTCGCCGGCGTGCGGGCGCAGGCGCGCGAGCAGGCGGTCGATGTAGGAGGTCACCGCGAGCGCCCGCTGCGACGAGAGCCGGCCGTGCAGCAGGTACCAGGCGAGGTGCTTCTCGATCAGCTCGAGGCCGAACAGGTCGCGGAGCCAGGTCAGCACCGTGCGCGTCCCGTCGTCCTCGATGGTGGCGAGCGCCTCGGTGAACGCCTCCCACTGCAGCAGCTCGGCGTGCGCACGAGCGGCCTCGATCAGCTCGCTCTGGTGCGCGTTGAAGAGGCGGGCGGCCTCGTCGGCGGGAAGCTTCGACGCCGAGCGCAGGCGGGACGCGACTCCCGAGACCATGCTCTCGACGCGGTCCGTGAGCAGCTCGCGCTGCTCGTCGCGGAGCTGGCCGACGGAGCGGGCGGTCGAGCCGCGGTCGGCGACGACCTGCGCGAGCCGCCGCAGCCCGGAGTTGTTGACCGTCGCTCCGGCGACCTGGCCGACCGCGTAGCGGGCCAGCTCCCCCGGCTGCGCGTTCTTGAACCGGCGGCCGACGTCGGTCAGCAGGCGCTTGGCGACGAGCTGCAGCAGGACGGTGTTGTCGCCCTCGAACGTGGCGTAGACGTCGAGGTCGGCGCGGAGCTGGGTGAGCCGGTTCTCGGCGAGGAAGCCGGCGCCGCCGCAGGCCTCGCGCGCCTCCTGCAGGGTGTCCAGGGCGTGCCAGGTGGACAGCGCCTTGAGACCCGCGGCGAGCGTCTCGAGGTCCTGCCGCGACTCGTCGGTGTCGTTCTTGCCGGAGAAGACGTCGTCGAAGGCGCGCAGCAGCCTGTCGTGCGCGAAGCCCGCCGCGTAGGTCGTGGCCAGGCGCGGAAGCAGCCGGCGCTGTTGCCGCTGGTAGTCGAGCAGCACCTCCTCGCGGTCGCCGCCGCCGGTGAACTGGCGGCGCTGGTCGCCGTAGGTGATCGCGATGGTCAGCGCGATCTTCGACGCCGCGACGGAGGCGCCGTCGAGCGAGACGCGGCCCTGGACGAGCGTGCCGAGCATGGTGAAGAAGCGGCGGCCCGGGCTCGCGATCGGCGAGGAGTAGCTGCCGTCGGCCGCGACGTCGCCGTAGCGGTTGAGCAGGTTCTCGCGCGGCACGCGGACGTGGTCGAAGTGCAGGCGGCCGTTGTCGATGCCGTTCAGCCCGCCCTTCAGGCCGTCGTCCTCACCGCCGACGCCGGGGAGGAAGGCACCCTCGTCGTCGCGGATCGGCACGTAGAACGCGTGCACGCCGTGATTCACCCCGCGGGTGACGAGCTGCGCGAAGACGACGGCGGCCCGGCCGTCGACGGCGGCGTTGCCGAGGTAGTCCTTCCAGGCGGCGCGGAACGGGGTGGTCAGGACGAAGTCGCCGGCCTCCTCGTCGAAGGTCGCCGAGGTCGCGATCGAGGCGACGTCGGAGCCGTGCCCGGTCTCGGTCATCGCGAACGCGCCGGGGATCTCGAGGCTCATGATGCCGGGCAGCCACTTCTCGTGATGCGGCTGCGTGCCGAGGTGCAGGACGGCCGCGCCGAAGAGCCCCCACTGCACGCCCGACTTGATCTGCAGCGACGGGTCGGCGGTGACCAGCTCCTCGAAGCCGGCGATGTTGCCGCCGTGATCGGCGTCGCCGCCGAGCGCGACCGGGAAAGCGCGGTGCACGCCGCCCTCCGCCGCGAGGATGCTCATCTGCTGCGTGACCCGGGCTCGGTGCTCGGCCATCGGGAGGCCGTCGGTCCGGTGCAGCTCGGGGCGAGAGGTGAGGGCGCGGGTCGCGAGGCGCTGCTCGCGCCACTCGCCGAGGAGCAGCTCGCCGAGGGCCGCGACGTCGACGCCGGGGGCGCCGTCCTCGTCGAGCCGGGCGTCGACCTCGCTGCCGAGGACGTCGACGGGCGGCGGCGGGGTGATCGGGCCGGAGCGGGAGCGGCGGACCCGGGAGCGCGATCCGGCGCGGTCGGCGGCGTCGGCGGCGGAGTGGGGGCGGGGCGCTGTGGTGCTCATGAGGAGGATCCCTTCGACCGTCTTCGGCTCGGACCGCTCGCGATCGGCCGGAGCGGAGGATCGAGCGGTCGATCCCGTCGCTGCAGTGCGTCGGGAGGCGGTGCTCCTGCACGGTAGGTCGGGTCGGCGGATCGCGGAAACGTTCCGTCGCGCGGCCACAAAGGGCGGCGGGAGCGGGCGGGGGCGGGTTGTCGGAACCGGCCAGCGGGGCGGGGCGCGGATGCGCCGGTGGTGGGGCTCGGGTCTGCGGACGCGTCGTGCCCAGGCGGGTGGGTCTCGATACGCCCCTGCGGGGGTACTCGACCGGCATGAAAGCAGACATGTGCGCCGAGACATGCTGATCGAGTAGCCCGCGGAGCGGGCGTATCGAGCGGAGGGGGAGCCTTCGGCGCCAGCGCAGGGCGGGGAAGAGGCCGACGTGCATGCGGTGGCGGGTCTCGATACGCCCCTGCGGGGCTACTCGACCAGCATGTCTGCGGGCGTCTCTTCCAAGTAGATCCGGCGACACCGGACAGCGGGTCCGAAGACCGGCCGTCTCGACGAGGGTGGGTCTCGATACGTCCCTGCGGGACTACTCGACCAGCATGCGAGGGCCCTGGGGTGGCGGGAGCGGCGTGGCTAGGCTCGGGGCATGAGCGAGCCGCAGCTGCCTCCGCCCCCGCCGCCTCGACGGGAGAGCCGGCCGGACTGGCGGCCGCCCACCTCGGTGGAGTCGGTGCAGGCGCTGGAGTCGGCGCGGGCGGGTACCGCCCCGACCCTCCACGGGTCGCGGCGCCCGGTGCGGGTGTGGGACCTCGTGCTGACGATGGTGCTGATCCTGTGCGCGCTCGGGGCGACGCTGCTGCTGTCCTACTTCGGCCTGTTCTTCGCGATGGCGAGCGACTCCTGCATGGGCGGGAACGACTGCGACACCGGCCTGATCGGCTGGGGTGTGCTCGTCGCCGCGGGCGGAGTGTGGGTCCCGTTCCTCGCGGCGATCGCCGTCTCCATCGTGCTGCTGGTGGTGCGGCGGATCGCGTTCTGGGTGCCGATCGCGGGGCTCGCGCTGTCGTTCGGCTGCACCGTGCTCGGCGGCTGGATGGTGTCGACCGGCGCCGGGAGCTGAGCGGCGCAGCTCGGCCCGACCGCCGATCAGGCGTCGCCGCGGGGAGGGACCGCGGAGTCGGCGTCGACGCGGGGTCGGCGACGCGGGTCAGCCGTTCAGGAGATCACGGTCGCCTCGGGCTGAGCGCCGCGGCGGGCTCAGTAGGTGTCCCAGCCGGGGTCCTCGTCGGGCTCCTCCGGCGGGACCCAGTCGTCCTCCGGCGGGGCGGAGGAGACGGGCGGGCCGGAGCGCTCGCCGCCGAAGGACGGGCGGGCGCCGGACGAGCGGGAAGCCGTCGTCCGGGCCGCGGGCTGGCGGCGCGCCGGGGCCGGCTCCTGGTTCGCGTCGGGCTCGGCGATCTCGGGCGTCTCGCCCGCGACGACGGCGAGCACCGCCGCGCCGTAGGTGATCAGCTTCTTCTGGCCGACGCCGCCGATGACGCTGAGGGCGTCGATCGTGGTCGGCTCGACCGTGGCGATCTCGCGGAGGGTCGCGTCGTTGAAGACGACGTAGGCCGGGACCGACTGCGCGCGAGCCTGGGCGACGCGCCACTCCCGGAGCCGCTCGAACAGGGGCTGCGCCTCGGCCGAGAGGTCGGAGACGGTGGAGCGGCCGGAGCGCGACGAGCCGCTCGAGCGCGCGGGGCGCTCGGGCTCCTGCCGCAGCTCCACCTTGCGCTCGCCGCTCAGGACCGAGGCCGACTCGGGAGTGAGCACGAGCGTGCCGAAGCCGTCGTCGTTCACGCCGAGCAGGCTCTGCGCGAGGAGCTGGCGGGCGACTCCGCGCCACTGGGTGTCGCTGAGGTCGGCGCCGATCCCCCAGGTCGCGATCGAGTCGTGCTTGTGCTGGGTCGTGCGCGGAGTTGTCTTGCCGCGCAGGATGTCGATGATGTGGCCGGCGCCGAACTGCTGGTTGCGCTCGCGCTTGAGCCGGACCACCGTCGAGAGGAACTTCTGCGCGGCGACCGTGCCGTCCCACGAGGCGGGCGGCTCGAGGCAGGTGTCGCAGTTGCCGCAGGGGGTGCTCTCCTGGCCGAAGTAGGCGAGGAGGTTCACCCGGCGGCACTGCACCGTCTCGGAGAGGGCGAGCATCGCGTCGAGGTGCGCGGACATCCGCCGCCGGTGCGCAAGGTCGCCCGGGGACTCGTCGATCATCCGGCGCTGCTGGACGACGTCCTGCAGGCCGTAGGCGAGCCAGGCGGTGGAGGGCAGGCCGTCACGGCCGGCGCGACCCGTCTCCTGGTAGTAGCCCTCGACCGACTTCGGCAGGTCGATGTGCGCCACGAAGCGGACGTCCGGCTTGTCGATGCCCATGCCGAACGCGATGGTGGCGCAGACGATGACGCCCTCCTCGCGGAGGAAGCGCGACTGCGCGGCGGCCCGGACCCGGGCGTCGAGTCCGGCGTGGTAGGCGACCGCGTCGAAGCCGGCCGCGCGCAGGGCCTCGGCCGTCGCCTCCACGCTCTTGCGGGAGAGCGCGTAGACGATGCCCGCGTCGTCGGCGTGCTCGCGCTTGAGGAAGTCGATCAGCTGCTTGCGCGGCTCGACCTTGTTGACGATGCGGTACTGGATGTTGGGGCGGTCGAAGCTGGAGATGAAGTGGCGGGCCGCGCCGAGGTGCAGGCGGGTGGTGATCTCGCGGTGGGTCGCCTCGGTGGCGGTCGCCGTGAGGGCGATGCGCGGGACGTCGGGCCACCGCTCGGCCAGCTCGCCGAGGGCGAGGTAGTCGGGGCGGAAGTCGTGGCCCCACTGGCTCACGCAGTGCGCCTCGTCGATGGCGAACAGGGCGATGCGACCGCGGGCGAGGAACTGCTTGGTGCCCTCGTTGCCGAGGCGCTCGGGGGCGACGTAGAGGAGGTCGAGCTCGCCGTCGAGGTAGGCGCGCTCGACGCGCTGGCGCTCGCCCATGTCCTGGGTGGAGTTGAGGAACTCGGCGCGGACGCCGTTCGCGCGCAGGGCGTCGACCTGGTCCTGCATCAGGGCGATCAGCGGCGAGACGACGACGCCGGTGCCGGGCCGGACGATCGAGGGGATCTGGTAGCAGAGCGACTTGCCGCCGCCCGTGGGCATCAGCACGACCGCGTCGCCGCCGCCGATGACCTGCTCGACGATGGCCTGCTGCTCCCCGCGGAACGAGCCGTAGCCGAAGACCCGCTCGAGGATCTCCTGAGCCTCGGCGGAGGAGCCGGCCGGGGCGTCCGCGGTGGGGCGCTCGGCGGTCGAGAGGGCGGTCGCGGTCGGCTCAGTCACCCGTGGAACTCTACCCGGCGCCTCCGACGCGGCCCCGGGCGAGCGGCGTTCTGGGGAGGGTCGCAGCAGGTGCGGGGGTGGGGAGGAGGGGCGGGCGCGGGCGAGTGGCGGGCGCCGGGGTGCCTCCGGCTCGCGGAACGACCTCGGGCACCCGGGAACGGGTCGATTCCGCGAGCCGGAGGTGGAATCGCGAGCCGGAGGTGAGCGCGAAGCGGCTTCGGCACGCGGAAGCACCTTCGGCACGCAGGAACCGGTCGATTCGACGAGCCGGAGGTCGACGAGAGGCGACCCCGGCACGCGGGAATGCCTTCGGCACGCGGGAACCCGCAGATTCCACGAGCCGGAGCCGGGACAACGAGCCGGAGGTGAGCGCGAAGCGCCCCTGGCACGCGGAAGCCTCTCCGGCACGCGGGATCCGGTCGATTCTGCGAGCCGGACCCGGGACCGCGAGCCGGACGCTGACGGAAGCACCCCCGGCTCGCGGAAATACCTCCGGCACGCAGGAACGGGTCGATTCTGCGAGCCGGAGCCGGGATCACGAGCCGAACACCAGCGCGAGGCGCCCCGGGCACGCGGAAACACTTCCGGTCCGCGGGGTCCCGCCGATTCCACGAGCCGGAGGTGGAATCGCGAGCCGGAGATGAGCGCGAAGCGGCTTCGGCACGCGGAAGCACCTCCGGCACGCAGGAACCGGTCGATTCGACGAGCCGGAGGTGGAATCGCGAGCCGGAGGTCGACGGAAGCGGGCGGATGAGAAGCCGGCAGGCGGGGCGAGAGGCCGGCGGGGTCAGAGGTCGGTGATCGTCTTGGTGTCGCCGTCCCAGAAGCGGATGCTCGCGAGGCCGACGGTGAAGGGCTCGCCGAGGAGGGGGACGGCCTGGCCGAGCTGCTCGGCGCGGAGGCGGCGGGAGACGCTGATGTGCGGGGTCCACGACTCGGGCAACGAGGTGGGCACGGCGCCGGGCATCAGCTCGGTCGCGCGGGCGTGCAGGGCGTCGAGGGCGGGCGCGCGGACGGCTCCCCAGGCGAGCACGAAGCGGCCGGAGTGCGGGAAGAGCAGCACGGCGCCGAGCTCGACGGTCGCCGGGAGCTCGCCGAGTGCACCCGGCGGCGGCGGGGTCAGCTCGGGGCCGGCGAGGAGGGTGAGGTGCGGGCGGTTGCTGGCGGACGTGTGCAGCGCGAGGCTCGGGATGCCGGCCGCCTCGAGCGCCTCCCACTGGCCGCGGATCCGGACCTCCGACTCCGGGTCGAGGAGGACTTCGAGACTGCGCATGCCCCCATCCTGCCGCGCCGGCCGGGTCGCTCCCGACCGCTCGCCCGGTCCGTGCCCGCGCGGCCGCGCGACCCTCCAGGAGTTGCGGTAGTCGGCACCGAGTACCGCAACTTTCGCGTACTCGACCGACTCGCAGCGCGCGGGCCTCGGGAGGTCGGCGAGTACGCAGAAGTCGTCGTACTGGGCGCGCGAGTACGACAACTTCTGGAGGGCGGGAGGGCCGCGGCCGTCCGTCCGTGCCCGCAGACGCGCAACCCTCCGGAAGTTGCGGTAGTCGGCGGCGAGTACCGCAACTTTCGCGTACTCGACCGAATCACAGCGCGCGGGCCACGGGAGGTCGGCGGGTGCTCGGAATTCGTCGTACAGGGCGCGCGAGTACGACAACTCCTGGAGGGCGGGAGAGGTGAGAGGGGTGGTCCGTGCCCGCGCGGCTGCGCGACCCTCCAGAAGTTGCAGTAGTCGACGGCGGCTACCGCAACTTTCGCGTAGTCGACGCGTCCCCGCCCGGGCCGGAGCGCGGAGACCGCGCGACTCTCCAGAAGTTGCGGTAGTGGGGCGTGACTACCGCAACTTTTGGAGAGTGGAGAGAGGGGTGGCCGGGCGCGGGCGTCAGCCGATAGTCACCAGGGCGGACAGGAGCTCCGGGGCGCGGCGGTCGAGGATGCGGCCGCCGACGCGGACGCCGACGAGGGCGAGCACGGCGCCGACGACCACGGCGGCGGCGAGCGCGCCGAGGCCGAAGCCGAGGCTGCCGCCGACCAGCGAGATCGTGCCGAGGATGAGCGAGGGCAGCGAGAGCAGGGCGGTCGCACCCATGCTGCCGAGCATCACGACGCTCGAGATCATCCCGGAGCCGGGCGGCGTCTTCAGCGGGCTGTCGCCGGGGGCCGGCACGGGGTAGACGACCAGCGCGGACGCGACGCTCGAGACGCCGAAGCCGCTGAGCACCAGCGCGAGCGACATCCCGAGGACCGCGGGGATCGACTCCGCCCGCCCGGCGTAGAGGCAGGTGCCGACGGTGACGATCAGCACGGCCGGCACGCCGATGAGGCCGGCGGCGATGACGCGGCCGGCGCGGTCGGCCGAGCCGGCGACTCCGGAGCTGACGTGCGCGGCCCACGCGGTGCCGTCGTAGGAGACGTCGGCGCAGAGGGTCACGCCGAAGATCAGCGCGATGAAGAGGGAGGAGAGGACGACCAGCATCGAGCCGCCGCCCTGCAGCGCGCTGTAGAAGACGGCCAGCACGACGACCGCGGGGATCACCAGCAGTCCGCGGCTGTAGCGCGGGTCGCGCCACCAGTAGCCCAGGGCCCGTGCGGCGATCGCGCCGGTCGGGGTGCCGGGGAAGCGGCCGAGCAGTCCGATGCCCTGCGCGCCCGAGGCGGCCTGCGAGGAGGACGCGGCGGGCTCGGCCAGCGCGTGCCGCAGCGCCCGGGCCCAGAGCCAGACCACGGCGGCGAGCGTCGCGACGCCGATCGCGAAGCGGCCGAGGGCGACCGCCCACTCCCCCGCGACGATCGCGCCGGGGACGCCCCAGATCGCGCCGAGCGGCGACCAGCCGAGGGCGGACGCGACGACGGGGAGCGTGTCGAGGCCGTCGCTGATCACGGTGGTCAGTCCGATGAACAGTGGTCCGAGCAGGATCACGACGACCAGGACGACGCCGCCGATCACCTCGCGGTAGCGGCGGCTCGAGCCGAGGCCGGTGGTCAGAGCGCCGATGAGGCGCGAGGCGACCACGCAGGTGGCGACGCCGATGACCGCCGAGACGAGGCCGGGCAGGATGCCGACGGGGTTGCTCCACCAGGCCGCCGCGGAGGCGAGCGCGGCCAGCGAGGTGACGATCCCGGGGAAGCCCGCGAGGCCCGCGGCGGCGAGGCCGAGCATCAGCGTCCGGAGCGGGATCGGGAAGGTCGCCAGGGTCGGCAGGTCCAGGCTCTGGTCCGAGCCGGAGACGAAGATCGGACCGAGGACCCAGCCCAGCAGCAGCGCGGAGCCGCCGAGGACCAGGGCGACGTTCGCGAACGCCGGGTCGGAGGCGCCGAGCGCGATCAGCCCGACGACCACGACGCCGAGCACGCCGACCGCGTAGAGCCCGCCGAAGATCACGCCGATCAGCTGCCAGACGTTGCGGGTGAGCGTGTTGCGCAGCAGCAGCAGGCGCAGCCTCAGGAGATGCGCAACCATGCCGGGCCCTCCTGGTGGGTGCGGCCGCCCACGAGGTCGACGAAGCGCTCCTCGAGGCTGGATCCGGCGCGGACCTCCTCGAGTGTTCCGGCGGCGAGGACGCGGCCGTCGGCGATGACGGCGACACGGTCGCACATCCGCTCGACGAGGTCCATCGAGTGGCTGGAGACGATGACGGTGCCGCCGGAGGCGACGTAGCCGGTGAGGATGTCGCGGATGTTCGCGGCGGAGACCGGGTCGACGGACTCGAAGGGCTCGTCGAGCACCAGCAGCCGTGGGGCGCGGACGAGGGCGCAGGCGAGCGCGATCTTCTTGGTCATGCCGGCGGAGTAGTCGACGACGAGGGTGCGGTCGGCGGGGTCGAGGCCGAGCAGGGCGAGCAGGTCGTCGGCGCGCTCGAGGACGGTCGGGCGGTCGATGCCGCAGAGCAGGCCGTAGTAGGTGATCAGCTGCAGGCCGGTGAGGCGGTCGAAGAGCTTGACGCCGTCGGCGAGCACGCCGATCAGCCGCTTGGCCTCGAGGGTGTCCTGCCAGACGTCGACGTCGTGGATGGTGACGGTGCCCGCGTCGGGGCGGAGCAGGGCGGTCGCCATCGAGAGGGTGGTCGTCTTGCCTGCGCCGTTGGGGCCGACGAGGCCGAAGAAGGAGCCGGCCGGCACATCGAGATCGATGCCGGCGACGGCCTCCTTGTCGCCGAAGCGCTTGCGGAGGCCCCGGATGCGGAGGGCGATCTCGTCCTGGCGGCCGGTGGCGTCGGGGGCCGCCCAGGCGGGGGCGGGGGTGGCGGTGGTCGCGGTGCTCGGGCTCGCGACGGCCGCGGTGGTGTCGTGCTGATCGACGCCGTCCTGCGGGGAGTCGGTCGCGTGCTGCGGGGTGCCGGTCGCGTACTGCGGGGTGCCGGTGGGCGTCGTGCCGTTCGTCCCGTCCATGGGAGTCCCTTCGGTGCCTGTGTTGACGGGGCCGCGGTGGGCGGCCGCCCCTCAACGGTAGCGAGGGTCGGGTTGCGCGGCATCAGTCGCCGGGAGGAGTGGGCCGGCAGCCGGGCGGAGGACCTTCGGCTCGCGGGTACCCGCCGGGCTCGCTGAAATCGACGGATTCGGCGAGCCGAAGCGGTGATCGCGAGCCGGAGGTGACTCCGGTGGGTCGGGCTCGTCGAACCGCGCTCGGCTCGCTCGAACCGGCGGGTTCCGCGAGCCGGGGGTGGAACCGCGAGCCGTAGGTCAGGGCTCGGCACCTCCGGCTCGTCGATTCGACTCCGGCTCGCGGGGCTGAGCCGAATCTGCGAGCCGGAGACGGGATCACGAGCCGGAGGTGGTTCGCGGGGGCCTTCGGCTCGTCGGAACGCGCTCGGCTCGCGGGAATCGGCGGAGTCGGCGAGCCGGAGGTGGAATCGCGAGCCGGAGGTGGGTCGGGCTCCTGAGGAGGCGCGGAGGGGGCGTGTCTAGGCTGAGCCGCATGCCCACGCTCCTTCTCGTCCGTCACGGGCGCACCACGGCCAACACCGCCGGGATCCTCGCCGGACGCACCGCCGGGGTCCGCCTCGACGACGTCGGGCGCACGCAGGCCGCGCGCACCGGGGAGCGGCTGGCCGCGGTCCCGCTCGCCGCGGTCGTGTCGAGTCCGCTCGAGCGCTGCCGGCAGACGGCGCGGTACCTGCTCGAGCGCCAGGACGGCTCGCCGGCGACGCCGATCGAGAAGGGGATCACCGAGTGCGACTACGGCGAGTGGCAGGGGCGCTCGCTCCGGGACCTCGCCAAGGAGCCGATGTGGTCGGTCGTGCAGAACCAGCCGTCGGCGGCGGTGTTCCCCGGGGGTGAGGGTCTGGCCGGGATGCAGGCGCGCTCGGTCGCCGCGATCCGGCGGCACGACGCGGCGGTGGCGGCGGAGCACGGGGCGAACGCGGTGTGGGCGGCGGTCAGCCACGGCGACATCATCAAGGCGGTGCTGGCCGACGCGCTCGGCATGCACCTCGACCTCTTCCAGCGGCTGTCGGTCGGGCCGGCGTCGGTGTCGATCATCCGCTACAGCACCGGGCGGCCGGACGTGATCGCGATGAACACGGAGGCCGGCGACCTGGGCTGGCTGCGGGCGCCGGCGCCGGCCGAGGCCGAGGCGCCGGTCGGGGGCGGGGCGGGGCACGAGTAGCGGCGCAGAACATCAGCTGAGAGGTGTGGGCGTCGGCTGTGGGGGGAGGGACACCAGTCTCAGCTGATGTTGTGCGGGGTGGATCTCGAAACGCCCGCTGCGCGGGCTCCTCGATCAGCATGCAGGTGACCGCGGTAGGCACACGCTGGTCGAGTAGGCGCGGAGCGGCGTATCGAGACCGAACGCCGGCGGACGTGGATCTCGATACGCCCACTGCGTGGGCTACTCGATCAGCATGAAGTGCCCGCTGCGCGGGCTGCTCGATCCGCGCGGAGGGGCGGGCCCGCAAGGGCGCCTCCTCCGCGTGCAGGGGTGGGTCAGGCGGGCGCTCGTAGACTGAGGGCATGCCCATCGTGCACGGATTCGACTGGCCGGACCGCGTCGTCGTGGGGACGATCGGCTCCCCCGGCTCCCGCTCCTTCTACCTGCAGGCCCGGACCGGGCCGCGCGTCGTCAGCGTCGGGCTGGAGAAGCAGCAGTCGGCGCTGCTCGCGGAGAAGATCGACGAGATCCTCGACCAGCTGATGTCCGCCGAGGGCAACCCGGCGAGCGTGCCGCCCGGCACTCCTCCCGAGCTCGTCGACAACGAGCCGCTCGACCAGCCGGTCGCGGCCGAGTTCCGCGTCGGCAGCCTCAGCCTCGGCTGGGACCCGTCGACGGCGCAGGTCGTCATCGAGGCGTACCCGGTGGTCGAGGGCGACGACGAGGACGACCTCAGCATCGACGACTCCCCCACGCTGCCCGACGAGATGCTGCAGGTGCGGATCCCCGTCGGCACCGCCCGCGCCTTCGCCAAGCGCACGCTCGAGATCGTCGGCGCCGGCCGTCCGCTCTGCCCGCGCTGCGGCGAGCCGATGGACCCCGACGGGCACGACTGCCCGCTCACATGACCGACGCGTCCGAGCCGGCCGCCGAGCACGAGCTGCCCGGCGCCGGGCAGCCCGGCATCGAGCTGCCCGCCGACTCCGAGCTGCAGGGCGGCGAGCTGGAGCTGACCGGCCGGATCACGGTCGCCTCGAACGCGACGTTCCTCGGCAGCATCGGCGGTACCTCCGTCGTCTACAAGCCGGTGGCCGGGGAGAAGCCGCTCTGGGACTTCCCGGACGGGCAGCTCGCGGGCCGCGAGGTCTCGGCCTACCTCGCCTCGGAGGCGCTGGGCTGGAACGTCGTGCCGCGCACCTGGCTCCGCGAGGGACCGCTGGGCGTCGGCATGGTGCAGCTCTGGCAGGACATCGATCCGGAGCAGGACGCCGTCGACCTGGTGCCCGCGGACGCGGTGCCCGAGGGCTGGCGGCACGTCCTCGACGGCAGCGACGCCGAGGACCGCGACATCTCGCTCGTGCACGAGGACTCGGCGGCGCTGCGGCGGATGGCCGTCTTCGACGTCGTGGTCAACAACGCGGACCGCAAGGGCGGCCACGTGCTCGAGATGCCGGGCGGCCACCGCTACGGCGTCGACCACGGGCTGACCTTCCACGTGGAGCACAAGCTGCGGACGGTGCTCTGGGGCTGGATCGGCGAGCCGCTGACCGAGGACGAGCTGTCCGCGCTGCAGCGACTGCGCTCGGCGATCGACGGGCCGCTCGGCGCGGCGCTGTCCGAGCTGCTGCTGGACGAGGAGATCGCGACCTTCGCCAAGCGCTGCGACCGGCTCCGCTCCTCCGGCCGCTTCCCGGCACCGCGCGGCAGCATGCCCGCCGTGCCGTGGCCGCTGTTCTAGCCGCGGACGGCGATCCGGTCGCCCGGGAGCACCGGGCGACCGGACACTCGACGCGCTAGAAGCCCCAGCCGCGGCCGAACAGCTCGTCACCGGGAGGGCGTCCGCCTGGAGCCGCCCCGCGCGCACCGAGGTACGACGACACGACGGCCGCACCGAGGTCGTCCGCCTCCGGGTTCACGACCGAGCCGCCGACGCGCCGCGCCAGCGAGTCGATGAAGCGGGCGAGCCCCGGGTCGTCGCCCAGCCGGAAGAACGTGGTGTGCGCGCCGAGGCGGGTGGAGGCGTCGAGCTCGCGGACGGAGACGGCGACCGTCACCGGGTCCGGCGGGTAGTCGAAGTAGATCTGCCCGTCGGGCTCGAGGTGCGCGGTCGGCTCGCCGTCGGTGACGATCAGCAGCACCGGCTGCGCGCTGGGGTGCTTGCGGAAGTGCCGATTTGCCAGCAGCAGGGCGTGGTGCAGGTTGGTGCCCTTCTCCCACTCCGCGTCGAGGCCGACGAGCTGCTCGACGTCCATCACCTCGGCCTGGCGGCCGAACGCGATCAGCTGCAGCTCGTCGCCGCGGAACCGGCTCGAGATCAGGGTGTGCAGGGCGAGCGCGGTGCGCTTCATCGGCACCCAGCGGCCGTCCATCGCCATCGAGAACGACGTGTCGACGAGGAGGGCGACGCAGGCCTGGGTCCGCGCCTCCGTCTCCTGCACCTCGACGTCGCCGATCTCGATCCGGACGCCGGAGCCGGTCTTCCGGCCGTCGCCCGCGGTGCGGGTGAGCGCATTGGTGAGGGTGCGGGTGACGTCCCAGGCCTCGGTGTCGCCGAACTCCCACTGCCGGGTCGCGCCGGAGCGCTCGCCCGCGGCGCCCGCCCGGCGCACGTCGCGTGCGCCCTGTCGGCCGGAGATCGTGTCGGCGATGTCGCGCAGCAGCGCCTTGCCGAGCTGGCGCATGGCCTTCGGAGTGAGGGTGAGCGCTCCATCGGAGCCGCGGCGCAGGGTGCCGGAGTCGCGCAGCGCCTTCTCGAGGCGCTTGAGGGTCTGCGCGTCGACCGCCGCGTCGTCGCCGAGGCGGCGGGCCAGGAGGTCGAGGTCGAGGTCGTCGAGGTTCGAGCGCTCGTGCGGCTGCGCGAGCTGGTCGGCGAGCGCGTCGAGGTCGGCGAGCTCCTGGAAGACGCCCGTGCCGTCGCCGAGGCCGAGGCCCTGCTCGCCGTCCATCCGCTCGGAGCCGCCCCAGTCCTCGCCGGGGCGCAGGCCCCGCAGGGTCTCGTCCAGCTGCCCGAGCGACTGCATCAGCTCGGGCGTGCCGAAGGCCTGCTGGGCGAGGGCGTCGAGCTCGTCGCGCTGCTGCTGGGTCATCGAGTTGCGCATCCGCTGGGCCGCGGCGGCGCGGGCGGCCAGGGCGTCGATCAGCTCGTCGACGGTCTCCGGCCGCTCGGGGAAGTACTCGCCGTGCTGCGCCATGAAGGCGTCGAACTGCTCGGGGGTGTCCTCGCCGCGGGCGTGCGCCTCGAGGAGCTGGTTGAGGTCGCGGAGCATCGCGTCGATCGCGGCGCGGTCCTCGTCGCTCGCGTTCTCGAGGGCCTGCTTCATGCCCTCGAAGCGCTGCTCGAGCATCTCGGCGCCGAGCAGCTCCTTGATCTTCTCGTAGTCGGCGCGCGCCTCCGGGCTCTGCCAGCGGTAGTCCGAGAGCTCGGAGACCGCGGCGGCGGGCGAGGGCGGCAGGCTGTCGAGCTGGATCTCGGCGAGGGCGCGGTCGCCGTCGTCCATCTGGGTGTCGCGGGCGAGCTGCTTGCGCTCCGACAGGACGGCGCGGTCGAGCAGCTCGCGGACCTCGCGGAGGGTGCCGTCGAGGCCGTGCTTCTGCGTCAGCTCGCGCCGGCGCTCGGCGACCCGGGCGGCGAGGTCGTCGAGACCCTGGCCGTCGCGGCCGCCGCGCCGGAGGAACTCGCGCATGGCGCGCTCGGGCGAGGTGCCGGCCATGACGTCCTCGCCGATGGCGTCGAGCGCCTCGGCCAGGTCGACGGGCGGGGCGAGCGGGTCGGGACCGCCGTCGTAGCGGGAGTAGCGGGCGTCGCGCCCGAGCCGGCGGTTGCCCCTAGGCACTTGCGGGCCCTCCGGGCAGCGGGAGTCCGGCGGACAGCGGGAGGCCGATGACCAGCGGCTCAGCCATAGACGGCCTCGCCCCCGCCCGTCTCCTTGCTGAGCTTGCGGGAGAGGTAGAGGCCCTCGAGCGCGAGCTCGACGGCGCCCGCGCGGCGGCCGGCGCCGACGGCCTCGAGGCGGTCGGCGATGTCGTCGTAGAGGGTGGACTCGCCGAGGACGGGCAGGGCCGCGAGGAACTCCTCGGCCGTCACCTGCTCGCCGGTGGTGATCATCGCGCCGTTCTCGACGGCGGTGACGAGCGGGGTGAGGTCGAGTCCGCGGAGGTGCGCGCGGACCGTCTCGGCGGTGGCCTGCCGGAGGAGGTGGTCGAGGATCTCGTCCTCGCGGCCCTCCTCGCCGGACTCGAACTCGATCTTGCCGCCGAGCACGTCGACCGCGGTCTCGAGGTCGATCGGGCGGGCGACCGCCTCCTCCTCACCGCGGCGGGTGGCCCGGTGCAAGGCGGCGGCGGCGATGGTCTCGGCGCCGGCGATGGCGAAGCGGGCGCTCACGCCGCTGCGCTGGTCGACCGAGGACGACTCGCGCAGGGCCCGCGTGAAGCGCGCGAGGATCTCGATCAGCGCGTCCGGGACGGTGGCGACGAGATCGGCCTCCTGGCGGATCACGGCGACCTCGTCGACGAGCGCGGTCGGGTAGTGGGTGCGGATCTCGGCGCCGAAGCGGTCCTTCAGCGGGGTGATGATCCGGCCGCGGTTCGTGTAGTCCTCGGGGTTGGCGCTGGCGACGACGAGGACGTCGAGCGGGAGCCGCAGGACGTAGCCGCGGATCTGGATGTCGCGCTCCTCCATCACGTTGAGCATCGCGACCTGGATGCGCTCGGCGAGGTCGGGCAGCTCGTTGATCGCGACGATGCCGCGGTGACTGCGCGGGATGAGGCCGAAGTGGATGGTCTCCGGGTCGCCGAGGCTGCGGCCCTCGGCCACCTTCATCGGGTCGACGTCGCCGATGAGGTCGGCGACGCTCGTGTCCGGCGTGGCCAGCTTCTCGACGTAGCGCTCCTCGCGGCTGCGCCAGGCGACGGGCAGCTCGTCGCCGAGCTCCTCCGCCCGACGCTTGCTGATCGAGGTGATCGGCTCGTAGGGGTGCTCGCCGAGCTCGGAGCCCTCGATGACGGGGGTCCACTCGTCGAGCAGGCCGTTGAGCGTGCGGAGGAGGCGGGTCTTGCCCTGGCCGCGCTCGCCGAGCAGCACGATGTCGTGCCCGGCGATCACCGCCCGCTCGACCTGGGGGATGACGGTGTCCTGGAAGCCGTGCAGGCCGGGCCAGGGGTCGCGGCCCTCGCGGAGGGCGTCGAGGAGGTTGTCGCGGATCTCGGTGCGGAGGGTCTTCTGCGCGTGCCCGGAGGCGCGCAGCTGGCCGAGGGTGCTGATCTGGGGGCGCATCACCTCTGCAACGCTACGCCGCGGGTCCGACATGCGGTGGGGGTGCGCGGGATCCGCGGGGGTGCTAGCGGTGGTGGCGGATCGGGGCGATCATGCGGCCCCCGTCCGGCGGAGCGCGGGTCTCGATACGCCCCTTCGGGGCTACTCGACCAGCATGGAAGTGAGAACTCTCGAAGGTTCGGCGGGCAGCCTGGGGGGATGACCGGTCCCGTCCTCCGCTCGGCCCTCGTCGGCGTGACGCTCGCGCTCGGCGTGGGGCTCGCCTCCTGCAGCACGACTCCGGCCGCTCCCGGCCCCGATGCGCGCGAGCTCGTCGGCGCGAGCAGCGTCGCGGAGGGGCTCGAGGCGCCGTGGTCGGTCGTCTTCGTCGACGACGGCACGGCGCTCGTCAGCGAGCGCGACAGCGGACGGGTGCTCGAGCTCACGGCGGACGGCGGCACCCGCGAGGTCGGCGTCGTCGCGGGCGTGGTCGCCGAGGGCGAGAGCGGGCTGCTCGGGCTGGCCGTCGACGGGCGGACGCTGTTCGCCTACTCGACCGCGGCCGACGGCAACCGGATCCAGCGGTTCGCGCTCGAGGGCGAGCCGGGGGCGTACGCGCTCGGCGAGCCGGACACGATCCTGGACGGGATCCCGGCAGCTCGCACCCACGACGGCGGACGGATCGCCATCGGCCCCGACGGCCTGCTCTACGCGACCGTCGGCGACGCCGGGCGGCGCGAGGCGGCGCAGGACCCGGACGCGCTCTCCGGCAAGATCCTCCGGATGACGCTCGACGGCGCCGTGCCCGAGGACAACCCGTACCCGGGGTCGCTGGTCTGGAGCAGCGGGCACCGCAACCCGCAGGGCCTCGCGTGGGCGGAGGACGGCACGCTCTTCGCGAGCGAGTTCGGGCAGGACACCTGGGACGAGCTGAACGTGATCGAGCCGGGCGCGAACTACGGCTGGCCCGCGGTGGAGGGGATCGCCGGCGAGGACGGCTTCGTCGATCCTGTGCAGCAGTGGGAGCCGGGCGCGGCCAGCCCGAGCGGGATGACCGAGCTGGACGGCGTGCTCTACCTGGCGAATCTGCGCGGCGAGGTGCTCCGCGCGGTGCCGGTCGCGGATCCGTCGGCCTCGACCGACTACGCCGTGGGCGAGTACGGGCGGCTGCGGGACGCGGTGGCGGCGCCGGGCGGCGACCTGTGGTTCGTGACGAGCAACACGGACGGCCGCGGATCGCCGGGCGAGGCGGACGACCGGATCGTGAGCGTGCCGCCGCCGGGCTGACCGGTGTCCGGTCGAGGGCGTGCACGACTCAGGCTGAACGGGCGAACATCCGAGGAGACAGGCCTCGATCGTCCATCCAGCCTGAGTTGTGCACGGCCCACGGTGGGAGCGGGCTCCTCGCAGAGCCCGTTACTTGATCGAGCCGCGCATCACGCCGCTGACGACCCAGCGCTGGGCGAAGAGGTAGACGATCAGCAGCGGGGCCATCGCCATCAGGTACGAGGCGAAGGCGACGGTGTAGTTCGTGTTGAACTGCCCCTGGAAGACGTACTCCGCGAGCGGGAGCGTGCGGGCCGACGGGTCGGAGAGCACCACCAGCGGCAGGATGAAGTCGTTCCAGGCCCAGACGCAGGTGAGGATGCCGACGGTGGCGTTCATCGGTCCGAGCAGCGGGAAGATGATCTGCCAGTAGGTGCGCCAGGTCGAGGCGCCGTCGGTGCGGGCCGCTTCCTCGAGCTCGATCGGGATCGAGCGGATGAAGGCCGTGTAGATGAAGGTGTTGATCGAGAGGCCGAAGACGGCGTAGAGCAGGATCAGCCCGACCTGGTTGTCCAGGCCCAGCAGCGCCGTCTCCTTCACCACCGGCAGCATGATGATCGGGAACGGCACGAAGACCGCGGCGAGCAGATAGAAGTAGACGCCCTTGAAGAACGGCTTGTCGAGATTGCGGGCGACGGCGTAGGCGACCATTGAGTTGGAGAAGAGCGTCAGCGCGACCGCCCCCACCGTGATCAGCGCGGTGTTGACGAACGCCTGCGGGAAGCGGGTCGCCTGCCAGGCCGTGGCGAAGTTCTCCCAGGAGATCGAGGTCGGCAGCTCGAAGCCGGTGCCGCCGAGCTGGTCCGGGGTCTTCAGCGCCGTGACGACGGCGAAGTAGAGCGGCAGCAGGATCGTCAGCGAGCAGACGGCGATGAGCGCGGTGGCCCACCAGTTGATCCTGTAGGAGTCGCGGGAGGGGCGGCGCGGGCGCTTGCCGTCCTGCGGCTCGCCGAGGGCGATGGCAGTGGTGGGGGTGATGGTCGCGGTCATCAGAAGGACGCCTCTCTGCGGCTGAGGACTCGGAACTGGATCAGCGAGACCACGATGATGATGAGGAAGTAGAGGACGGCGTTGGCCGTCTGATAGGCGTACTCGCCGCCCTGGAAGCCGCCGCGGTAGATCAGCAGCGTGATCGACTCGGTCGAGGTGCCCGGGCCGCCGTTGGTGAGGGCGACGATGTGGTCGAAGACCTGGAGGAAGTTCTTCATCGATAGGACCATGTTGATCGTGAAGAAGGACGCGATCAGCGGGAAGGTGATCGAGGTGAACTGCCGCCAGGGAGTCGCGCCGTCGAGCGAGGTCGCCTCGTAGAGCTCCCCCGGAATGGTCTGCAGGCCGGCGAGGTAGATGATGATCGAGAAGGCCGAGGCCTGCCAGACCGCCAGGATCACGATCGCGACCCACGCCCAGTCGGCGTTCGCGAGGATGTTCTCGCCGAGCACCGGGATCGCTCCGACGATCTGCGGGAGCGAGTTCGCGAAGAGGTACTGGAAGACGTAGCCGATGACCAGGGTCGAGAGCACATAGGGGATGAAGTAGATCCCGCGGAACGCGGTCTGGAACTTGATCTTCGCGTTCAGCGCGATGGCGATCCCGAGCGAGATCACATTGACGAGGACGGTCGCGACGATCGCGAAGCCGAAGGTGAAGCCGTAGGCCTTCCACACCCGGTCGTCCTGGAGCAGGGCCAGATAGTTGGAGAAGCCGATCAGGTCCCACGAGCCGTAGCCGGCGTAGTTCGTGAAGCTGAAGAAGATGCCGGTGAGGACCGGCACGGTGTGCAGGACGAAGAAGAGCAGGACGGCGGGGACCGTCATCCAGTAGAAGGTCTTCGGGGTGCGGCCGAGCGTCCGCTTGCGCGGCGCGACCGGAGGCGTGGTGGCCGGCGTCTGGGGCGCCGCCGTCGTGGTCGTGGTCATGTCCTGCTCACTTCCGGGTCGTGCGTGCCGCGACCTTGCGCCACTCACTGTCGAGGGTGCGGAGCGCGGCGTCCGCGTCTCCGCTGGCGAGGAACGCCTGGAGGGTGGGGTTGAGCGGAATGCTCGCGGGGATCTGGTGGTCGACGAAGCCGATCAGGCGGCCCTGCTCGAAGTAGGGCTGCAGCTCGGCGAGGGTCGGGTCGCTGTTGGGGGCGGCGCCGACGAGCGGCGAGAAGGCGGCCTGGCTCTCCACGTAGGGCTCGACCACGGCGGGGTCGAGCAGGAAGGCGACGAAGCGGCGGGCGGCCTCGAGCTTCGCGGTGCCGCGGCCGATCGCTACGGCGACGTCGACGCCGGAGGTGACCTTCGTGTCGGCGGGGTCGTCGAGCACGGGGTAGGGGAAGACGCCGAGATCGATGTCCGGGTTGTTGGTGCGGACCGGGTTGATCGCCCAGATGCCCTGCGGGTACATCGCGGCCTCGCCGGCGGCGAAGGCCTGGTTGCCGTCGTCGTAGCCGCGGCCGAACGAGCCCTCCTGGGTGTAGGAGAACAGCTGTCCGAGGCGCTCCATCGCCAGCGCGTAGTCCTTCGAGAAGGAGACGGGCGAGTCGGGGCCGAGATCGGCTCCCTCCGCACGCATCGCGTCGAAGAAGCCCTCCGGCTGCAGCTGGCCGCCGAGGGCGTTGAACGCCGGGGCGCCGGTCCAGTTGTCGAGTAGCGCACCGTAGAAGGGGGTGATGCCGGCGGCGACGAGGGTGTCGCAGACCGCGATCAGCTCGTCCCAGGTGGTCGGCACCTCGATGCCGTTGTCGGCGAAGATCGTGCGGTTGTAGAGGATGCCGTCGGCGTTGTTGGCGAAGGCGAGGGCGTTGATCTCCTCGCCGTTGAAGCTGCCGAGGGCGTCGATGATCTCGAGCGCCGCCGGGTTCACCCGCTCGACCAGCTCGTCGCCGGTGAAGTCGTGGAAGACGCCGGCCTTCGCCAGATCGGCGTAGTAGCCGGAGCCGTTGAGGGTGAGGACGTCGGGGATCTTGTCCTTCACGAGCAGCGTGCGCAGGGCGGTGTCCGGGTCGGGGACGTTGTTGGCGATAACGCGGATGTCGGGGTTGGCGGCCTCGAACTGCGCGATGATCCGGGCGAAGTCCTCGACGGCCTCGGCCTTGAACTGGAAGAAGTCGAGCGTGGTGACGCCGTTCGCCGCGCCGGGCGAGGCGCAGGAGGCGAGGGCGGCGATCGAGGCGGCGGACGCGGCGGCCGAGAGGAACAGGCGCCGGGACAGGGCGCCGGGCGGGGGGACGTGGCGAGGGGTCATGGGTGGGGCGCCTCCTTGCGCGGGGGGGGGGGTGAGGGGCTGCAGGACGGTGGATCTCGAGACGAAAAGGCGTATCGAGACCGCGCGACTGAAGGACGGTGGATCTCGATACGCCCGCAGAGCGGGCTACTCGATCAGCAAAAGGGCGGCCCGCGGAGCGGGTCGCTCGGTCAGCGAGGGCGGCCCGCGGAGCGGGTCGCTCGGTCAGCGAGGGCGGCCCGCGGAGCGGGCTGCTCGATCAGCAAAGGTGGCCCGCGGAGCGGGTCGCCCGATCGGCGGGGCTACTCGACGGCGGTGGCGGTCAGGACGACGAGGGATTCCGGGTTCAGGACGGGGGTCTGCAGGCCGACCGTCGCGAGGACGCGGCCGGTGAGGACGGTGTCGTGCAGGGTCCAGTCGAGGGGCGACTGGCCGGGCCCGCCGAGCGGTGCGGACACTGGGGCGAGTCGGACGGTGTAGGCGGTGTCGGGATCGAGTCCCGGGAGGGTGAGCCGCCCGGGCGGGTAGCTCTCCCCCGTGCGGAGCTGGGCGAGGACGAAGAGGGCGGACGCGCGGTCGGCGGCGACGACTCCGGAGAGCGAGGCCGCGTCGTCGGCGAGGTCGGCGCGGACGACGGTGCCGCTGTGCAGCAGGCCGCGGTGCTCGCGGTGGAAGGCGACCCAGCGGGTCAGCTCCTCCTCCACAGCGGGCTCGAGGGCGGAGACGTCCCACTCGATGCCGAGATGACCGGTCAGCGCGGTGCCCGCGCGGAACGCGAGCGAGTGCGTGCGCTGGGTGGAGTGCGCCTGCGGCGGGCCGATGTGCTGGCCCATCAGCTCGGGCGGGACGACCAGCTGCGTGTACGGCTGGATGGTCTGCCGCTCGAGCGGGTCGTTGCAGTCGCTGGTCCAGATGCGGTCGGTGCGGGCGAGGATGCCGAGGTCGACGCGGGAGCCGCCGGACGCGCAGGACTCGATCTCGAGGCCGGGGTGCCGGGCGCGGAGCTCGTCGAGTAGCCGGTAGAGCGCGAGGACGTTCTCGTGCACGGCCGCGCGACCGGTGGCGGGCGAGACCGCCTCGATCAGGTCGCGGTTGTGGTCCCACTTCAGGTAGGCGATCGGGTACTCCGTCACCAGCGCGTCGAGGGCGGCGAGCACGTGCTCGTATGCGCCGCGCTGGGAGAGGTCGAGGACCTGCTGCTGGCGCGCCGAGTGCGGGAGGTGCCCGGCCGGGCCGAGGATCCACTCCGGATGCGCGCGGGCCAGCTCGGAGTCGGGGCTGATCATCTCGGGCTCGACCCAGAGGCCGAACTGCATCCCCCGGCCGGTGACGGCCTCGATGATCGGCGAGAGGCCGCGCGGCCAGACGTCCGGGTCGACGGTCCAGTCGCCGAGGCTGGTCGTGTCGTCGCGCCGGCCGAGGAACCAGCCGTCGTCGAGCACGAACCGCTCCACACCGATCCGCGCGGCGCTCTCGGCGAGCGCGGTGAGGCCGGCGAGGTCGTGGTCGAAGTAGACGGCCTCCCAGGTGTTGAGGGTGACGGGCCGCGGAGTGACGGGGTGCTGCGCGCGAGCCCGGAGCGACGCGTGGAACCGGGCCTGCAGGGCGTTCAGTCCGTCGCCCCAGGAGCCGTAGGCGATCGGCGTCTCGTAGCTCTCGCCCTGCGCGAGCTCGATCTCGGCCGGCCGGAGCAGCTCGCCGGTCGCGACCAGCGAGACGCCCTCGACGGTGCGCTGGGCGCGGATCGCGGCGTTGCCGCTCCAGCCGAGGTGCACGCCGTGCACGAGCCCGCGCTCCCAGCCGAAGCCGGGAGTGCCGACGGCGAGGAGGAGCGTCGCGTCGGCGCCGGGACGCCCGCGGCGCGTGCTGCGGGTGTGCTCGCCGATGGTGAGCGGGTGGCGCTGGGGGTGGCGCTCGCGGAGGTGGTGGCCGGTGGTGTCCAGGATCTCGCGGGCGGTCGCGGGGAGGGGGAAGCCGAGCTCGAGGCGCTCGAGGCGGAAGGGGCGCTCGTCGAGGTTCTCGACGCGGGCGCGCTGGGTGAGCAGTCCGGCGCCGTCGACCTCGACGTCGATCGTGACGCGCAAGCGGGCGCCGACGGCGACGACGCGGAGGGCGGCGCCGAGGCTCTCGAGGCTCTCGACGACGAAGCGCTCGCTCGCGGTCTCGCGCTCGTGCGTTCCCTCGAGGGTCGGCGCGTGCTGCCAGCCGTCCGCCTCGACGGCGACGAGGCCGAACGGGGCCGGGGCGTCGAGGCCGCCGGAGACGCGCTGCGGCACGGCGGCCGCGGCGAGCGCCGATAGTTCAGCGGCGGAAAGATCGCCGAGGTCGGCGCCCCAGTGCACGATCGCCGGGAAGGCGGCGATGCGGGCGTCGACGACCACGCTCGTTCCTCCGTTGCGGAGGTGGAGGACGCGGTCGGCGGCGGATCCCAAGGACTCGGGGGTGCTCGTCGGTGCGGTGCTGCGCTGCATGCGTTAGTTCTACGGCAGAAGTAATATGCCTGTCAAGAGGGCGGATGCGCTCGGTGAGGCCCGTCCGCGGGGTACCGGTCGAGTAGCTTCGTGTCGGAACGGAAAGAAGGGCGGCAGCATGGCGATGACGGACACCGTCGCGGCGGAGGACGGCGCCGGCACCTCGGCGGAGCTCCTGGCCCGCGAAGTGCTCATCCACGGGCCGATCTCGCGCGCGGACCTCGGCCGGCGGCTCGGCCTCTCCCCCGCCAGCCTCACCCGGCTCACCCGGCCCTTCCTCGAGAGCGGCCTCTTCGTCGAGGGCGCCGAGCAGAGCGCGGGGGTCGGCCGGCCGGCCCGCCCGCTCGACATCCGCCCGGAGGCGCTGCGCTTCGCGGGCGTAAAGATCACCGGCACCGAGGTGCTCGCCGTCCGCACCGATCTGCGGGCGCACACCGAGCGCGGGCTGGTCCGGGCGCTGCCGGGCACGTCGCCGCAGGAGGTGATCGCCGCGGTCGTCGCCGTCGTCGAGGAGCTGGGCGGGGCCTCCGCCTTCGCCGGACTGGGCGTGACGATCGGCGGCAGTGTGGACGCGGCGGGGCGGGTGCGGCGCGCGCCGTTCCTCCGCTGGCGCGACGTCGACCTCGCCGGGCCGCTGTCGGCGGAGCTCGGGCTGCCGGTGGCGCTGGAGAACGACGTCGTCGCGCTCACCGCGGCCGAGCACTGGTTCGGGCGCGGGCGCGGGCTCTCGCACTTCGCGGTGCTGACGATGGGCGCGGGCGTCGGCTACGGACTCGTGGTGCACGACCGCGTCGTCGCGCCGCCGGCCGCGGGCCTCGGGCTCGGCGGCCACTTCCCGCTCGACCCGGGCGGGCCGGTCTGCGAGGCGGGACACCGCGGCTGCTCGACGGCGATGCTGACGCTGCCGTCGCTGACGCGGCAGCTCTACGTGGCGACCGGGCACGAGCTGACGCTGGCCGAGGGCTTCGCGCTGGCGCGCGAGGGCGACGAGGCCGCCGCGCGGATCCTCGAGGACTCCGCCCGGGCCCTCGGCACGATGATCTCGGCGATCGCGAACCTGGCGATGGTCGACACTGTGATCCTGGCCGGGGAGGGCGTGGCGCTCTACTCGGAGCAGTCGGCGCTGGTGGACGCGGTGATCGCGGCCGTCCGCGATCCGGACGCCGACGCGCCCACCCTGCTGGTGGACGACGGCGGCCTGATCGAGTGGGCGCGCGGCGCCGCGGCGACGGCCATCCAGCGCCTGCTCCCCCGCATCGCCGGCCCGGTGCAGTAGCGCCGCGAGACGTCCCGCTCCCGTCGAGGCGTCCCGGTGCTGCGGGACGCCTCGACGGTTCGAGGACGCCTCGGCGGGGAGGGCGTCAGGCGCCGGGGGTCAGCAGGGCGGACTCCGGCGGCTCGACGAGCGGCGGTGACGCCTGGGGCGCGAGGACGTAGCGGGTGATCAGGCTGCGGGTCGCGGCGGACAACGGGCAGGTCGCCGCGCTGAAGGACCGCCTCGCGGACGCCGGCTACACCGGCACCACGGCCGCGGACCAGCTCGGCACGATCAAGGCCGTCGTCGACGGGATCGTGCTGGTGTTCAACGCCTTCGCGGTGATCGCGCTGCTGGCGGCGAGCTTCGGCATCGTCGACACGCTGCTGATGAGCGTGCGTCGTGATGGTGATCGCGTTCGTGGCGGGGACGCTGCCGGCCGTGCGGGCGGATCCGGTGCAGTCGCTGCGCTACGAGTAGCACCCCGGGGACTGTCGCTGCAGAACGTCAGCTGAGCGTGCGGCTCATCGCTCATGGGCGATGAGACGGCGTCTCAGCTGATGGTCTGCGTCCGTCAGCGCCCCTCGGCTGCGCTGCCCTCGTAGTCCGCGTCGGTGATGTGCTCGGCCCAGGCCGTCGTCGTCGCCGGGTCGTCGGCGGCCTCGAGCACGGCGAGGTGCTCCATGAAGACGCCGGGCGCGGAGGCGTGCCAGTGCTCCTCGCCGGGCGGGGTGTAGAGGGTCTGACCGGCGTGCACCTCGAGGACCGTGCCGTCGCGGCCGCCGAAGCGGGCGACGCCCGAGGTCACGTGCAGGTACTGGCCGCGGGCGTGCGAGTGCCAGGCGGTGCGGGCGCCGGGGGCGAAGCGCACCCGGGCCATCGTGGTGCGCTGGTCGGCGTCGTGCGGCACGACGATCGTGTCGAGCCAGACGTCGCCGGCGAACTGCTCGGGCGGGTTCTTGACGGTGGGGGTCGTCGGTTCGATGTTCATCGGGGTCCTTCTTCCGCTGTGGCGGCGGGCCGGGCGTCCGCCTCCGTCGCCACGCTAGGCCGGGGCCGGGGCGCAGGACAGGCCCTGGCGGTACACGTTCCGGCAGGGCCTCGCTCGCTCGGGGTCAGCGGTGTGGAGTGGTCGGAACCCCCCTTCCCCCAGCCCCGAGGAGACCCCGTGCCCGAGACCACCCCCAGCCCGCTCCGCGCCACCATCGGCGACCTCGCTCCTAAGATCGTCCAGCTCACCGAGGACGTGCTCTTCGGCGACGTCTGGGAGCGCCCCGAGCTCGCCAAGCGCGACCGCAGCCTGCTCACGCTCTCCTCACTGCTCACCGGCGGGAGCACGGTGCAGCTCGACGCGCACATCCGCATCGGCCGCGACAACGGGCTGACCGAGGCCGAGATCGTCGAGGCGTTCACCCACCTCGCCTTCTACGCCGGCTGGCCCAAGGCGCTCTCGGCGATCGACGTCGCGAAGCGCGTCTTCGCGGAATGAGCACGCGCCGCAGCACGCGCCGCGCCGTCTCGGAGCCGCTCGTAGGGTGGTCCCGGACCGACCTCGACGAGCGGAGACGACGATGACGAACGCGCAGGACGACGGGCGCCGCCAGGCGGTGGCGGGGCCGACCCGCTTCTTCGCCGAGGAGGCGTTCGCGGACGACGGCGGCACGACGCTGCGCTGGCTCGGCATGGCCGGGTTCCTGCTCACCTCGCGCGGCACCTCGCTGATGATCGATCCGCTGCTCGGCGGCTTCGACATGCCGGTGCTGATCGACTTCCCGATCGCCGCCGCCGCCGTGCCGCGGCTGGACGCGGTGCTGGTGACCCACAGCGACAACGACCACTTCAGCCGGCCCACCTGCCGGGAGCTCGCGCCGGTGACGACCGCGTTCCACTCGACGCGCTACGTCGCCTCGGAGATGACCGCCGAGGGGCTGCCGGCGCACGGGCACGGGATCGACGACGCGTTCGAGGTCGGCGGCGTCCGCGTCCGGCTGACCCCGGCCGACCACGCCTGGCAGAACGCGTTCCCCGAGCCGGGGCAGCGCTTCTTCGAGGAGGAGGACGCCTGCGGCTTCTGGCTCGAGACGCCGGACGGCACGATCTGGGCGCCGGGCGACTCTCGGCTGATCCGCGAGCACCACCTGACCGGGCCGAGCCCCGACGTGATGCTCTTCGACTTCTCGGACAGCGAGTGGCACTTCACCTTCGAGGGCGCGATCGAGATGGCGGACGCGCATCCGACGTCGCAGCTGCTGCTGCACCACTGGGGCTCGGTGGACTCGCCGGACTTCGCGCCGTTCAACGGCGACCCGGCCGACGTGCTGCGGGCGGTGTCGCATCCGGAGCGGGTGCAGGTGCTCGCTCCGGGCGAGCCCTTCCGGCTGGCTGGAGGGTCCCGGGCGAGCTGAGGGGCCCGACCGGAGCGCCCGGCGGTCGCCGCGCTCAGACCGCCGGCTGCGCCGCGGGGAGCACCAGGGCCGAGCGGCGGCCGAGCAGCCAGACCGTGAGCGCGAAGCCGCTCAGCACGGCGCCCGCGATGCAGACCGCGCCCCAGCCGCCGTGGGTCCAGAGGAAGGACGCGAGGGCCGAGCCGAGCGCTCCGCAGACGAAGTTGGTCGTGACGAAAGCGGTGTTCAGCCGGCTGCGCGCCGACGGGTCGACCTGGAACATCCGCGACTGGACCAGGATGTTGTGGCCCTGGATCGCGACGTCGAGCACCAGGATCGCGACGATCACGGCCACGATCGAGCCGCCGCCGAGGCCCGCGATCACGAAGGACAGCAGCACCGCCGCCCAGGCGACGCCGATCGCCGGGAGCGCCAGGCCGCGGTCGTGCAGGTGCCCGGCGCGCTGGGCGGCGATCGCACCGGCGAGGCCGATCAGGCCGAAGAGGCCGATCGTGCCGACGTCGAAGGAGAACGGCGGGGCGCTGAGCAGGAAGGTCAGGGACGTCCAGAACATCGTGAAGACCGCGAAGGACGTGCCGCCGAGGGCGAGGCTCCAGCGCACCGAGCGCTCGCGGCGGACGATCGCGAAGACCGAGGCGATCAGGGCCGGGTAGCGCAGGCGGGTCCGCGGCGGGAGCGACGGGATCGCCCGGGCGAGCAGGATCGCGAGCACGACGCCCGCGACCGCCGCGACCACGTAGACGGTGCGCCAGCCGGCGGCCTGGGCGATGAGGCCGCTGATCGTCCGCGAGACGAGGATGCCGGTCAGGATGCCCGAGACGACGGTGCCGACGACCCGGCCGCGGGTGGCGTCGTCGGCCAGGTCGCCCGCGAGCGGGGCGAGGATCTGGCCGGCGACGGTGGTCAGGCCGACGAGCGCGAGGGTGGCGACGAGCACGGCGAAGGTCGGGGCGAGCGCGCAGGCGAGCAGGGCGAGGGAGGCGCAGAGCATCGCGGCGGGGACGAGGACGCGGCGGTCGAGCACGTCGCCGAGCGGGACGAAGAGGAGCACGCCGAGGGCGTAGCCGAGCTGCGTCGCGGTGACGAGCCAGCCCGCGGATCCGGTGCTCGTGCCGAGATCGGTGGCGAGGAAGTCGAGCAGCGGCTGGGCCCAGTAGAGGTTGCCGACGGCGACGCCGCCCGCGATCGCGAAGAGGAGGGTGGTGCGGCGGTTCACTCGGCGGTCCTGTCGGCGGGGGCGGGGTGCGCGGCGGGGGTCGTCCGGGTCGTCTGCGTGCTCTGCGTCGCCGACCAGCTCGCGAGCAGCTTCAGGGCGTCATCGCTCGGCGAGCCCGGCTCCGCGCTGTAGATCAGGAAGTCGAGGCCGGGGTCGCCGAGCGGCTCGAAGGCCTCGTAGCTGAGGTGCAGGTCGCCGACGATCGGATGGTGGAAGAACTTGCTGCCGCTGGCGTGGTGGCGCACCTCGTGGGCGCCCCAGCGGGTGCGGAACTCGTCGCTCCGGGTGGAGAGCTCGCCGACGAGCGCCTGGAGGTCGGCGTCGTGCGGGGCGCGGCCGGCCTCGGTGCGGAGGATTCCGACGGTGATGTCGGCGGCGGTGCTCCAGACCGGGTAGAACGCCTCCGCGAGCTCGCGCTGCAGGAAGGCGAAGCGGGCGAGGTTGACCGGGCGCTCCGGGAGCGCGTAGAGGTCGGCGTAGAGCGCGCGGAAGAGGTCGTTCTCGACGAGGACGTCGAGGCGGCCGTTGCGGACGAAGGCGGGGGCCGAGGTGATCGACTCCACCGCGAGCCGCATGCTCGGGCGGACGGCGGCGGGCGCGCGCCGACGGGAGCGCAGCGGCGAGCGCTCGGCCGTGCGGGCGAGGTCGAAGAGGTGCTCGCGCTCGGCGCGGTCGAGCCGCAGGGCGTCGGCGAGCGCCGTCAGCACCGACTCGGACGCGCCGCGCAGGTCGCCGCGCTCGAGCCGCGAGTAGTACTCGATGCTCACGCCGGCCAGCTGGGCCACCTCGCTGCGGCGCAGGCCCGGCACTCGGCGGTTGCCGCCGGCTGGCAGCTCGACCTGCTCGGGGGTCAGCCGGGCCCGGCGGGAGGTCAGGAAGTCGCGCGCCTCGGGGTCGTTCGTCATGCCAGTCACGCTACGGCGCGGCGGCGCGCGGAGGGATGCCCTGCGGGGGCACCGGTGCGGGCGGGCGGGCGCGGCAGAGGCGACCTGCGGAGCGGGCGGGGCAGGCGACCCCTGCTGATCGAGTAGCCCGCGCAGCGGGCGTATCGAGATCCGCCGGCATCCCGCACCACTGCTGAAGATCGCGGGTCTCGATACGCCCCTGCGGGGCTACTCGACCACCATGCAAGCCCCCCCCTGCGGACGGGATGCATGCTGATCGAGTAGCCCGCAAAGCGGGCGTATCGAGATCCACCGAAGGCGGGCGGCGTCAGCCGCTCGTCGCGGAGGGACGGGCGGCGTCAGGGGCGGTCGAGGCGGGGGGCGGCGGCCAGCAGGCGGCGGGTGTAGTCCTCGCGCGGGGTGCCGAGGACGGCGGCGGCCGGGCCGGACTCGACGAGGCGGCCGTCGCGCATCACGGCGATGCGGTCGCTCATGTGCGCGATGACGCCGAGGTCGTGCGAGATCAGGAGCAGGGCGAGGCCGTGGCGGCGCTGGAGGTCGTCGAGCAGGTCGAGGATCTGCGCCTGGACCGAGACGTCGAGGGCCGAGACCGGCTCGTCGCAGATCAGGACGTCGGGGCGGGTCGCCAGGGCGCGGGCGATCGAGACGCGCTGGCGCTGCCCGCCGGAGAGGGTGCGCGGCGAGCGCCGCTCCAGCGACGCGGCGAGGCCGACGTTCTCGAGCAGGGCCGGCACCGACTCCGCCCCGGCGTCGCGGAGCAGCCGGCCGACGCTCCAGCGCGGGTCGAACGACGACAGGCTGTCCTGGTAGATCGCGCCGATCCGCGGGCGGAGCGGTCGCCGCGCGCGCTCGGTCGCCGCCGACCACGGGCCGCCGTCGAACTCGACCGAGCCCGCATCCGGACGCCGCAGCGCGAGCAGCAGCCGGGCGACCGTGCTCTTGCCCGAGCCGGACTCGCCGACGAGCCCGAGGGTCTCGCCGCGGCGCAGCTCGAGGCCGACGCCGTCGACGGCGGTGCGGGTGCCGCCGCCGGGGCGGGGGAAGCGGGTGACCAGGTCGGTCGCGCGCAGCAGCAGCTCGCCCGGCGGCGCGGGCGGGACGACGGGCGCGTCCGGATCCGTCAGCCGCGAGCCGCGCGGCCGCCCGGCCGGGACCGCGGCGACGAGCGTCCGCGCCTGGACCGACTCCGGCGAGCGCAGCACCCGCTTCGCCGGGCCGTCCTCGACGACCCGGCCGTCCGCGAGCACCAGGATCCGGTCGGCGAGCCCGGCGACGACGGCGAGGTCGTGCGAGACCAGCAGCAGCGCCCGGCCGCGCGCCTTCTGCTCGGCGAACAGCTCGAGCACCCGCGCCTGCACGGTGACGTCGAGGGCGGTGGTCGGCTCGTCGGCCACGAGCAGCGGCGGGTCGAGGGCGATCGCGGCGGCGAGCAGCGCGCGCTGGCGGAGCCCGCCGGAGAGCTCGCCGGAGCGGTCGCGCATCCTCTCCTCGGGATCGGGCATGCCGACGCTCGCGAGCACCTCGGCTACCCGCGCCGACGCCTCCGCCGCGGAGAGCCGGGAGTGCAGGCGCAGGACGTCGCCGATCTCGCGGCCGATCGGGCGCAGCGGATCGAGCGAGAGCAGCGCGTCCTGCGGCACGAAGCCGACGCCCGCACCGCGGAGGCGGCGCAGCGTCCGCGCGCCCGCACCGATCACCTCCTGGTCGCCGACCCGGACGCTCCCGGTCGCCGCTCCCCCGCTGAGACCCAGCAGGGCCCGCGCGGTGACGCTCTTGCCCGAGCCGGACTCGCCGACGATCGCGACGCACTCCCCCGGCTCGATCCGGAAGGACACCCCGTGCACGACCTCGACGCCGTCAAAGGCGACGCGGAGGTCCTCCACGACGGCGGCGCTGCCGGCGCTCCCGGCGCTCATCGCGCACCCCGCAGCCGGCCGCCGAGGACCGTCGTCGCGAGCGTCGTCAGCACGATCGCGAGGCCCGGGAACACCGTCAGCCACCAGGCGCTCGAGAGGTAGGTGCGGCCCGCGGAGAGCATCGCGCCCCACTCCGGCGCCGGCGGCTCGGCCCCCAGGCCCAGGTAGCTGAGCGCCGAGGCCCAGACGATCGCCTGGCCGACTCCGAGCGTCGCCAGCACCGCGAGCGGGCCGAAAGTGTTCGGCAGCACCTGCGCGAGCAGGATCCGCGGCGAGGAGTGGCCGAGCACCCGCGCCGCCTCGACGTAGCCGGAGTCGCGGATGCCGAGCAGCTGGGTCCGGAGGATGCGCGCGTAGCCGGGCGCGGTCGAGAGGCCGACCGCGACCGTCGCGGGGACGACTCCGGGGCCGGTGACCACGATGACCAGCAGCGCGAGCAGCAGCGCGGGGAAGGCGAAGAGGACCTCGAGAACGCGGCCGATCACGCCGTCGACGAAGCGGCCGCCGAACGCCGCGGCGACGCCCAGCACCGCGCCCAGCACCAGGCCGATGGCGGTGGCGCTGACGCCGATCAGGAGGGAGGCTCCGGCGCCGGAGATCAGGCGACTGAGCACGTCGCGACCCGACTCATCGGTGCCGAGCAGGTGCGCGGCGGAGGGCGGGTCGAAGGCGTCGCGCGGCGCGATGGCGAGCGGATCGAAGGGGGCGAGGAGGCCGGGGGCGACGGCCGCGAGCAGGAGGAGGACGACGAAGGCGAGGGCGAGCAGCTCGCCGACGCGGAGGCGGCCGGCGGCCCGGCGCGCGGGGCGGGCGGCGCGCAGCTCGAGCTCGCTCATGCGCGGGCCTCCTGCGGGCGGGCGGCAGCGAGGCGCGGATCGACGAGGCGTGCGACGAGGTCTGTCACGAGGGTGACGACGATGTAGGCGAGGGCGGTGACGAGCACGACCCCGGTGACGACGGGGACGTCGCGGACGGTCACCGCGGCCAGCAGCGTTCGGCCGAGGCCGGGCCGGGCGAAGATCGTCTCGACCACCACCGCGCCGCCGATCAGGTAGCCGAACGCCCAGCCCGAGAGCGAGACGCCCGGCAGCACTGCGTGCCGGAGGGCGTGCCGGAGCCGGATGCCGAGCTCGCCCTCGCCGCGGGCGCGGGCCGCGAGCACGAACGGCGACTCCAGCGCGTCGAGGAGAGAGCGGCGCATCACCTGGCCGAGGAAGCCGGCGAGCGGGATCGCGAGGGTCAGCGCGGGCAGCACGAGGCCGTTCGCGGAGCCGGTGCTGACCGGCGGGAACCAGCGCAGCGCGGTCGCGAAGACGGCGATCAGCACGGTGGCGAGCCAGAAGTGCGGGAGGGCGGCAGCGGTCAGCTCGAGGCCGGAGCCGATCGCGGCGGCGACCCGGCCGCCGCGGGTGGACCAGAGCGCGGTGGCGAGGGCGAGGATCCAGGCGAGGGTGAGCGCGAGCGCCGCCAGCAGGAGGGTGCCGGGCAGCTGCTGGGCGAGCAGGTCGGCGACGGGGGTGCGCAGGGAGTAGGAGGTGCCGAGGTCGCCGCGGGCGAGGCGGCCGAGCTGGGTGAGGTACTGCAGGAGGAGCGGCTGGTCGAGGCCGTACTGCTCGCGGACCGCGGCGAGCGCCTCCGGAGACGCCTGCGAGCCGGGGCCGCCGAGGATCGCCTGCGCCGGGTCGCCGGGGATGAGGCGGATGAGGAAGAACACGGCCGTCGCGACCGCCCAGAGCACCACGAGCGCGCCGCCGAGGCGCAGGAGGAGGCGGCGGATCATCGGGGCTCCTCTCGGGGGTGCGGGTTCTGGCGGGCGGGTCTCGATACGCCGCTTCGCGGCTACTCGACCAGCATGAAGGCCGCTGCTCGACCGGCGTGCTAGTCATGCTGATCGAGTAGCCCTCGCAGAGGGCGTATCGAGATCCACCGTGATCAGGACAGCAGGTCTCGATACGCCGCTGCGCGGCTACTCGACCAGCAAGCAGGGCCGCTTCGCGGCTACTCGACCAGCATGCAGGGCCGCTGCGCGGCTGCTCGACCAGCATGCTCCGGGCGCGAGCCGCGGAAGCGGGCGCGGAGGGTCAGAGCCAGGCGTCCGCGAACCAGGGGGTCGAGACGGTGGCCAGGGCGGCGACGCCCTGGACGGCCGAGCGGTGCAGGTAGTGGTTCTGCTGGTCGTAGAGCGGCAGGATCCAGTAGCCCTCGAGCACGATCCGCTGGGCCTGCGAGTAGAGGTCGGCGCGCTCGGTCTCGTCGACGGTCGCGCTCGCCTGCTCGAGCAGGGCGTCGAGGGCGGGGTCGTTCACCTGGGCGTGGTTGGCGAAGTAGCCGCTCGGCGCCGGGGTGATGCCGGAGGACGCGTAGAGGGTGCGCAGAACGTCCGGTCCGACCTTCGTGTACGGCGCGCTGACCAGCTCGTACTCGTTCGCCGCGAGCGCGGTGTACCAGCTGGAGAGGTCGAGCAGGCTGATCTGCACGTCGAAGCCGGCGACCTTCGCCGACGCCTGGATCTGCTCGAACAGCGACTGCTCGGCCGGGATCGACTGGTTGGTGCTGACCGGCAGGCGCAGGACGAGCGGCACGCCGTCCTTCTCGCGGATGCCGTCGCCGTCGGAGTCGACCCAGCCCGCGGTCGTGAGGAGGTCCTCCGCGGCGGCGATCTCGTCGTCCGAGCCGGCGTCCTCGAAGAGCGACGGGTCGGAGTAGGCGGTCGCCTCGCTGCTCGACAGCGGCGAGTACGAGCGCTCGGCGGTGCCGAAGAAGAGGGAGTCGATGGCGTCGTTGACGCCGACGGCGCGGATGAACGCCTCGCGCACGCTCTCGTCGTCGAAGGGCGCCTGGCCGGAGTTGAGCTCGAGGCGGTTCACCGAGCCGGGGCGGGGCGCGTCGATCTCGACCAGGTCGGAGGCGTCGGTCGCGGCGGCGAGCGTGTCGGGCTGGGCGTTGTCGATCACGTCCACCTCGCCCGCCTGCAGTGCCGCATAGCGGGTGGCGGAGTCGGGGATGAAGCGCCAGGTGATGCTGGAGAGGTAGGCGGGGCCGTCGTGGCCCTCGCCGGTCGGGCCGGTGGCGGCGTCGTAGTCGTCGTTGCGGGTGAGGGTCACGTGGTCCTGCTTGACCCACTCCGTCACCGTGAACGGGCCGGTGCCGACGGGCGCCTCGCAGTTGGCCTCCTCGCCGCGGGCGATGCCGGTGGGCGACTCGATCGCGGTCCACGGCTGCGAGAGCGACTCGAGCAGCGCGCTGTCGGGGGCGCTGAGGGTGAAGCGGGCGACGGTCGGCGAGACGGCGGTGACCGACTCGACCTTCGCGACGGCGAGGTAGCCGGTGGAGGACTTCGTCGCCGGGTCCTGGAGATGCTCGATGTTCGCGGCGACCGCGTCGGCGTCGAGCGGGGTGCCGTCCGTGAAGGTCAGGCCCTCGCGGAGGGTGAAGTCGTAGCTGAGCGCGTCGTCCGAGACGGTCCACGACTCCGCGAGCCACGGGGTGATCGTGCCGTCGTCACTGCGCGAGACGAGCGACTCCAGGACCTGGGTCGCGAGCAGCGCCTGCGGGTAGTTGCCGCCGACGTGCGGGTCGAGGCAGGTGGGCTCGGCGTCGCCGGTCGCGTAGGTGAGGACGCCGTCGGCGACCGGGGTGCTGGATCCTCCCCCGGCGTCGCCGCCGTCGGCGGTGCAGCCGGTCAGCAGGAGGGCGGAGGCCGCGAGGGCGGCGAGGGCGGAACGGCGCAGAGTCATGGCGGCTTTCGTCAGGAGGGGAAGCCGCGTTTCTTGGACCCGGCCCACTAAACGCTACCAGCGCGCTCAGCCTCCGGGCGGAGGTCCCCCGTTCTGCCCGTCCCCGCGAGATGCCACTTATGAGCGCGACACGCCGTAAGAAGTGCGCATAAGTGGCATCTCGCGGAAGGGGGCAGACGCGGGCGTCAGCCGGAGGTCGAGGCGCGGACGACGAGCTCGGGCTGGAAGACGACCTGGCGGGGCTCGGACTCGAGGAGCAGCTCGACGGCGGTCGCGCCGATCAGGGCGCTCGGCTGGCGGATGCTCGACAGCGGCACGATCGTCGCGGTCGCGAAGGCGATGTCGTCGTAGCCGATCAGCGCCACGTCCTCCGGCACCCGCACCTCGCCCAGCAGCATCAGCCCCTGCAGCACGCCGACCGCGAGCAGGTCGTTCGCGCAGAAGACGGCGTCGGGGCGGTCGGCGGGAGCGCGCTCGGCGAGCGTCCGCCCCGCGGCCCGGCCGTCCAGCACGGTGAGCCCCGGTGTCGGCAGCACCTCGAGCGTCGCGCCCGGCACCGCCGCCACGGCCTCCCGCGCCCCGGCGAACCGGTCCGCGACCTGGCGGATCGACTCCGGCCCGCCGACCACCGCGATGCGGCGCCGGCCGAGCCCGAGCAGGTGCTCGACCGCGAGCCGCCCGCCGGCGACGTCGTCGACCGCGACCGAGGAGAACGCGCTGTCCCCCGACTCCCGGTCGACCAGCACGCAGGGGATGCCGTGGGCGCGGAGGCGGTCGAGCCGCGCGGACCCCTCCCCCTGCGGCGAGATCAGCACCCCGCTCACCCGCTGCTCCTCGAACAGGTCGAGGTAGGAGTCCTCGCGGTCGGCCTCGGCGTCGGTGCTGGCGAGGAGGACGGAGAGCCCGGCCTCGGCGGCGCGGGCCTGGGCTCCGCGGGCGAGCTCGGCGAAGAACGGGTTGCCGGCGTCGAGCACGACGAGGCCGATGCTGCGGCTGCGGCCGGCGCGGAGCTGGCGGGCCGCGTCGTTGCGGACGAAGCCGAGCTCGGCGATCGCGGACTGCACCCGGCGGACGGACTCGGCGCCCACCTTCTCGGGGCGGTTGAGCACGTTCGAGACGGTGCCGACCGAGACTCCGGCGCGAGCGGCGACCTCGCGGACACTGATGGACGGCACATCGTCTCCTCGGGTCGTCGCGGATCGCAGGGCTGCGCGCGATCCGGGAATCATCTCATCCGGCGGCACCGCGGGGCTGGCCCCCCTCAGCAGGCCTTTGACAGCCCGGGAAGCGGAGCGATACGCTCGCTCAACGGCGCTGTGAAACGATTCATACGGTGCCGCCCGGTCGGCGCCCGCCGCACGGCCGGATCGCCCCGCACAGAAGGACCCCGCCGTGACCGACCTCAGCCCCGACATCCTCCGCCAGCTCGAGCAGCAGGCGATAGAACTGCCCTCGTGGGCGTTCGGCAACTCCGGCACCCGCTTCAAGGTGTTCAGCACGCCGGGCACCCCGCGGACCATCGAGGAGAAGATCTCGGACGCCGCCAAGGTCAACGAGCTGACCGGCCTCGCGCCGAGCGTCGCGCTGCACATCCCGTGGGACAAGGTCGACGACTACGCGGCGCTGGGCGAGTTCGCCGCGTCGAAGGGCGTCGCGCTGGGCACGATCAACTCCAACACCTTCCAGGACGACGACTACAAGTTCGGCTCGCTCACGCACTCCGACCCGGTGATCCGCCAGAAGGCGATCGACCACCACCTCGCCTGCATCGACATCATGGACGCGACCGGCTCGCGCGACCTCAAGATCTGGCTCGCCGACGGCTCGAACTACCCGGGCCAGCAGGACATCCGCGGCCGGCAGGACCGCCTCGCCGACTCGCTCGCCGCGATCTACGAGCGCCTCGGGACCGAGCAGCGCCTCGTCCTCGAGTACAAGTTCTTCGAGCCCGCGTTCTACCACACGGATGTTCCGGACTGGGGCACCTCCTACGCCCACGTCGCCGCGCTCGGCGACCGCGCGCTGGTCTGCCTCGACACCGGCCACCACGCGCCGGGCACCAACATCGAGTTCATCGTCGCCCAGCTGCTGCGCCTCGGGAAGCTCGGCTCGTTCGACTTCAACTCGCGCTTCTACGCCGACGACGACCTGATCGTCGGCGCGGCCGATCCGTTCCAGCTGTTCCGCATCCTCTACGAGGTGGTGCGCGGCGGCGGCTACGGCCCGGACTCGCCCGTCGCCTTCATGCTCGACCAGTGCCACAACGTCGAGGACAAGATCCCCGGCCAGATCCGCTCGGTGCTCAACGTGCAGGAGATGACGGCGCGTGCGCTGCTCGTCGACCGCGCGGCCCTCGAGGAGGCGCAGCTCGCCGGCGACGTGCTCGGCGCGAACGGGATCTTCATGGACGCCTTCTACTCCGACGTCCGCCCCGCCCTCGCGGCCTGGCGCTCGGAGCGCGGGCTGCCGGCCGACCCGATGGCGGCGTACACGGCGTCCGGGCACGCGCAGGCCATCGCGGAGGAGCGCGTCGGCGGCACGCAGTCGAGCTGGGGCGCGTAGGTCTCGGCGGGAATCCGCGCACAACCAAGGCTGGAAGGGCCGATCCGACCGTTTCTCGACGGATTCGGGGCTTCCAGCCTTAGTTGTGCACGGCAGCGGGGTGCGCCCCTGCCGGCGATCGGGGTCCTGAGTGCCTTCGAGTGCGGGATCCTGGGGCCGATCGGGCCGTCCGGCTGACCGAGATGAACTCCGGCACGCGGAACGAGCTCCGGCACGCGGATTCGCGGTGTTTCGACGCGCCGGAGGTGCTTCCGCGAGCCCGAGGTCGCACCGACGCCTTCCGGCACGCGGAAGCAGCTCAGGCTCGCGGAATCGCGCTGTTCCCGCGAGCCGGAGGCGATTCCGCGAGCCGGAGGTGGCTCGGGCACCACCTCCGGCACGCGGAACGAGCTCCGGCACGTGGATCTGCGTCGTTTCGACGAGCCGGAGGTGCTTCCGCGAGCCCGAGGTCGCACCGACGCGTTCCGGCACGCAGAAGCAGCTCCGGCTCGTGGAGTCGCGCTGTTCCCGCGAGCCGGAGGCGACTCCGCGAGCCGGAGGTCGCGCCCGGGGTCAGAGCGCCGCCCGGAGGCCGTCGACCAGGTCGTGCTGCGCCTCCCGGCCCGCGCGGGTCGGCACCAGCGGGTACACGTGCAGCTGGCCGACCGCCTCGTGCAGCTCGAACGGCACTCCGGCCGCCGCCGCCTTCTCGGCGAGGACGTGCGCATCGGGGTTCAGGACGTCGCGGGTGCCGGTGTAGACGCTCAGCGGTCCGAGGCCGGCGAGGTCGCCGAAGAGCGGACTGACGATCGGGTCGAGCAGATCGAGCTCGCCGCGCCACTTCTCGGCGAGCACGCGGCCGCCCGGCGTGCCGAGCCACGGATCGCTCGGCTGCACCTCCGGGATGCGCGGGTTGCTCCAGGAGAGGTCGAGCGCGGGCGAGATCAGCGTGGTCGACGGCAGGACGACGCCCTCGTCGCGGAGGGCGAGGGCCGTCGACAGCGCGATCTGGCCGCCCGCGGAGTCGCCGGCGAGCGCGGTCGCGCCGTACCGGTCGAGGCTCCGGTGCACGAGCGCGCGGACGCCGTCGCGCGCCTCGAGGGCCGTGCCGAACGGGACCAGCGGGTAGATCGGCAGGGTGACCGCCGCAGAGGCCTCGTCCGCGATCCGCGCCGCCAGCCACCAGTGCTGCGGCGCGATCTCGTTGACCCAGCCGCCGCCGTGCGCGTAGACGACCCCGCCGCGGATCCGCTGCGGGCGGATCGTGTAGACCGGCCAGCCGCCGACCTGCTCGACGTCGACGCGGACTCCGGGCCGCAGTCGCGGGGGCGGGCCGAAGCGGGCCGGCCGGAGGGCGTTCTCGCGGATCCGGCGGCGAGCGCCGTCCGCGCTGACGAACGTGCGGTTGGCGCGGGCCAGGCGCAGGGCGAGCGGGACGAGGGCGTCGGGGACGGCGAGGGGCATGCCCCAGCATCTCCCGCGGGGATCAGCGGAGCCTGGGCGCTCCGGCGCGCGGCGGATGCGGGCGCGGCTCCCCTCGGCCAGGGTGGTGCGATGGACACTGCACCGCTGCTCACCTGGACCCTCGCGCAGGAGATCCCGGTCCCCGCCGACGTCGACTCCCTCCTGGTGGAGGGGGAGAAGGCGGTCGCGTCGTTCCGCACGCTCCGCGACTCCGCCACCTTCACCACGAAGCGGCTGATCGTGCGCGACGCCCAGGGACTCACCGGCAAGAAGGTCGAGATCTACTCGCTGCCGTACAGCTCGATCAACATGTGGTCGAGCGAGAACGCGGGCACGTTCGACCTCAACTCCGAGGTCGAGCTGTGGACGCGGGCCGGGCACATCAAGGTGAAGCTCGGGCGCGGAGCGGACATCCGCCGGCTCGACTCGCTGCTCGCCTGGGCGGTCCTGCACCAGCACTGAGGCGGCGGCGGTTTCGCGACCCCGGCGTGACCGGTGTCGTCTCCGGCACGCGGGATGACCGTCGGCACGCGGAAACCAGAAGATTCGGCGAGCCGGAGCTGACTCCGCGAGCCGGAGGTCGGACCCGTCACCTTCGGCACGGGGAACGGGCCTCGGCTCGCGGAGATCGGCGGATTCAGCGAGCCGGAGGTGATTGCGCGAGCCGGAAGTGGGGCGGGCCTCGAGAATCCGTGGGCGGTGCCGTGGCTCAGTCGCCGCCGCCGCCTCCACCGTCCGAGCCGCCGCCACCGCCGCCGTCGCCGCCGGAGCCTCCGCTGTTCGACGAACCGCCGTCCGGGGAGCCGCCGTCGTCGGCACGGCCGTCGCGGGTGTCCGACCCGCTCGAGCTGCCGTCGCCCGTCGCGGCGGTCGAGCCGCCGTCCCGTGAGGCCGGGCGCGCTCCCGGGGCGCCCGCGCGCATCCGCAGGACGGTCGCGATGACCGATCCGACCACCGCGAGGGCGACGACGAGGGCGACGAGCGCCGCGATCTGCTGGTTCTCCACGTCCGGCTCCTGACTGCGTGAGTGAATCCTCAGCTTCACCGTAGCGAGCGGGGCTGGGCGCGGGCGACGGGGCGGAGGCTGCGCAGAACATCAGTCAGGAGTGGTTCTCGTCGCCGATGGGCGATGACGGGCGCTCTCGGCTGATGTTCTGCCGAGCGGCCGGGAGAAGTCGCCTCGGTGAAGTAGGGGAACCCCATGCTGATCGAGTAGCCCGCGCAGCGGGCGTATCGAGATCCACCACCGTCTGCACCTGAGTCTGCAGACCCGCCCTGCTGGTGACGGCGGGTCTCGATACGCCCCTGGCGGGGCTACTCGACCAGCATGCAGAGCCCCCGCGGGGCTACTCGACCAGCATGCAGAGCCCCCGCGGGGCTACTCGACCAGCACGCGGACGCCCCCGCGGGGCTGCTCGACCAGCAGGGTGGGCCGACGCGGCCGCGAGCGCCGACCGCTACGGTGACCCCATGCCGAGACAGCCGACGATCCGCGACGTCGCGGTCAGCGCCGGAGTCTCGTACCAGACGGTCTCGCGCGTGCTCAACGACAGTCCGCAGGTCCGGCCGCGCACCCGCGACAAGGTGCTCGCGGCCATCGACGATCTCGGCTTCCGGCGCAGCGCCGCGGCTCGGGCCCTGGCGGCGGGCCGCTCCGGGCTGATCGGCATCCTCGCTGCCGAGAGCCACAGCTTCTACGGCACCGCCACGGCGATGGCCGCGATCGAGCAGGCCGCGCGCGACGCCGGCTACCGGGTGCCCGTGGTCAACGCGGCGCCCGACGCGGAGTCGCTGGCCGCCGCGCTCGAGCACCTGCAGCGCGAGGCGGTCGAGGCGATCGTCGTGCTCGCGCCGCAGGAGCGCGCGCTCGAGGCGATCGAGAGCCTCGCGATCGGAGTGCCGTTCGTCACCCTCGGCGCGGCGGGGCGGGGCGCGGACCCGCGACTCCTCGTCGACCAGGCCGCGGGTGCGCGGCTCGCCGCCGAGCACCTCCTCGCGCTCGGCCACACCCGGATCGCCCACCTCGCCGGCCCGCAGCACTGGGTGGAGGCGCACGCCCGCCTCGACGGGTTCACCGCGCGGATGGCGGAGGCGGGGCTGGAGCCGGCCGCGCTCATCGGCGGCGACTGGACGGCGGAGTCCGGCTATCGGGCGGGACTGCGGCTGCTCGACGAGGTCGCCGACCTCACCGCGGTCGTCGCCGGGAACGACCAGATGGCGCTCGGGCTGCTGCACGCCTGCGCGGACCGCGGCGTGCGCGTGCCCGAGGACCTGAGTGTCGTCGGCTTCGACGACGTGCCCGAGGCCGCGCACTACCGACCGCCGCTGACGACGATCCGGCAGGACTTCGCCGAGGTCGGCCGCCGCACGATCGGCGTGGTGCTGGCGGAGCTGCGCGGCGAGCCGGCCGCCGTTGACCGGCCGGTGCCGCCGGTGCTGGTGGAGCGGGACTCGACGCGGGCGGTTTGAGGCGGGGGTCCGGCGACGCCGGGTCTCGATACGCGCCCTGCGGGCGCTACTCGACCAGCATGAAGACGGTGGATCTACTTGGAAGAGACGCCCGCAGACATGCTGGTCGAGTAGCCCCGCCAGGGGCGTATCGAGACCCGCCCACCGCAAGCACGTCGGTCTCTTCCCCGCCCTGCGATGGCGCCGAAGGCGCCCCCTCCGCTCGATACGCGCCCTGCGGGCGCTACTCGATCAGCATGAGCACGACGCAGGGCAGAGCGCGCGATCGAGAATCGCGTGCCAGCGATTCGAGACAGCGCGACGCGACCCGCTCCTCGTGACGCACCACGCGCCCGGCCGACCGCGCTGAGCCGCGCGGGGAGCGGCTCAGAAGGAGGCACAGCTTGCCGTCCGCAAGACACTTCGCCTACGCTGGCCCGTGGCTTTGTGAACGGTCACATGGCCCTCAGCGAGGAGTGCAATGGACCAGCGACGGCCCCCCGCCGAGGCGATCACGAGCGGCGCGACCGCCCTCGGGATCGAGCTCGGCTCCACCCGCATCAAGGCCTGCCTCGTCGACGCGGCCGATCCCTCCGTGGTCCTCGCCGTCGGCAGCCACGAGTGGGAGAACCAGCTCGTCGACCGCCGCTGGACCTACTCGCTCGACGCCGTGCACGAGGGGCTCCAGGCCGCCTACGCCGACCTCGTCGCCGACGCCGAGAAGCGCCACGGCGCCCGCCTGACCACGGTCGGCGCGCTCGGCGTCTCCGCGATGATGCACGGCTACCTCGCCTTCGACGCGGACGACGAGCTGCTCGTCCCGTTCCGCACCTGGCGCAACACCAGCACCGGCCCGGCGTCGGCCGAGCTGACCGAGCTGTTCGGCGCGAACATCCCGCTGCGCTGGTCGCTCGCGCACCTGCACCAGGCGGTCCTCGACTCCGAGCCGCACGTCGAGAGGATCGACTTCCTCACCACCCTCGCCGGCTACGTGCACTGGCGTCTCACCGGCGAGAAGGTCCTCGGCGTCGGCGACGCCTCCGGCATGGTCCCGACCGACCCGGCGACCCGCGACTACGACGAGACCGTCCTCGAGCGCTACGACGCCCGCGTCGCCGGCACCCTGCCGCCGCTGCGCGAGCTGCTGCCCGCCGTCCTCCCCGCGGGCGCCGCGGCCGGCGAGCTCACCGCGGAGGGCGCGCTCCTGCTCGACCCGACCGGCGCACTCCGGCCCGGCGTCCCGTTCTGCCCGCCCGAGGGCGACGCCGGCACCGGCATGGTCGCCACCAACTCCGTCGCCCCGCGCACCGGCAACGTCAGCGCCGGCACGAGCATCTTCGCGATGGTCGTCCTGGAGCGCCCGCTCGAGAGCGTGCACCACGAGCTCGACCTGGTCGCGACTCCGGCCGGCGACCTCGTCGCGATGGTGCACTGCAACAACGGCGCGAGCGAGCTCGCCACCTGGGTCGGCCTGTTCTCCCGGTTCGCCGCGGCCTCGGGCGGCCCCTCCGACAGCGACGCCGTCTACGGCACCCTCTTCACGGAGGCGCTGGCCGGCGAGGCCGACGCGGGCGGGCTCCTCGCCTACAACCACCTCGCGGGCGAGCCGATCGCCGGACTCGTCGAGGGCCGCCCGCTCGTCGTGCGCACCCCCGACTCGCGCCTCACGCTGGCCAACTTCATGCGCGCGCAGCTCTACGGCGTGTTCGGCACGCTCGCGCTCGGCATGCGCGTGCTGGCCGGCGAGGGCGTCGTGATCGACGAGATGTTCGCGCACGGCGGCATGTTCCGCACGGCCGGAGTCGCCCAGCGCTTCCTCGCCGGAGCGCTCGACGCCCCCGTCTCGGTCGCCGCGACCGCCTCCGAGGGCGGCCCCTGGGGCATGGCGGTGCTCGCCGCCTTCCGCCTGCAGGAGGGGACGACCCTCGACTCCTACCTGACCGAGCAGGTCTTCGGCGACGCCGGCTTCGAGACGGTGGCGCCCGACAGCGCCGACGTCGCCGGCTTCACCGCCTACCTCGAGCGCTACCGCGCCGGCCTCGCCGTCGAGCAGACGGCCGTCGACACCCTCACCACGCAAGGAGACACCGCATGACCGACAGCACCACCGCTGCGCCCGCCGGGTTCGGCCCCGAGGTCGAGGCGGCGATCGCCCGCGTCCGCGAGGACGTCGCCCGCCTGCACGCCGAGCTCGTCCGCTACGGCCTCGTCATCTGGACAGGCGGCAACATCTCCGGCCGCGTGCCCGGCGCCGACCTCTTCGTGATCAAGCCGAGCGGCGTCTCCTACGACGACCTCGCGCCCGAGAACATGATCCTCTGCGACCTCGACGGCACCGTCGTGCCGGGCAGCCTCGGGTCCGAGCGCAGCCCGTCCAGCGACACCGCGGCGCACGCCTACGTCTACCGCGAGATGCCCGAGGTCGGCGGTCAGGTGCACACGCACTCCACCTACGCCACCGCCTGGGCGGCCCGCGCCGAGGCGATCCCCTGCGTCATCACCGCGATGGCGGACGAGTTCGGCGGCGAGATCCCGCTCGGCCCGTTCGCGATCATCGGCGACGACTCGATCGGCCGCGGCGTCGTCTCGACGCTCACCGGGCACCGTTCGCGCGCCGTCCTGATGCAGAACCACGGCGTCTTCACCATCGGCAAGGACGCGAAGGACGCCGTCAAGGCCGCGGTGATGACCGAGGACGTCGCCCGCACCGTGCACATCGCGCGCCAGGGCGGCGAGCTCGTCCCCATCCCGCAGGAGTCGATCGACGCCCTGTTCGACCGCTACCAGAACGTCTACGGACAGAACCCCACCGGAGCACTCGCATGACCCGCAGCATCATCCCCGACCTCGCGACCCGCACCGTCTGGTTCCTCACCGGCAGCCAGGACCTCTACGGCGAGGACACCCTCCGCCAGGTCGCCGAGCAGTCGCAGGCCGTCGTCGCGCAGCTGAACGAGTCCAGCGACATCCCCGTGACTATCGAGTGGAAGCCGGTGCTGAAGAGCTCCGACGCGATCCGCAGCACGATGATCGAGGCGAACTCCGACGACTCCGTCGTGGGCGTCATCACCTGGATGCACACCTTCAGCCCCTCGAAGATGTGGATCCACGGCTTCGACGCGCTGGCCAAGCCGCTGCTGCACTTCCACACCCAGGCGAACGTGGCCCTGCCGTGGCAGGACATCGACTTCGACTTCATGAACCTCAACCAAGCCGCCCACGGCGACCGCGAGCACGGCTACATCCTCAGCCGGATGAGCGTGCCGCGGAAGACGGTCGTCGGCCACGCCAGCGACGCCCGCGTCACCGAGTCGATCGGCATCTGGTCGCGCGCCGCGGCCGGCTGGTCGGCCTCGCAGAGCATGAAGGTCGCCCGCTTCGGCGACAACATGCGCAACGTCGCCGTCACCGAGGGCGACAAGACCGAGGCCGAGATCCGCCTCGGCGTCAGCGTCAACACCTGGGGCGTGAACGAGCTCGTCGAGCGCGTGGACGCCGCGACGGACGCCGACATCGACGCGCTGGTCGCGGAGTACGTCGAGAGCTACGACGTGGTGCCCGAGCTGCTCCCCGGCGGCGAGCGCCACGAGTCGCTCCGCTACGGTGCGGCGGTCGAGATCGGCCTGCGCTCGTTCCTGGAGGAGGGCGGCTTCGAGGCGTTCACCGACTCCTTCGAGGACCTCGGCGGGCTGCGCCAGCTCCCGGGTCTCGCCGTGCAGCGCCTGATGGCCGACGGCTACGGCTTCGGCGGCGAGGGCGACTGGAAGACCGCCGTCCTCATCCGCATCGCCGCGGTGATGGGCGCCGGCCTGCCCGGCGGCACCAGCCTGATGGAGGACTACACCTACGACATGACGCCCGGCGAGGAGCTCATCCTCGGCGCGCACATGCTCGAGGTGTCGCCGTCGCTGTCGTCGAAGCGCGCGTCGCTCGAGATCCACCCGCTGGGCATCGGCGGCCGCGAGGACCCGGTGCGCCTGGTCTTCACCGCGGATGCCGGCGACGCGGTCGTCGTCGCGCTGAGCGACGTGCGCGAGCGCTTCCGCCTGGTCGCGAACAAGGTGACCACCGTCGAGCCGCCGCAGACGCTGCCGCACCTGCCGGTCGGCCGCGCCGTCTGGCAGCCCGCCCCCGACTTCGGCACCAGCGCCGCGGCCTGGATCACGGCCGGCGCCGCGCACCACACCGTCATGACGACGCAGATCGGCCTGGAGGCGTGGGAGGACTTCGCCCGCATCGCCGGCGTCGAGCTCCTCGTCATCGACGAGTCGACCACCCTCCGCGGCTTCGAGGCCGACATCCGCTCGAACGCGGCGTACTACCGCCTCGCGCAGGGGCTGTAGGGACGACTGACGGCCGGCTCCCCGCGGGGGGCCGGCCGTTCGTGCGTTCCCGGGGTCGCCTGATCAACAGAGGACGCCCTGCATGCTGGTCGAGTAGCCGCGGGGCGGCGTATCGAGACCCCGCGTCGCCGGCACGGTGGGCCTGCTGTGCCGACGTCTCGGCGATGGTGGATCTCGATACGCCCGCTGCGCGGGCTACTCGATCAGCATGGAGGGCGCCCGTTGCGCGGGCAACTCGATCAGCAGGAAGTGGGCCGCTCGGGCGACGTCGAGCGTGTGGCGCTGCAGAACATCAGCTGAGAAGGGGTGGCCTCCGCCGTCAGGCGATGCCCCCTGCTCTCAGCTGATGTTGTGCGCACCCCCTGCTGGTCGAGCAGCCGCGGAGCGGCGTGTCGAGACCCCGCGTGGTCAGCACGGCGGGATTGCAGGCGCGCGGTCAGAGGCCGTCGCCGTCGAACCAGTCGTTCTGCCACCGCCAGTCGATGGGGTCGCCGGCGCGCTGATAGCGGATGTCGGTGGAGAGGCGGAGGCGGCGGTCGGACGCGACGTTGTCGAGCGAGGCGTGGACGATGAAGGGCGAGTGGATCAGGACGTCGCCGGCCCGCATGTCGGCGGCGAGCCAGCGGGCGTCGTGCTCGTCGGCGAGGGCCGGGAGGTCGGCCGTCAGCGAGCGGGGGCGGCCGAGGAGGCCGGTGCGCTCGAGCTCCTCGACGCGGAGGTGCGAGCCCTCCAGGTAGACGAGCGGCCCGTTCTCGACCGGCGTGTCCCCGATCGGGATCCAGAGCGACAGCAGGTTGCGGGTGCCCTCGCGCAGGTAGACGAGGTCGTAGTGCGCCTGGGTCGCCGTGCCGATGCCCTTCTGGCCGGGGCGCACCTGCCGGAGGATCTTCCTCCGGTGCAGGTGGATCTCGTCGGCCAGCAGCGTGCGCATCATCGCGAGGATCGCGGGCTGGCGGCAGAACGCGGCGTACTCCGGGCTCGGGACGAGGGAGGAGAAGAGGATGTCGCGGAAGCGGGCGAGGTCCAGATCCGCGCCGTCGTCGCGACCGGAGTCCCAGGCGTCCTCGTCCGCGAAGAGGCCGGTCGGAGCGAGGGCCCTGCAGTACCAGCGGCGGAAGTCGAGCACGGTCTCGCGGTCGAGCAGCCCGCGGACGAGCAGGTAGCCGTCGCGGCGGAGGCGCCGCCAGAGCGCGTCGCGGTCGGCGAGCTCCTCCTCCGGGACCTCGTCGAGCGGACCCCAGCGCTCCGGCGCCGTGCTCAGTGCGTAGCCGTTGGACGTCGGCATCGACGGCCTCCCTGCGATCGGATCGTGCGGACCGTCCGCACTTCTGTCACCATCGTGACGCCCGCCGATCCCCGTCACCAGGGACCGACGTGACCAGGAGGAGGACTTTTGCACCCCGCGCCGAGCGCTCGCTACCGGACCCCCGACACGTCGACGGGGCTCGGTCTGTACGTCTTCGGGGCCGGGCGGCGCGCGGGGGTCTCCTCCCCCGTGCGGCAGCGGGTGCTGCCGGAGAGCGCGGTGGTCCTGATCGCGGAGGGCCGGGGCGAGTTCCGGGTGGGAGGCGAGACCAGCGCCGTCGAGGCGGGCGATGCGCTGTGGGTGCCGGCGGGGGTCGAGCACTCCTACCGGTCCGCGGCGAGCGGCTGGACCGAGCACTGGGTGCTGCTCGCCGGCACCGCGCTCGAGCACCTCGTGGCCGAGGGCCTGCTGCCGCGCGGGGCCGGAGTGCTGCACGTGCGCGGGGGCGACGCCTCGCACCTGTTCGCCGCGGTCCTCGACGCGCTCGAGGACACCGGTGCCGCCTCCGTCGCGCGGAGCAGCGCGCGGGCCCTGCTGCTCCTGCTGCGGCTGTCGGAGTCGCGGGAGCGGAGCCGCTTCGACCGCCGGATCGAGCGGATCGCGCTCTCCGGCGCGGGCGTCGAGGATGCGGCGAGGGAGCTCGGGCTGTCGCTGCGCGCCCTGCGGGCCCGGACGGAGGAGCGGGCGGGCGCGTCGCCGATCGAGCTGTTCCTCCGGATCCGCGTCGACGAGGCGAAGGCCCTGCTCTCGGAGGGCGACCTGCCGGTATCGGCCGTCGCGCGCGCCGTCGGCTACGAGGACCCGGGCTACTTCACCCGCGTCTTCCGCGCGCGGGTGGGAGTCACGCCGAGCGAGTTCCGGAGCCGGCACCGGCGCTGACGGCGCGGCGGGCGAGGCGTGCGCAACGGGACTGCGGTGCCGCAGTGTCGGCGACGGTGGATCTCGATACGCCCGCTACGCGTGCTACTCGATCAGCATGGAGGGCCTGCGGCGTTGCAGAACATCAGCTGAGAAGGGGTGGCCTCCGCTGTCAGGCGAGGGGCCCTGCTCTCAGCTGATGTTGTGCGCGCCCCTTGCTGGTCGAGTAGCCGCGGAGCGGCGTATCGAGACCCGACGTCGTCAGAACGCGGGACTGCAGGCCGAGGTCTCGGCGACGGTGGATCTCGATACGCCCGCTACGCGGGCTACTCGATCAGCATGGAAGAGGAGCGCGGCGTCAGCCGCTCGATCGCGCCGCTCAGCGGGAGGTGGAGAAGGCCGCGTCGAAGGCGTCGGCCGGGGGCGTGATCGCGTTGAGCTTGCGGACGAAGGCGAGGGCCTCGGGGGCGCCGTCGAGGCGGTCCATGCCGGCGTCCTCCCACTCGACGCTGGTCGGGCCGGTGTAGCCGATCGCGTTGAGGGCGCGGAAGACGGGCTCCCACGGGACGGCGCCGTGGCCGGTCGAGACGAAGGTCCAGCCGCGGCGCGGGTTGGCCCAGGGCAGGTGCGAGCCGAGGACGCCGTTGCGGCCGTCGAGATTGGCGATCGACTCCTTCACGTGCACGTGCAGGATGTGCTCGGCGAAGTCGAGGATGAACGCGACGCTGTCGAGCTGCTGCCAGACGAAGTGCGACGGGTCGAAGTTGAAGCCGAAGGACTTCCGGTGGCCGATCGCCTCGAGGGTGCGCTTCGCGGTCCAGTAGTCGTAGGCGATCTCGCTCGGGTGCACCTCGAGGCCGTAGCGGACGCCGACCTCCTCGAAGACGTCGAGGATCGGGTTGAAGCGGTCGGCGAAGTCCTGGTAGCCGGCGGCGATCCACTCGTCGGAGGCGGGCGGGAACATCGCCACGCCCTTCCAGATCGACGAGCCGGAGAAGCCGTTGACCTGCTTCACGCCGAGCGCGGCGGCGAAGCGAGCGGTGTCCTTGAGGTCCTGCGCGGCGCGCCGGCGGACGCCCTCGGGGTCGCCGTCGCCCCAGACGCGGTCGCTGAGGATGTCGCGGTGGCGCGCGTCGATCGGGTCGTCGCAGACGGCCTGGCCGGTGAGGTGGTTCGAGATCGCGAAGACCTGGAGGCCGTTCTTCTCGAGGATGTCCTTCCGGCTCTGCACGTACGCAGCGTCGTCCCAGCGGGCGACGTCGATGTGGTCGCCCCAGCAGGCGATCTCGAGGCCGTCGTAGCCCCACTCGCCGGCGAGACGGGCCACCTCCTCGAACGGGAGGTCTGCCCACTGGCCGGTGAAGAGGGTGATCGGTCGCGTCATCGCGGAGTCCTTACTCTCGACTCCCGTGCGCCGTCGCACCGGGAGAGGTAATTTGAAGTTCCAGGCAACATATCAGGCACTCCCGCGAGCCCGAAAGGAACCGATCATCACCCCGATCGACAGCGCATCGTCGCGCACCGACCTCCTCGTCACCGCCACCGCCGCTCCGACCTGGGAGGAGGGGCTGATCGTCGGCAGCGGCCGCGTCGGCGCCGTCGTGCACGGGCCGGCCGATGCGCTCACCGTGTCCCTGGCGCACGAGCGCTACTTCCTGCCCGTCAACGCGCGGCCCGCCGCGCCCGATCTCGCCGGGGTGCGCGACGAGCTGCGCAGCGCCCTGCTCGCCGGCGACGCCGATGCGGCGAGCGAGGCGCTGCTCCGCGGCGCGCGCTCCAGCGGCTACGACGGCGGCCTGATCTGGACCGATCCGCTCGGGATCTGCGCGACCGTCTCGATCCGCACGACCGGCGGAGTCGCCTCGAGCCGCCGCCTGATCGACCCGCGGCTGGGCGAGGTCGCGGTCGAGTGGACCGACCTCGACGGCGGGCGGCACGCGGTGCGGCTGCTCGCCCCGCACGGCGGCGAGAGCGTCCGGCTGTGCGTGGAGTCCGACCGCGACGGCGAGACCGTCGTGGAGCTCGGGCTGGGCGCGGGCGACGCGACCTCGTTCGACACCGGGGTCCCGGACGCGTCGGCGGTCGTCGAGGCGAGCGTCGAGGGTGGAGAGACGGGGCGACTCGTCGCCCTCGCCGGCACCGGCAGCGCGGAGACCGGGGGCGAGCGCGTCCGCGCGGTCGTCACCGCCGCCACCGGGGCGCCGTGGCAGGTCGACGGAGGCGTCACCCGCTCCGTCGCGCCCGTCGCGGGCGGCGCTCCCCGGCTCCTCCGCCTCGACCTCTCGCTCTCGGACGGGGAGCCGGTGGCGGACGACCTGTCGTGGACCGACCTGCGCGCGGCGCAGCGCGACGGCCACGGCCGCCTGGTCGGCGCCTCCGCGCTCGACCTGGCCGGCGCCTCCTCCGCCGTCCTCACCGAGGACCTCTGGGACGAGGCCCGCGCCGGCGACGAGGGCGCGCGCCGCCGCGTCGTCGAGCTCGCGTACCTGAGCGGCCGGGCGAACATCGTCGCCTCGACCGGCGAGCTGCCGCCGACGCTGCAGGGCGTCTGGCAGGGGACCTGGCGGCCGGCCTGGTCCGCCGACTACACGCTCAACGGCAACGTGCAGAACGGAGCGATGGCGGGGATGATCCCGACCGGCACGCCCGAGCTGGCGCTGTCGATCCTGGAGCTGGTGCTGCCGCACCTCGACGACTACCGCGAGAACGCGCGCCTCGTCTACGGGGCGGAGGGGATGCTGCTGCCGTCGCGGATGTCGACGCACGGCCGCGCGGACCACTTCGCGGCGAGCTACCCGCACCTGTTCTGGACCGGCTGCGGCGGCTGGGTGCTGCGCCTCGCCGCCGACGCCGTCGCCGCGACGGGCGACCGCGGGATCGTGGACGACCGGCTGTGGGAGCTGGCCGAGGGCGTGCTCCGCTTCGCCGAGACCGGGACGACGGTGGTCGACGGGGTGCGGCGGATCGTGCCGTCCTACTCCCCCGAGAACACGCCGGGCGGGGCGCGCTCGCCGCTGGCGGTCGACGCGACGATCGACGTCGCGGTGCTGCGCGACGCCGCCCGGGCGACCGCGCTGCTCGGGCGGGCCCGCGGCGACGACTCGCTCGACGAGCGCTGGGCGCGGGTGGTCGCCGAGCTGCCGGAGTACCGCGTGGCGGAGGACGGCACGCTGGCGGAGTGGATCGACCCGAGGTTCTCGGAGGAGATCGCGCACCGGCACGCCTCGCAGCTGTACCCGCTCTGGTACGGGGGCGATGCGGCGTTCGAGGGGGACGGTCCGGCGGCCGTGCGGTTGCGGGCGGCCGCGGCCGCGACGGTGGCCGCGAAGATCGCGTGGCGGGCCGAGGCGCCGACCGCTCCCCCGGGGCGGATGGAGATGGCGTTCGGGCTGGTGCAGGTCGGCACGGCGGCGGCGGCCCTGGGCGATGCGGAGTCGGCGCTGACCTGCGCGGAGTGGCTGGCGGTCGAGCACTGGTCGCCGACGCTGACGACCCGGCACGACGCGGGGCGGATTTTCAACCTCGACGCGAGCGGCGGGCTGCCGGGACTGGTCGCGGCGATGCTGCTCGGCTCGGACGACGAGACGCTGACGGTGCTGCCGGCACTGCCGTCGGTGTGGGCGCGCGGTGCGGTGACGGGGCTGCGGGCGCGCGGCGGGCTGGTCGTGGACCGGCTGGAGTGGTCGCCGGGGCGGGCGTCGCTGACGGTGCGGCGGGTGCCGGGCGCGGAGTGGCTGGCACCGGCGGACGGGACACGGCTGCGGACGCTCCGCGACGCGGTGCTGCGGGTCGACGGGCGCGAGGTCTCGGGCGGGCTGCCGATCGGCGCGGAGGCGGTGCGCGTGGACGTGGAGTGGCGCGGCTGAGGGTGCTGGGGTGACCTCCGGCTCGCGGAACGCGCCTGGGCACGCTGAACCGGGCGGATCCGGCGAGCCGGACGCGGAACCGCGAGCCGGAGGTCCCCCGGAGGTCCGCCGGAGTGACCTCCGGCACGTGGAACATGCTTGGGCACGCAGGAACTGGCGGATCCGGCGAGCCGGACGCAGAACCGCGAGTCGAAGGTCCACCGGGGGAACCTCCGGCACGCGGAACACGCCTCGGCACGCCGAAACCGCCGGATTCAGCGAGCCGGACGCAGAACCGCGAGCCGAGCCGAAAGTCCACCAGGGGAACCTCCGGCACGCGGAACGCGCCTCGGCACGCCGAAACCGCCGGAACCAGCGAGCTGGATGTGAGATCGCGAGCCGGACGTCCGCCGGGGTGACCTTCGGCACGCGGAACACGCCTCGGCACGCCGAAACAGGCGGATCCAACGAGCCGGACGCGGAACCGCGAGCCGAAGGTCGAGCCGGAGTTCAGCCGGGATGACGTCCGGCACGCAGAACACGCCCCGGCACGTGAGAACTGGCGGATCCAGCGAGCCGAACGTGATTCCGCGAGCCGGACGTGCCGCCGGCCGCCGCCCGCCGTCAGGCGTCCTGCCGCCCGTACCGGTCGTAGATGCGGTTGCGGGCCGCCAGCTCGGCCGGGGGCAGGCGCTGGGCGTCGGCGATCTCGTAGACGCCGAAGGTGTCGCGCAGGCGGGAGGACGGGTCGACCTCGACGAAGGTGCACCAGGGCAGCCAGTGGTGGTGGCTGCGCAGCGTCTGGCTCGCGAAGTCGCCGCTCTCGTGGCCGAGGCCGGGCATCGCGTAGCCGATGCTGCCGTCGACGTCGGTCGACTGCCGGGTGTTGCGGTGCAGGAACTCCGCGACGTCGCGGTAGTGGTCGTCGCCGGTGATCAGGAACAGCCGGTAGTAGCTGTACGAGCAGGCCGCCAGGTAGACGTCCGCCCCGCCGCCGAGGGTGATGATGCTCTGGCCGCTGATCGAGTACCGGTTGAAGGGGTGCTTCGGCCAGGGCGCGACCACCGGGAAGGACCACGCGTAGGTCCAGGTCTCGGTGTAGTCGGCGGCGCGGACGGCGCCCTCCAGCCAGCGGTGCTCCTCGGTCAGGTCGTAGAGCGCGAGGAAGCCGAACAGGCCGTAGATGCCGGCCTCCTTGTCCTGGATGTCGGCGTTGTCGCAGGTGCCGCCGCGGTACTCCAGGGTGCGGTGGATGTTCGCGAACGACCACTCGCCGGCGCGCACGGCGGACTCGCGGTAGCGCGCCTCCCCCGTCACCAGGTGCAGCTGCACCAGGAAGCGGATGACGCTCGGGGTGTTCGAGCGCGAGTCCATCCGCACCGAGCCGTCGGCGTTGTAGGCGCGGTGGAAGCTGCCGTCGGCGTCCTGCACCTCGAGCAGCCAGTCGGCGGTCCGCCGGCAGAACTCGAGCCAGAGCGGCCGCTCGTCGCCGAGGCCGCGCAGGTGCAGGTAGGCGTCGAGGATCGCCTCGACGCCGTCGGCGAGCATCCGCAGGTAGTGCGGGTACGGCTCGAAGCCGCCGAGGGAGGGGTTGAAGCACATCCGCGGCGGGCCGGACTCGGGCAGGGCCGTCCGCGCCCAGAAGTCGACGATGCCGACGCCCTGCTCGAACGCCTCGGGCACGCCCTCGCGGTCGCCGTAGCGCAGCAGCTGGTAGCCGATGCCGGGCTGCTGGCCGACGAAGCCGAACTGGAACGAGACGCTCGAGACGTCCAGGTCCGGCAGCTGGCAGGCGAACGGCAGGCCCCAGGAGTCGCCGTAGCGGCGGGTGAGGCGCTGCAGGATCGCCATCCCGTGGTGGAAGTGCCGCTCGTTGTCGACCTCGAACAGGTCGTCGCGCAGGCGCGCGTAGGCGCTGCGCCAGGTGGCGCGCATCATCGTCGCGAAGTCGTCGTGGCGGCCGAGATCGACGGCCACGGCGTAGCGCTGGCGGAAGCCGACCTCGACCGGGTGGTTGACCCGCTGCAGGGACTTCGGTGCCGCGTCGTAGTCGAGCCCGGAGTAGGGGTTTTCGACCGGGCGCTCGCCGTCGGCGCCGGGGTAGACGTAGTCGATCGACAGGCCGGCCGGCTTCTCGTCGAGCGGCGTCCGCACGCCGAAGCCGTAGTAGAGGTAGTTCAGCGTGGTGCCCTGCGGACGGCTCAGGCCGATCGAGCCGACGGTGCACTCCGGGTCGGTGAAGTTCTCCGAGCGGACCACGTCCAGACGCGGCAGCGTGACGTCGGCCGCCCAGCGCGAGAGCGCCACGGTCTCCCCGGTGGCGAGGCTCTGCGCGGCGAACAGCGGCAGCGCGTAGTGGGTCTCGGTGCGCCAGAAGTACTCGCTGCCGGGGTCGCGGCCCATCGCGTCGGCCGGCCCGAAGGCGTTGTCGCGGTACCAGGCGCCGGGCGCGAAGCACTCGTAGTCGCGCAGGTCGGCGGACCCGGTCAGCCCGAGCGAGATCGCCGTGGCGAAGCCGAGGTCGCCGCCGGCCGCGAGCACCTCGACCTCGCGGTGCACGGAGAACCCGGCGCCGGCGACGCGCCAGACGTCGGTGACCGCGAACGACGAGCCCGAGCGCACGGTGATCGTGCCGGTGGCGGTGAGCGCGCCGTCCCCCACCGAGACGTCGTCGTAGGGCGCGCCGGAGTACTCGCTGATCGCGGCGACGGTCTTGACCGTGACCCGCAGCGGGCGGTCGTTCGCGTACAGGACGCGATCGCCCGCGAGCACCTCGAGGCCGCCCGCGCGGGCGCGCAGGGTGTAGTCGGCGGAGCGGAGTTCCACGGTGGATCCTTCCTGGAGGGTCATGTCAGTGCTTCTCGTCGTGCGTGCGGAGGTCGGCCGCGGGGCTGGTCGTCTCCGCCGGCCCCGGCTCGTCCTCGAGCCGCCGCGCACCCGGATCGAAGCGCCGCGACCCCGGCCGGAACAGCAGCGCCACCCCTCCCTCGACGAGCGCCGCGACGAGCAGGAGGATCGCGAACGGGATCAGCGAGATCTCGGCCCACGCGCCCATCACCGGCATCACCAGGCCGGCCGCGGTGAAGCTGACCGTGCCGAGGATCGCGGTGACGCTGCCCGCCTCGCTCGACGGGCCCTGGAGCGAGAGGTACTGCACCGGCGCGAAGCCGAGCGAGCGCCCCGCGAGCGCGAAGGTGAGCGCGCCGACCACGACGAGCAGCGGCTGCGTCCCGGTGAGGGCGAGCACCGCGACCACGACGGCGCCGAGGCCCGTGACGATCGCCGACGCGGACATCGCGAAGCGGGGCCCGAACCGCGGCACGATCACCCGGCCCGTCGTCTGCCCGACCGCGATCGTCACGAGCGAGGTGACCAGGAACAGCAGCCCGTAGAGGTCCGGCCCCACCGCGTAGACGTTGGTGTAGAGGAACGGCGCGGTCGCCAGGTAGGCGAAGCCGACCGACCAGCCGGCGGCCGACGCGGCGGCGAGCGCCAGCACCCGTGGCCGGCGGAGCATCCCGAAGGAGTTCCGCAGCGACGGGCCGAGTCCACCCTGGTGCCGCCGCTCGCGGGGCAGCGTCTCGGGCAGCACCAGCAGCGCGATCACGGTGGCGAGCGCTCCCCAGGCGGCGACCGCGAGGAAGGAGCCGCGCCAGTCGATCACCTTGGTCAGCTGCGCGCCGACGGAGGGGACCAGGATCGGGAAGACCGAGACGATCACGGCGAGGTTCGCGAGCATCGTCACGAGCCGCTTGCCGCTGTAGAGGTCGCGGACGATCGCGGTGACGACCACGCCGGCCGCGGTGCAGGCGGCGCCCTGGACGAAGCGCGCCGAGAGCAGCACCGCCGTGTCCGAGGTCATCGCCGCGACGAGGCTCGCCGCGATGTGCAGGGCCGCCGAGACGCCGAGCGGCCACTTGCGGCCGACCGCGTCGCTGAGCGGACCGGAGATCAGCTGGCCGGCCGCGAAGCCGAAGGTCGCGCCGGTGACGACCAGCTGAGCGGTCGCGACCGAGACGCCGAGGTCGTCCTGCAGCGTCGGCAGGAAGGGCAGCACCAGGTCGATGGTGAGCGGCCCGAAGCCGACCAGCATCGCGAAGATCGGCAGCAGCAGCCGGCCGCGGGGCATCGCGCGAGTGGCGGAAGCGGTGGTGGTGGAGGCGGTCATGGGCGCGGAGCGCAGGTCACGGAGGGGGTCCTGTCCATCAGCTCCCGGCCGAGACCGGGAAGTAGAGCGAGAAGGGTTCGTCGACGACCTCGTGCAGAGGCCGGAAGCGGATCGCGGCGGGCTGACCGAGGGTGCGGTAGCCGCGGAGCCACTGGGTCCACTGCCGCTCGTTGTCGGGGGCGAGCAGCGCGGGGGCGTCCTCGAGGCGGCCGCGGAGGCTCACCTCGCGGTCGACGAGGCCGGCCAGCACGACCGGCCCCTCGACGAACGCGACGGTGCCGGGCTCGTCCGGGATCGGCACGGCGCGGATCTCGGTGCCGAAGGCGAGGTCGACGCCGGTGCGGCCGCCGGGGTGCGTCAGCAGGAGCGCGCCGTCGAGGCGCTCGACCTGCGCGGAGTCGCCCGCGACGCCCGGCTCGCCGACGGTCCACTCCGGCACCCGGATCCGCACCTGCAGCGCGACCCCCTCCGCCGACTCCACCTCGATGCGGATCCGCGAGGCGGAGGGCCGGTGGGCGTCGCCCGCCTCCCCCGCGTTGGCGTCCGGGCCCACATAGCCGGCGTTGTCGAGCACCTCGACCCGCACGGCCGCCTCGCCCGCCGCGGTCGCCACGCGGACACTCGCGTCGACGTGCTGCGCGATCGTCAGCTCGGCGTCGCCGCCGCGGTAGAAGACGAGACCGGAGTGGCGGGTGTGCGCCTGCACCAGCGTGCCGTGGCAGCACCAGAAGTCCTCGGTCGGGCTGCCCCAGTCCTTGCGGGCGCCGCCCTCCAGCGGGAGGAAGTAGGCGACCATCCCGGTCCTCGGGTTCTGCTGCGCGAGCAGGCCGTTCCAGAGGTTCCGCTCGGTGTAGTCGGCGTAGGCGAGGTCGCCGGTCCAGCGCAGCAGCACGTCGGCCAGCCGGATCATGTTGTAGACCGTGCAGTGCTCCTGCGTCTTCTCGCCGCGGCGGGCGGCGAACTCGAACGGCGGCGTCCAGATCTCGCCCGAGGTCTGGCCCCCGGTGCAGAAGGTGCCGCGGTGCACGACCGCCTGCTCCCAGTAGGCCTCGACGATCCGCCGCCAGCGCTCGTCGCCGGTGACCTCGTAGGCGCGGGCGGCGCCGAGCACCTCGGGGATCGTGGTGTTGGCGTGCATGTTCGTCAGCACGTCGCGGCCCGCGAGCAGGCCCTCGAAGAGCGAGCGGCGGTCGTAGCGCTCGAGCAGCTCCGCGTAGACGGGATCGCCGGTGATCGCGAGGAGGTCGGCCCAGACCTCGAGCATGCCGCCGGTCTCGACCTCGAGGATCTCCTGGAACGCAGCATCGTCGAAGCCGCGGACCCACTCCAGCAGCGGGGTCGTCGCGGCCCGCGCCATCCGGAGCGCACGCTCGTCGCCGAGGTCGAGGTGCAGGTCGACCAGGCCCATCAGCAGCTTGTGCATCGCGTACTGCGGCGCCCAGATCGGGCGGCCGGTCGCGAGGCGGTCGAGGTAGCCGCGCGGGATCGCCCAGATCCAGCCGCCGCCGTTCTCCTCCTGGCAGCGCTCGAGGCCGTCGAGCACGGAGTCGATCCGGACGCGCAGCAGCGGGTCGCCGGTGACCGCGACCTCGCGCGCCGCGGCGGAGAGCCAGTGGCCGAGGAAGTGGCCGCGCAGCTGCGAGCCGGGCGTCTCCCAGCCCCAGTGCCGGTCGAGACCGCGGGCCTCGCGCGACTCCTGGGACGGGTGCAGGTGCCAGCCCTGGTCGCCGATCCCGGCCTCGATGCGGAAGTTCTGCAGCAGCCCCTCGTCGGTCAGCGAGAGCAGGTAGTCGCGGTTGAGCCGCCGCCGGGCGTCGAGCACCCCGCGCTCCAGGCGGGACTCGTGCGGGGCCGGGTGGGTCAGCGGCATGGATGCTCCTCGGCGGTGAGTGATCGGGGTGGGCGGATCGAAGCGGGGTGGATCTGCAGTGAGCGGGACGACGACGGGATCGCCGGTGGTCGAGATCGATCTCTCACTGTACTCAGACCAGGATCGACGGTAGGAATGTCATCATGCAATCCCCGAGAGTGATCCATCTCGTCGCCGATGACGTGTCCGCCCTCCTCACTCAGTCGGGAGGTGACCTGCCCGTCCTGCTGCACTGGGGTCCGCGGATCGAGGCGAGCGACGACGACCTCGCCGGTTTCGCAAGAACCCCCGAGAGGACGGGGATGGACGGCGGTTCCGACGTGCCCTACGAGCCCGGGATCCTCCCCGAGCACACCTTCGGCTGGGCCGGCCTGCCCGGTCTCCGGGTGCACCGCGAGGGCGCCGGCTGGTCGCCGCGGCTCACCGTGGACGCCGTCTCGGTGGCCGGCGAGGCCCTCGCGGAGGGCGCCGTCGTGCAGCCCGGGAGCGCCGCCGTGACGGTCGAGGCGCACGATGCGCAGGCCGGAATCGGGGTCGTGCTGGAGATCGTTCTCTCGCCCGCGGGACTGCTCCGGACGCGCGTCTCCGTCCGCAACGACGGCACCGGGCACCTCGAGGTGATCGGCGCCGACCCCGCCCTGCGGATCCCGACCGAGGCCCGCGAGATCCTCGACTTCTCCGGCCGCTGGGGCACCGAGAAGATCCCGCAGCGCCACCCCGTCGTCACCGGCAGCCACTCGCGCTCCTCGCGGCGCGGCCGCACGGGCCTGGACGCGACGACCGTCGTCGCGATCGGCACCCCCGGCTTCGACGCGGCCGACGGCAAGGTCTGGCTCTGCCACGTCGGCATCGGCGGCAACCACGAGCACGCCGTGGAGCGCGGCGACGGCTGGCTCGCCTTCCGCGGCGGCGAGCTGCTCCTCCCCGGCGAGGTCCGCCTCGCGAGCGGCGAGAGCTACTCCTCCCCCTGGATCGCCGGCAGCTTCGGTGTCGGCCTCGACGCCGCCGCCGCCCGCTTCCACGCCTACCTCCGCGGAGTCTCGCGCTCCTCGCTCCGCCCGCGCCCGGTCACCCTCAACGTCTGGGAGGCGGTGTACTTCGAGCAGGACTTCGCGACCCTCGCCGAGCTGGCCGACCGCGCGGCCGCCCTCGGGGTCGAGCGCTGCGTGCTCGACGACGGCTGGTTCCTCGGCCGCAGCGACGACCGCGCGGGCCTCGGCGACTGGACGCCCGACCCCGTCTCCTGGCCGGACGGCCTCCTCCCCCTCGCCGAGCACGTCCGCGGCCGGGGCATGGAGTTCGGCCTCTGGGTCGAGCCCGAGATGATCAACGAGGACTCCGACCTCGCCCGCGCGCACCCCGACTGGATCCTGCGCGCTCGCGAGGAGCTGCCGCCGCGCTTCCGGTTCCAGCAGGTGCTCGACCTGACCAATCCGGACGCGTTCGCGCACATCCTCGGCGTGCTCGACGGACTGGTCGCCGACCTCGGCGTCGCGTACCTGAAGTGGGATCACAACCGCGATCTGATCGACGCCGGGCACCCCGCCACCGGCGCCGCCGCTGTGCACGAGCAGACGCTCGCGCTCTACCGGCTGATCGACGAGCTGCGCGAGCGGCACCCCGAGCTCGAGATCGAGAGCTGCGCCTCCGGCGGCGGCCGCGTCGACCTCGGGATCCTCGAGCGCACCGACCGCGTGCACACCTCCGACAACCAGGACCCGCTGGACCGCTCGCGGATGCTGCGCTGGACCGGGCTGCTCGTGCCGCCGGAGATGCTCGGCTCGCACGTCGCCTCGCCGGTCAACTCCGTCACCGGCCGCACCAGCGACCTGCACACCCGCTGCGCGATCGCCTTCCTCGGCCACTTCGGCATCGAGTGGGACCTCCGCGAGCTGGACGCGCACGAGGAGCCCGTGCTGGCCGGCTGGATCGCGGCCTACCGCGAGCACCGCGGGCTCATCGCGACGGGACGGGTCGTCGGGAGCGGAGACTCCGATCCCGACGCGCCCTCGCTGCGCGGCGTCGTCGCGACCGACGGCTCCGAGGCGCTCTACACGCTGGTCACACCGGCGCTGACGGCGGACTCGCGCCGCCGCGTCCGCCTCCCGGGCCTGGACCCGCGGGCCCGCTACCGCGTCGAGGCCGCGCGCCCCGGCTCGCTCGGCCCGCCCTGGCAGAGTCCGCGGTGGCTGGAGGCGACCGTGCCGCTCGACTCCGACGCCCCGGCCCCCGCCTACTCGGGGAGCCTGCTGGGCGAGGCGGGCCTGGACCTGCCGACCTTCCATGCCGACCGCGCGATCGTCCTGCGGCTCGTCCGCGTCGACGCGTGAGCGCCGCCGCCCCGACCACTGCCGACTCGCCCGCCACCACCCTGGAGCACCCCGTGAACACCACCGTCACCGTCGACCTCGACCGGCCCGGCGCCACCATCAGCAAGCACGTCTACGGCCACTTCGCCGAGCACCTCGGCCGCTGCATCTACGACGGCTTCTGGGTCGGCGAGGACTCGCCCGTCCCGAACGCCGGCGGGATCCGCCTGGACGTCGTCGAGGCCCTGCGCGCCCTCGACATCCCCAACCTCCGCTGGCCGGGCGGCTGCTTCGCCGACCGGTACCACTGGACCAACGGCATCGGCCCGCGCGAGGAGCGCCCCGGCCTGATCAACACCCAGTGGGGCGGCGTCGCCGAGGACAACTCCTTCGGCACCCACGAGTTCATGGCGCTCTGCGAGCTGCTCGGCGCCGACGCCTACATCTCCGGCAACATCGGCTCCGGCACCGTGCAGGAGATGGCCGACTGGGTCGAGTACCTCACCGGCTCCGGGAAGTCGCCGATGTCGGACCTCCGCCGCTCGCACGGCCGTGAGGAGCCGTGGACCGTCCGCTACTGGGGCCTCGGCAACGAGACCTGGGGCTGCGGCGGCAACATGCGCGCCGGCGCCTACGCCGACCTCGCCCGCCAGTTCGGCACCTTCGTGCAGAGCGGCAACGACGTGCCGCTGCACCGCATCGCGGCCGGCGCCGACGGCGCGGACACGCACTGGACGCAGACGCTGATGGAGGTGATCCCCGAGATCGAGGGGCACCCGTTCTCCTCCGTGCCGTGGGAGTCGGTCTCGGTGCACTACTACACGATCGGCGGCAGCTGGCACGCGAAGGGCAGCGCCACCGACTTCGACGCGGACACCTACTGGAGCACGATCGTCGCCGCGCAGGGCATCGAGGAGCTGCTGCGCTCGCACGCCGCCGTGATGGACGTGCACGACCCCGAGAAGAAGTACGGGATGGTGCTCGACGAGTGGGGCACCTGGTGGGACGTCGAGCCGGGCACGCACCCGGGCTTCCTCTTCCAGCAGAACACCATCCGCGACGCGATGGTCGCGGGAATCCACTTCGACGTCTTCCACGCCTTCGCCGACCGGCTCTCGATGGCGAACATCGCGCAGACCGTCAACGTGCTGCAGGCGATGCTGCTCACCGACCCCGACGGCGGCGAGATGGTGCGGACGCCCACCTACCACGTGTTCGAGATGAACAAGGGGCACCAGGACGCGACGGTACTGCCGACCACGGTCGCCGGGCCGACCCACGCGGTCGACGGGCGCGAGATCGCGCTCGCCTCCGCGTCCGCCTCGGTGAAGGACGGGCGCGTGCTGGTCTCGATGACCAACGTCGACCTGGACGAGCCGCTGGAGATCGAGCTGTCCTTCCGCGGCGGTTCCGTGACCGGAGCGACGGGGCGGCTCCTCACCGCCGACTCGCCCCAGGCGCACAACCGGCCGGGCGACGCCGACGCGGTCAGCCCGGTCCCGCTCGAGGGGTTGGAGACGACGGCGACGGGGCTGCGGGTGACGCTGCCGCCGCACTCCTTCGCGACGGTGTCGCTCGAGCTGGCCGAGGACGCGGCGGGCTCGCTCGTGGCAGGGTCGGAGGCATGATCGCCGCACGCACCGAGGCCGCCCGCCGCCCGCCGATGGGCTGGAACAGCTGGGACTGCTTCGGCTCCTCCGTCACCGAGGACGAGGTGCTGGCCAACGCCGAGTACCTCGCCGAGCACCTGCTGCCGCACGGCTGGGACACGGTCGTCGTCGACATCCAGTGGTACGAGCCGGACCCCGGCACGAGCGACTACCAGGCGGTGTCGGAGCCGGTCCTGGACGACTGGGGCCGGCCGCAGCCCGCGGTGGGGCGCTTCCCCTCCGCGGCGACCGGAGGCTTCACCGCGCTCGCCGCGCGCGTGCACGCCCTCGGGCTGCGCTTCGGCGTGCACCTGATGCGCGGCGTCCCCCGCCGGGCCGCCGAGCTCGGTCTGCCGATCCTCGGCTCCGACGCGACCTGCGCCGACATCGCCGACCGCGGGAACGTCTGCCCGTGGAACCCGGACGACTACGGCGTGGACATGACGGTGCCGGGCGCGCAGCAGTACTACGACTCGGTGATGGCGCAGCTGGCGTCCTGGGGCGTCGATTTCGTCAAGCTCGACGACGTGCTCTACCCGCCGATCCAGGCCGACGAGATCGCCGCGCTCTCCCGCGCGATCGACGCGACCGGCCGGCCGATGGTGCTGAGCCTCTCGCCGGGCAAGCAGCTCTCGCTGGAGAACCTGGAGCTGCTCCGGGACACCGCGCAGATGTGGCGGATCTCGGACGACTTCTGGGACGACTGGGGGCACCTGCAGGAGCAGTTCCAGCGCGCCGCGCGCTGGGCGCCGCACCAGCGCCCCGGCGCGTGGGCCGACGCCGACATGCTGCCGCTGGGCCGGGTCGGCGTGCGGGCGCACGTGGGCGAGGACCGCCTCTCGCGGTTCACCCCCGCCGAGCAGCGCACGCTCGTGACGCTCTGGTGCCTGCTGCGCTCGCCGCTGATGATGGGCGGGCACCTGCCGGACACCCCGCCCGAGACGCTCGCGCTTCTGACGAACGACGACGTCCTGGCCCTGCTGTCCAGCGAGGGCAGCCGCGAGATCGTCCGCGACGGCGACCTCGTCGTCTGGAGCGCCTGGCACGGCGACGTCCAGTGGCGCGGCGTCTTCTGGCTCGGCGACACCCCGCGCGAGTACTCCGCGCACCTCGCCGACCTCGGCTGCACCGGCACCCCCGTCGACGCCTGGACGGGCGAGCCCCTCCCCGTCGCCGACGGCGCGGTCGCCCTGACCCTCGAGCCCCACGGCGCCCACCTGCTCCGCTTCGCCTGACACGCCGCGCCCGCCCCGCCCCGCCCCCGCCCACTCCTCAAAAGTTGCGGTAGTCGCGCTCGACTACCGCAACTTCCGAGTTCTCGGGAGAAGTAGGGAGGGGCGCAACGCTGCCCTTGCTGATCGAGTAGCGCCCGCAGGGCGCGTATCGAGATCCACCACCGCAAGCACGCGTGGTCTCGATACGCCGCTCCGCGGCTACTCGACCAACAGGAAGGAAACCGCTGCGCGGCTGCGTTTCCGGCATGAGAGGGAGCCGCTCCGCGGCTGCTCGGCCGGCACGAGCGGCCGCTCCCGCGGCTGTTCCACCAGCAGGAGCACGGCACCGCTGCGCGGCTCCACGACCTCCATGGACGCCTGCGCGCGCCCCATGCTGATCGAGTAGCGCCCGCAGGGCGCGTATCGAGATCCGCCACCGCAAGCACGCGGGGTCTCGATACGCCGCTCCGCGGCTACTCGACCAGCATGCGGGGCCGCTGTGCGGCTCCTCAGCCTGCGTGACGGGCCGCTGTGCAGCTGCTCGACCAGCGCGCCGCCGCCAGTGCGCAGATATTGCGGTAGTCGGGCGCGACTACCGCAACTTTTGCGTTCTGGGGGCGGGTCAGGACTCCGTGTCGGTGAGGGCGTCGAGGCGGGCGACGTCGTCGGCCGAGAGGGGGAAGTCGACCTGGGCGTTCTCGCGGATGCGCGCGGGGGTGGTCGACTTCGGCAGGGGCAGGACGTCCTTCTCGAGCAGGTAGCGGATGCAGAGCTGCGCCACGGAGACGCCGTTGGCCTTCGCGATGTCGGCGAGGTCGGAGTTCTCCAGCAGGCCGCCGGTCGCCAGCGGCGAGTAGCCCTCGACGAGGATGCCGTTGGTGCGGCAGTAGTCGGTCGTCTCGTCCTGGGTGTTGCCGACGAACCAGCGGATCTGGTTCGCGTGCGGCTTCACGTCCGTCGCCGCGATCAGCGACTCCAGGTCGTCGACCGAGAAGTTGGAGACGCCGATGGCGCGGGCGCGGCCGGAGTCGTAGATCTCCTCCATCGCCTTCCAGGCCGCGATGTTGCCGTCGCGGTGGTCCGAGCCCATGTCCGACCACGGCCACGGGGCGTGGATCAGGTACAGGTCGACGTGCTCGAGCTCGAGCGCCGCCATCGTCGTCTCGAAGCTGTCCTTCGCGCCGGCGTGGTCCTTGACCTCGGCGGGCAGCTTCGTGGTGATGAAGACCTCGTCGCGCGGGATCCCGCTGTCGCGGAGGGCCCGGCCGACGCTCGCCTCGTTGCCGTAGCCGCGGGCGGTGTCGATGTGGCGGTAGCCGGCCTCGAGCGCCGTGGTCACCGCGTCGTAGGCGTCGGCGCCGTCCTCGATCTGCCAGGTGCCGAAGCCGATCCTGGGGATCTCGACCCCGTTGGACAGGGTGAAGGTGTCGGTCAGTGCAGGCATGTCTCTCCTCGAGAAGTCCGGCCCCGCGCGCGTCCTCGCGCCGGGGGTGCTGCTGTTCACGGTAGGCGCGCGGGACGGCGGGCGCAGGCCCCTTGCGGAGCCGCCTCCTGCTGATCGAGTAGCGCCCGCAGGGCGCGTATCGAGATCAGCCGTCACCAGGAGGGTGGGTCTCGATACGCCCCTGCGGGGCTGCTCGACCAGCATGAAAGGGGGCGCTGCGGCTGCTGGACCGCCACGAAGGGGCGCTCCGCCTCATGCTGATCGAGTAGCGCCCGCAGGGCGCGTATCGAGCGGAGGGGGCGCCTCCGGCGCCATCGCAGGGCGGGGAAGAGGCCGACGTCCTTGGGGTGCGCGGGTCTCGATACGCCCCTGCGGGGCTACTCGACCAGCATGTCCGCGGGCGTCTCTTCCAAGTAGATCCGACGTCACCAGGGTGGCGGGTCAGCCCCGGGTCACCGACCAGGGGGTGCGGAGGGCGCGCTCGGCGAGCACGCGGCGCGCGCCCGTCAGGGTGACGTCGGCGGTCTGCGCGGCGTCGGCGGCCGACGGGCCGGCGATCAGGCGCAGCGGGCCCGGGTCCACGCTGAGCGCGCCGTCCTCGCCGGTCGCCGCGAGCCGCGCCGCCTCGACGTGGAAGTGCACGGTCAGCGACTCCCCCGCGGCGATCGGCACGCGCGCGTAGCCGAGCAGCTGCGCCGCCGGCCGCACGACGGGCGAGGTCGGGTAGGCGGCGTACAGCTGCACGACCTCGACGGTGTCCTCGCCGCCGTTGCGGAGGGTGACCGCGGCGTCGAGCGCCCCGTCCACCGCCAGCACCGCCGGCGCCGTCAGCGCCTCGTACGCGATGGCGCCCCGCGTGAGCCCGAAGCCGAACGGGTGCAGCGGCGTGTTGTCGAGCGCCGTGATGCCGGGGTTCGAGAGCCCGAGCGACGGCTGCAGGTACGTCGTCGACGCCGAGGGGAGCCGCGGGATCTGCACGGGCAGACGCCCGGTCGGCGAGACCCGTCCCGAGAGCACGCCGGCGACCGCGGCCGCCCCGTCCGCTCCGGGGAAGAACGCCTGCACGACCCCGCGCGCCGAGCCGTACGCGCCGAGCGCGTAAGGCCGGCCCGAGAGCACGACCAGCACGGTCGGCACGCCGGTCGCGAGGACCGCCGAGACCAGCTCGTCCTGGGCGCCCGGCAGCCGCAGGTCGGCCGCGTCGCAGCCCTCGCCCGAGGTCCCGTCGCCGAACAGCCCGGCCACGTCGCCGACGACGACCACGGCTGCGTCGCTCGAGCGCGCCACGGCGACCGCCTCGGCGATCGAGGAGGTGTCCGCGGAGGTGATCGACCCGCCGGCCGCGAAGCGCACCCGCTCCTCGCCGAGCTCGGCGCGCAGGGCGGTCAGCACGGTCGGGATCTCGATCCCGAGGTCGTGCCCCGGGTGCTTGGAGAGCACGTGGTTCGGGAAGGCGTAGCAGCCGACCAGGCTGCGGAACTGGTCCGCCGCCGGACCGACCACCGCGACCGTGCCGGAGGCGAGCAGCCCGATCATGTCCTCGTCGCGCAGCAGCACGACCGACTCCTCCGCGATCCGGAGCGAGATCGCCCGGTTGCGCGCGCTGTCGAGGTCCACCGACTCGGCGCCCTCGGGCACCAGCGGCCCGCCGTCGAGCAGCCCGGCCTCGAACTTGTGGCGCAGGTGGCGCTCGACCGAGCGATCGAGGTCGCGCTCGTCGACGACGCCCTCGCGGATGAGCCGCGGCAGCTCGCCGTACGCCGCGGTCTGCGGCAGCTCGACGTCCACGCCGGCGCGGATCGCCAGCCGCCCCGCGTCGGCGGTGTCGACCGCGACGTGGTGCATCGCCTGGAGGAACGGCACGGCCCAGTAGTCGGCCACGACCGTCCCCTCGAAGCCCCACTTCTCCCGCAGGATCGTGGTCAGCAGGTGCCGGCTCGCGCTGCTGGGCACGCCGTCGATGTCGGTGTACGAGGTCATCACGCTGCGCGCGCCGCCGTGCCGCAGCGCGGCCTCGAACGGCGGCAGCACGGTGTCCGCGATCTCGCGCGGCCCCATGCTCACCGGAGCGTGGTTGCGGGCGCCGCGGGAGGCCGCGTAGCCGGCGAAGTGCTTGAGCGTCGCGATGATCCCCGCCGACTCGAGCCCGGCGACGTACGCGGTGCCGAGCTGCGAGACCAGGTACGGGTCCTCGCCGAGGGTCTCCTCGACGCGGCCCCAGCGGTAGTCCTTCACGACGTCCACCACCGGCGCGAGCCCCTGGTGGATGCCGAGGGCGCGCATGTCGGAGCCGATTGCCTCGGCCATCTCGCCGACGAGGTCCTCGTCGAAGGTGGCCGCCCAGGCGAGCGGCGTGGGGAACGCGGTCGCGCCGTACGCGGCGAGCCCGGTCAGGCACTCCTCGTGCGCGATCGCCGGGATGCCCAGGCGCTGCGAGCCGACGACCCGCTCCTGCAGCTCGCGGAGCCGGCGCACGCCCTCCGGCACCGAGACGGGCTCGGTGCCGAAGACGCGGGTGAGCTGGCCGAGACCGCCGTCGAACGGGTCGGCCGCGGTCTCGGGGCCGCCCTCGAGCTTCGGGGCGAAGTCGTCGGCGGAGTCGGTGAGCCAGACGGAGCCGAGCTGGGCCGCCTTCTCCTCGAGCGTGAGCTCGGCGGTGAGGAGACGGGCCCGCTCGCTCGCGGAGAGGGAGCGGTCCCGCCAGCCGCGACCACCGCTCCGATCCCCGGTCTCGTCGGTGCGGTCGGAGGGGACGAGAGTGGTGGAGGCGTCGTGCATCAGCCCTTGAACGCTCCGTCCATGATCCCGGACACCATGCGGCGGCCGACGAAGAAGAACGCGATCAGCAGCGGCAGCGTGGCCATGAACGACCCGCCCATCGCCAGCGCGACGTCGATCGAGCGGTTGGCCTGCAGCTGCTTCAGCGCGATCTGCACCGTGAACAGCTCCGGCGACTTCAGCACGATGAACGGCCACATGAAGTCGTTCCAGACCGCGGTGAACGTGATCAGCCCGAGCACGAACGCCGCCGGGCGGACCACCGGGAAGGCGATGCGCCAGAACAGCTGCCAGGAGTTGGCGCCGTCGATGCGTGCCGCCTGGATCAGCTCGTCGCTGACCGTCGTGGACATGTGCTGGCGCATCCAGAAGATGCCGAAGGCGCTGGCCAGACCCGGGACGATGATCGCCTGGAGGGTGTCGACCCAGTCGAGGGCCGAGACGATCAGGTACTGCGGGATGATGCTCAGCTGCGCCGGCACCGTCATGGTCAGCAGCACGATCAGGAACAGCACGTTGCGGCCCGGGAACTGCAGCTTCGCGAAGGCGAAGCCGGCCATCGCGCAGAGGATCGCGGAGAGGACCGCGATGCTCAGCGAGACGATCAGCGAGTTGAACAGCGACGCGATGAACGGGACGGTGTCGAACACCTTCTCCGCGATGGCGAAGAAGTTCGTGCCCGGGTACAGGCGCGGAGGGATCGACGTGACGGCGGTCGCGCCGACCGACGCGATGACGAACATGTAGTAGAGGGGGAACACTGAGACGAGCACGGCGACGACGAGGAAGACGTACGTCGGCCAGCCGACGCCGCCGCCCTTGCCGCGGCGCTTCGGGAGCACCTTCGGGGTGTCGCCGGTGGCGACGGCCCGGGCCTGCGGGAGGGCCTGATCGATCACATCGGACATCAGACGGCCGCCTTCCGGGTGCGGGTGGACAGGTAGAAGTTGATCAGCGAGACGACCACGACGATCACGAACAGCACGACGCCGATGGCGGAGCCGTAGCCGAACTTGAACTGGCCGAAGCCCTGCTCGTAGAGGAACAGCGCGAGCGTCTGGCACTGCCGGCCGGCGCCGCAGGTGAGGCCCGATTCGGGAGCCACCAGGAGCGCCTCCGTGAAGATCTGCAGACCGCCGATGGTCGACATGATCACGGTGAAGACGATGATCGGGCGCAGCGCCGGGATGGTGAGGTGGCGGAACTGCTGCCAGCTGGAGGCGCCGTCGACCGAGGCGGCCTCGAACATCTCGCGCGGAAGCGACTGGAGCCCCGCCAGGTAGAGCAACGTGTTGTAGCCGAACCAGCGCCAGAAGACCATCGTCGAGATGACGATCCAGGAGCCGTAGTTGGTGGCCAGGAAGTTGATCGAGGGCAGTCCGAAGATGCCGAGGAACCAGTTGATCAGGCCGAAGTTCTTGTCGAAGATCTGCGCGAAGACGATCGCGGTCGCCGCGACGGAGGTGATGTAGGGCACCAGCAGCGCCATGCGCCAGAAGTTCGCCCAGCGCAGCCGCGCGTGGTTGAGCAGGTGCGCCAGGAAGAGCGCGAAGAGCAGCTGCGGCACGGTCGAGATGATGAAGATGCCGAAGGTGTTGACCAGGGCGTTCCAGAACCGGCTGTCCGCGAAGAGCTGCTGGAAGTTCGCGAGGCCGACGAAGGTCTGCTCGCCGATCGGGTTCCAGTCGAACAGCGAGACGTAGAACGTGAAGAGCAGCGGGAAGAGCCCGAACACGATGAAGATGAGGAAGAAGGGCGCGACGTACGCGTAGGGGGCGATCCGCTCCGAGAGGGAGTTGCGGATCCTCGCGGCCTTCTGGACCGGGACGCTGGGCTGCTTGCGCTGCCTGGGGGGACGTATGGCTGTCGCCGTTGACACGTGGGTTACCTCCGTCGAAGGGGCGGCCCGGCGCGCGAGGCGCCGGGCCGCTCGGGTGGGTGGGGCGATCAGCCGCCGATGGCCTGCTTGGCCGTGTCGAGGGCCGTCGTCCACGCCTTGTCGGAGGTGACGTTGCCCGCCTCCAGCTCGACGAGGGTGTTCAGCAGGGCGCCGTTGATCGGCGTCGTGTCGGGACCGTTGTAGAAGGAGGGGAACTGCTCGACCGAGGTGGCCATGACCTCGCCGATCTTCGAGTCGCCGAAGAACGGGTCGGTGTAGTTGCGGACCTCGTCGCTCGCGACCGCCTCGGTGGCGGCGGGCAGGGTGCCCGAGGCCGCGAAGTGGTCGGTCTGGCCCTCGGCGGACATCATGGTCTTGATGTACTGCCAGGCGGCCTCGGGGTGCTCGGCGCGGGCCGGGATGGCGATGACGCTGCCGCCCCAGTTGCCGCCGACGCCGGGGACGCTCGTGACGCGCCAGTTCCCGGCGGTGTCGGGGGCGTCGGTCTTGATTCCGGCGAGGATCCACGACGGCGCGATGGTCACGGCGAAGGCGCCGTTGGCGCGGCCGGGGGCCCAGCCCGAGGACCAGGCGGCGATGCCGGCGCTGATGCCGGCGTCCTTGGCGTCCACGGCGACCTGGAACGCGTCCTTCACCTGCGGGTTGGTGTCGTAGACGAGCTCGCCGTCGGGCGAGTAGTACTTCTCGGAGACCTGGTTGACGGTCGAGAAGAAGACGCTGGTCTCGATGTTGTCGACGAACGGCTTGCCGGTGGCCTCGGTGTACTTCTCGCCCATGGCGATGAAGGACGGCCAGTCCTTCCACATCGCGGCGACCTCGGCCGGGTCGGTCGGCAGACCGGCGGCCTCGAAGAGGTCGGCGCGGTAGGCGAAGCCGAGTCCGCCGACGTCGGTGGGCACGCCCACGACGGAGCCGTCGTCGGCGGTCGCCGCGGAGGCGGCCCACGGGAGGTAGGCGGAGGCCACGTCGTCGCCGCCGAGGGTGCGCAGGTCGAGGAAGTTCGAGCTGTTGGCGACGAACTGGGGCAGGTCGTCGTTCTGGATCATGACTAGGTCGGGCACCTTGCCGCCGGCCAGCGCCGCGGTGAGGGCGGTCGCGGTCTCGGTGGTGCTGCCGACCTCGGAGAGCTTGATCTTCGCGTCGGGCATCTTCGCGAGGTACTCGTCGACGCTGTCCTTGGCGTTGATGCCGGTGAAGGACCAGAAGGTCGCCTCGGCGTTCGGGTCGTCGGACGCGCCGCCACCGCTTCCGGACGAGCATCCGGTGAGGGCGAGGGCCACGGCGGCGGCTGCTGCGGCCACGGCCGTCAGTCTTCTTTTCACGATTGTTCCTCTTCGTCGGGGATTCGCGGGGGGTCTCGCTGGAGGAGACCGGGAGCAAGAGAACGATCTCTTGGACGCCAAGGTAGCTGGCCTTTCGCCCTCGTGCAAGCGCGATCACGGAGTCGTTACCGCAGCGTGAGATATCGATCTCCCCTAGTATCTGTAAGAAGTTTCGCAAATCGGACCGCCACGGCCCCGGGGGAGGCGTCCCCGTGGGACTCTGGAGATCGAGCATCCGGCGCCCCGGCCGGCTCCCCTCCTCGTTCAGAAGGATGCAGCCATGACCCGACCCACGCTCGTGGACGTCGCACGGGCCGCGGGCGTGTCCCGCGCCACCGCCGCCCGGGTTCTCGCGGGCGGCACGAACGTCGACGTCCGCATGTCGGCCGCCGTCGAGCACGCCGCGAAGCAGCTCGGCTACGAGGCCAACAGCGCCGCGCGGATGCTGCGCGGCGGCCGCTCCGGCGCGATCGCGCTGATCGTCGCCTTCAACGAGCTCGACAGCCTCACCGGCACGTTCTTCACCTCGGTGCTCAAGGGCGCCGCGAAGGGGCTCTACGCCGCCGAGGTGCAGCCGGTGCTGCTGCCCGCGGACCACGACGACGGCGACCGCATCCCCAAGTTCCTCCGCTCGCGCGCGGTCGACGGGGCGATCGTGATCCTCCAGCACGAGATCACGCACCTCGCGCAGGCGCTCGCCGACTCCCCCGTGCCGATCGCCTGGGTCGGCCGGCCGCGGGTCGCGCTGGCCGAGGACGCCATCGTGATCGACTCCGACAACTACGGCGGCGGCCGGCTCGCCGCCCGCGCGCTCGCCGACTCCGGCCGGCGCCGGCTCGGCATCATCGCCGGCCCGCACGACATGGAGCCCGCCCGCGACCGCATCCGCGGCTGGCGCGACGAGCTGACCGAGCTGGGGCTGGATCACAGCCCGATCGTGCACGGCGAGTTCACCCTCGAGAGCGGCTCGGCCGCGATGGCGCGGCTGCTGCAGCGCCACCCCGACCTCGACGGCGTCTTCGCCTCCTCCGACCTGATGGCCAACGGCGCGATCCGCGTGCTGCAGGCCTCCGGCCGGCGGGTGCCCGCCGACATCTCGGTCGTGGGCTTCGACGACGTGGTCATCGCGACCACCTCGGACCCGACGCTGACCACGATCCGCCAGCCGCTCGAGGACATGGGGCGCGTCGCCGCGGAGACAGTGGTCGCCGTGGTGGCGGGCCGCGAGGTCGACCGGCAGCCGATCCTCGCGACGACGCTCGTGCAGCGGGAGTCGGCGTGATGCCGCCGCCGCATCGCGTGATCGTCAGCACCGACGCCGCGAACGAGGCCGACGACCAGTTCGCGATCGTGCAGGCGCTGCTGAGCGCGACACTCGACGTCCGGGCGCTCGTGGCGGCGCACTTCGGCCGGCCCGGGAGCCTGCGGGAGTCGCGCGCGGAGATCGATCGCGTGGTCGCCCTCGCGGGGGCCGACGTGCGGGTCGTCGACGGGGCGTCCGCGGCGCTGGTCGCCGGCAGCTCCGCGGAGTCCGTGGCGTCCGAGGGCTCGCGCGTGATCGTCGAGGAGGCGCTTCACGGCGAGGGCCGGCTGTGGATCGCCGTGCTCGGCCCGCTCACCGACGTCGCCGCGGCGCTGCTGGCGGAGCCGTCGATCGCCGAGCGCGACGTCGTCGTGGTCTGGGTGGGCGGCCCGCCCTACGAGGGCATCGCCGCCTACCACCCGGAGTTCAACCTGATCAACGACGTCGCCGCCGCGAACGCCGTGCTCGCCTCCGGAGTCGCCGTCTGGCAGATCCCGATGCCCGTCTACACGATGGTCGGCGTCGGCCACGCCGAGCTGCGCACGCGGCTGGGCGGCACGAGCCCGCTCGGCGACTACCTCGTCGACCAGCTGATCGCCTTCAACGCCACCGTCCCCTACGGCCCGCTCGACTTCCGCTCCCTCGGCGACAGCCCAGCGATCGGCGCCGTGATGAACCCCGCCGGCGGCCGCTGGCGCTCCGTCCCCGCCCCGCGCTTCACCACCGCCGGCGACCTCCAGCCCGGCGTCGGCCCGCACCCCATCCGCGTCTGCGAGTCCTTCGACACCCGCTGGCTCCTCGAGGACCTCTTCGCGAAGCTCCTCGAGTTCGGCCGCGCGGGCCGCTGACCGGCCCGCCCGCCGCCGCCGCCGCCATCGCCGCCATCGCCGTCATCGCCGTCATCGCCGTCATCGCCGTCATCGCCGTCATCGCCGTCATCGCCGTCATCGCCGTCATCGCCGTCATCGCCGTCATCGCTGTCTAAGACTTTCTACCGCTGTCTAACGTTTTTCTTAGATTCGGGTAGATTTCTGTAGATGGAGCCTGCCCTCAACCCCTACGCCCCGGGCTCCGGTCTGCAACCGCCGGCGCTCGTCGGGCGCGAGAGCGAGATCAACGCCTTCGACCTTCTCGTCGCGCGCTCCCGAGCCGGTCGCCACAGTCGCGGTCTCGTCCTGCACGGACTCCGCGGCGTCGGCAAGACGGTGCTCCTCAATCGCTTCCGCTCCCAGGCCGAGCGGGCGGAGTGGCTGCTGGTGGACATCGAGGCGCAGTCCTCCGAAGCAGGGAGGGAAGCGGTCCGCCGGAAGCTCGGCCGCGAGATCTCACTCGCGGCGAGGCGGCTCTACCGCGGTCGCGGAACGACTGAGGCGGTGCGGCGAGCGCTGGGCACGATCCGTTCCTTCAGCGCCGAGCTCGGAGGCGTCGGCTTCGAGATCGCCGTCGAGCCCGCCGAGGGCCGCGCCGATTCCGGCCGCATCGACGTCGACCTCCTCGAACTCGTCGAGGATCTCGTGCCCGCTCTTCACGAGCGTCAGATCGCTTTCGGCGTCTTCATCGACGAGATGCAGGACCTCGACACCGATCTGATGGCCGCCATCGTCGCCGTCCAGCACCGGGCAGGGCAGCGGGAGTGGCCCTTCTACGTCACCGGCGCCGGGCTCCCCACCTTGCCGTCCACCCTCAGCGCCGCCCGCTCCTACGCCGAGCGTCTCTTCAACTACCGCGAGATCGGGCCCCTCGACGACAGTGCCGCGCGCCAGGCGCTCATCGATCCCGCGCGCGTTCTGGGGGCCTCCTACGAGACGGACGCATCGGACCTCCTCGTCCGCTCCTCCCGCGGCTACCCGTACTTCCTCCAGACCTACGGCCAGGCGGCATGGGACCTCGCGATCGGTCGGACGATCACCCTCGACGACGCGCGCGAGGCCCTCCTCCGCGGCAACGAGGAGCTCGACATGGGCTTCTTCCCCGCACGGTGGGACCGGGCGACACCCACAGAACGGAACTACCTCACCGCCATGTCCGCCGACCTCGGCGCGCCCTCCTCCACCGCGACCCTGGCCGACCGACTCGGGATGAAGACGCGGAATCTGAGCCCCGCACGGCAGTCGCTGATCGAGAAGGGGATCATCTACTCGCCGGACCGCGGGCTCGTGGCCTTCACCGTTCCCGTCATGGACGAGTTCGTCCGTCGCCGATCGGAGTAGAGGCGAGCCGACGGCGAGCCGTCCCCAAACGGTCGAGTCGGCTACGCGAACGGGTCGACGTCGCGCCAGGCGCGGCCGAGGCCGACCTCGCGGCGGAGGCGGAGGAGCGGGTCGGCCGCGGTGTAGACGCGGCCGCGCTTCTCGCCGCTCGTCGCGAGGAGACCCGCCTGCGCGAGCGTCGCCAGATCCCGCGTGGCGGTCTGGGGACTGATCGATGCTCCCGCCTCCGCCAGGGAGGCGATGTACCGGCCGCGGCTGACGGTCGCACCGAAGAGCGCGTCGAACAGCGGATCCAGGGCCCGGTCGTCGATGCCCGCGGCTCGCAGCAGCTCGCTGAGGGCGGTCGAGGCGTCGCTGGCGGCGGTGATGCGCGCGGCGCGCTCCCGGGCCTGGTTGAGGTGGGCGGTGAGGACGAAGCGGATCCAGGGGCGCACGCTCTCGGGCGTCGCCGAGTCAGGATCCCAGGCGCCCCGGCCCACCTGCGCGAGGACGTCGTAGTAGGCCTGCGTGCGGCGGCCCAGGTACTCCTCGATCGAGAGGAAGACGGGCGAGACGTCGTCGTCCGCGGCGAGGACGAGGGACTGCAGCACGCGGGCCATGCGCCCGTTGCCGTCCTTGAAGGGGTGGACGAGCACGAAATTGAGATGCGCCATCGCCGCGTCGACGAGACGGTCGCCGGTCACGACGATCGTGTCCGCCAGCTCCTCCATCAGACCCGGGACGGCATCGACGTCGGCTCCCTCGTGGAGGATGTCCCCCGTGATCTCCCGCTGCACGAAGACGGGTCCCGTCCGATAGCGACCCGGTCGCTTCGAGAGGTCGTAGGAGGTCGCCATGTAGTGCAGGCTGCGGATCAGGGTGGGGTCGACCACGACGGGGTCCTGCGCGAGCTGGAGCACGTAGGTCATCGCCAGCTGGTAGCCCGCGAGAGCGCGCTCGGTCTCCTCGTCGACGTCGACGGGCCTCTCGCCCTGCGCGATCGCCGCCACGTCGTCGACGCTGGCGTGGATGCCCTCGATGCTGTTCGACCCCTGCACGTTCCGCGCGAACGTCATCCGCCGGAGCGACGCCGTCCACCGGTTGCCCTGACGCACCTGGTACCTCAGCGAGTCGCTCAGCTCCAGAATCGCGGCGCGGACGTCGCTCTCCTCGCTGCTCAGGTCGGGGGCGACGTACATACGGCCCTCCCGAGTCAATGACTATTAATTAGCATCATAGCTCGGAAGGCATGCGGTCGCCGAGGGGGCGATGAGAACGACTCCTGGCTGATGGTTCTGCGCGGGAAGGGCCGGCTAGGCGCGGGCCGCCTTGACGTATGCGACGAGGGCGTTCGCGTGCCCGTGGCCGAGACCGTGCTCGGTCTTCAGCCAGGAGACGACCTGCATGTGCGTCTCGGAGTCGAGCCGCTCGTCCACCAGGTCGAGCCACTCCTGGACCGGACGGCCGTAGGTGGTCTCGATGCTCGGGAAGTACGACGCGGGGCCCTTCGGCTTCGAGCCGTCGGCGGGAGGCTCGGGTGCGAGGACGCGCGAGGGGGTCATGCCGGTCACTGTAGCGGCGCCGGGTCGGCGGGTCTCGATACGCGGCTGCGCCGCTCCTCGACCAGCATGAAGGAGGCGCCGCCCTGCGATGCCGGGTCGGCAGAGCCATGCCGATCGAGTAGCCCTCGCAGAGGGCGTATCGAGATCCACCCGCCTGGAGACGTGGGGTCTCGATACGCGGCTGCGCCGCTACTCGACCAGCATGAACGGCCCGCCCCGCCCCACGGCAGCCCGCCGGCCGCAGCGTGCTGATCGAGTAGCGCCCGCAGGGCGCGTATCGAGATCCGCCCCTCCGGGCACGGCGGGTCAAACCTGCAGCTGCTCCCTCGCACCCTGAGCTGCTGACGCGACGCGACGCGACGCGGCTGCGGCCCCTCGTTCCGCGTCACGCCCTTGCCGACCCCGGTGATTCGGAGGACGCTCGTAACCATACGCAGAAGACCATGCCGATGAGGCCGGACACCGGTCGGTCCTTCTTCGACGAGGAGGAGAAGACGGATGCAGAGGACGGGCGGAGGAGCGATGAGGTCCCTGGGCGGCGAGGTCCGGAGGGAGCTGCGCGGCGCGGTCGCCTCCCGGCTCCTCCTCGTCCTCCTGCTCGCCGGCGCCGTCTTCGCGGTCTGGAGCGCGGTGACCGACGTCGGCAATGCACGGTCGACGGCGGCGCTGTTCGAGAGGACCGCCGCGGAGTACCGCTCGGCCGGGCACTCCGTAGAGGAGGCACTGGCGGAGCCCGTGAGCGTGACCACTCACGAGGACGGGCGGACGGAGATCGACAATCCTCTCCGCTACGACTTCGAGGCGGCGACGGCGGCCTCGGCGGCGCTGACTCCGCTCGGAGCGGTCGGCACGGGGCTGAGCCTCGCGGTGTTCCTCGTGACCCCGCTCCTCGGCTACGCGACGGGGCTCTTCGCGGCGACCACGGATCTCCGCGGCGGATCGATCATCGTGCGGTGGCCGCAGGTCCGCCGGGCGCGCACCTTCGTCGGCGCGAAAGCGGCGCTCCTCGTCATGGCCGTCCTGGCCTTCGGCGCGGCGCTCGTGCTGACGGCGGCCGTCGCCGGGCTCGTCACCGCGCAGCTGAGGCCGTTCCCCGTCGACGGATCGTCGCCGCCGCCGTCCGCCGATCCCGCGGCGGTCGGCGCAGTGGCGGCCGCCTTCGTGCTGATCGGGGTCGCGTTCGGGGCGCTGGGCTTCCTCGTCGCGACGCTGACACGGGAGCGCGCGTTCTCGCTCACCGTCTTCGCCCTGGCCTACTACCTGCTGCCGATCCTGGGGCCGTGGGACCCGCGGAACCTCGTGCCGAGCGTCGCGGCGCCGTGGCTCGTCTTCCACGGCGGGTTCCAGCCGCGGGCCGTCGGCGACCTCGGCGTTCCGCTGAGCGCGCTCGCGCTCGGCGGCGGAGCGCTCCTGCTCCTCGGCGCGAGCGCGGCGGTGTGGTCACTGCGCGACAAGACCCCGCGGGGCGTCTGAGCGGCGCCGGCGCTGCCGCCCTCGGCGTCCACCGCGCTGGGGACGCGGGGTCTCGATACGCGGCTCCGCCGCTACTCGACCAGCATGCAGGGGGCGCCCCGCGGCAGCACCCCGACCGAAGCGCGCTGAACAAGCAGCGCCCGCAGGGCGTCCGCAGCATGCTGATCGCGTAGCCCTCGAAGCGGGCGTCTTGAGATCCACCTCGCTCGGGACAGGGCCGCGCCCAGCATCAGCCGACACCGCCCGGCCTTCCCCGTCAGCGGAGGGACCCTCTTCTCACGCCGGCCGTCAGCGCTGCTGGTCGAGCGAGCTCTCCCCCGGCGCGGGCTCGAGGTCGTCCGACGACGGTTCGGGAAGGACGTCGTCCGCCGGCGGCTCCGCGCACAGGTACTGCGCCGAGATCGTGCGGTACGAGCGGGTGAGCATCGCGGCGCCGGCCGCGACCACCATGATCACCCCGCCGATCAGGAACACGAGCGCGATGCCCCGCCCGACCCCGTCGCCGAGCAGCCAGCCGTACGCCGCCCGCCCGTCCGCCGACTCCATGTACGGGATCAGCGCGAACTCCGCGATCGGCGCGATCAGGAACGCGGTGATCGGCGCCGCCGCCGATTCCAGCGCGGCCGCGAAGCCGAAGACCCGCCCCTGCGTCTCGAACGGCACCACCTTCTGCACGACCGTCTGCTCCGCCGCCTCGACCGCGGGGATCAGCGTCATGTAGACCCAGATGCCGCCGGCGTACAGCCACCACCAGTCGCGGAGGGTGAAGACCGCGCCGATCACGCCCATCGCCATCACGAGCAGCAGCATCGTCCGGATCGGGTTCCGGCCGAGCCCGAGCTTCGCGACCAGCAGCCCGCCGATGATGAAGCCGGTCGCGGTCACGCCGAGCACGACGCCCCACAGCTCCACCGGGAACAGCTCGAGCCCGTAGGGATCCATCAGCGCGAGGTACACGCCGCCGATCAGATTGTTGAAGGTCGAGAAGACGATCAGCGCGAAGAGCCCGGTCGCCGCGCGCACCGCCGTGATGCTCCCCCGCAGATCGATCAGCGGGGCCCGCGAGCCGGCCGCCGCGGGGATCGCCTCGGCGATCCGCAGGAACAGCAGGTGCACGAGTGCCGCGGCGGAGACCCCGATCGCGATCAGCAGCGTCCAGCCCATGCCGAGCAGGCCGATCGAGAGCCCACTGAACACGCTCGTCACCACGAAGGCGAGCCCCTGCACCGTGCCGACCAGGCCGTTCGCGTTCGCGTGACGCTCCACCGGCACCATCAGCGTCACCGTCGTCGACAGGGCGATGTTCCGCATGTTCTCGATCACCGCGCCGAACAGGACCGTGCCGGAGAAGACCCAGAACCAGGGCCCGCCGAAGTCCAGCAGCGTCGCCTCCGGCAGCGCGAGGTAGAGGCCGCCGGCGACGCCGAACGACACCAGCGTCACCGCCCCGGCGAACAGCATCACCCGGTGCTTCCGGTGCCGGTCCACGATCGTGCCGAAGGCCATCGCGAAGACCGCGACGAGCAGCATGTACGCGCCGCCGATGATCCCGGTGGCGAGCACCGACCGCGTCTCGAGATACACCCAGAAGGTCAGCGCGAACCAGAGGAAGCTCGTCGTCACGTTCGCGACCGCGGTGTTGACGAGGATCCAGCCGAAGGTGCGCAGGCTCGCCGCGCTCGGCTCCGCGGCGGGTGCGCCGCCGGCCTCGGGGACGGTCGAGGACATGGCTTCCCTCCGCTCGGCGACGGCCTGCCCGGAGTCGTCCCGGACCGCCGTCGCAGCCACCCTAGGCCCGCGCCGCCGACCGGTCGAGAGGCGACCGGGAGAGCAACGCGACCTCTCCGCGGACGCCGTCGCGTCACTCCGCTCGCGGCAGCGCCACCCTCATCCGGTAGAACCGGTCGGCCGTCCCCGCGAAGACCGCGAGCCGCTCGGCCGGCGAGAGCTGCGCCGTCAGCGCGTCGAACGCCGAGTACAGCTCGGTGAAGGAGCTGTAGAGCCCGTCCACGGGGAAGTTGCTGCCGAACATCGATCGGTCCGGCCCGAAGACCTCCAGGGTCTCGAGGACGAACGGCGCGATCGACTCCCGGGTCCAGGAGTGGTCATTGGTGCCGAGCGCCGAGATCTTGACGACGGTGTTCTCCTGCGCGGCGACCGCGGCCAGGCCCGCGCGCCACTCGGCGACCGACTCCGGATCCCGCCCGATCGGCATGCCCAGGTGATCGAGCACGATCGCCGTCCCCGGGAAGTCCGCGGCGAGCGCCGCCGCCTCCGCGAGCTGCGCGGGGAACACCTGCAGATCGAACGAGAGCCCCAGCCCCTGCAGCCGGCCGAAGTTCGCCCGCCAGACCGGATCGCCGAGGATGTCGCCCCGGTCCCGGTGGCTGAAGACCGGGTCCGGATGCCAGTTCAGGATGTCGCGGACACCGCGCGTGACCGCGAACGCGGCGTGCTCCTCGAGCAGCCGCGGCGCCTCCGGATCGAGCAGCGACACGTGCGCGACGTGCACGGTCGGCACCGCGCTCTCCCGCGCGAGCGCGTCGATCCACGCGGTCTCGGCGAGCGCGTCCGCGGCTCCGTTCTCGACGTGCACCGAGGCGAGCAGGGTCACGCCGCGGGCGTCCGCGCGGTAGTCGTCGACGCTGTAGGAGCGGCGGAGCGGGCGGTCGTCGCCGTGGTAGCGGAACGGCTCGGCGGGTCCCTCCAGCCACGGGTACGAGCGGCGCAGGTCGGTGAGGTGGTGGTGCGCGTCGATGACGACGAGGTCAGGCATGCGGCTCCTCCGGTCGGCGGGCGAGCCCGGCGAGCGTGCGGTGCACGCCGGTGTGGTCGAGGTCGCCGTCGCCCTCGGCGATCATCCTCTCGAACAGCGCGGTCACCGCGGCGGTGGTCGGCAGCACGACGCCCTCCGCGGCGGCGGACTCGGCGATGAAGCGCAGGTCCTTGAGCTGGTTGCGGGCGCTGCCGCCCTCGGCGAAGTCCTCGTCGAGCCACTTGCGGCTCTTCTGCTCCAGGACCTCGGTGCGCGCCAGTCCACCCTGCAGGAGCTCGACGACCGTGGCGGGGTCGAGGCCGGCGCTCCGGGCGAGCAGCAGAGCCTCCGACACCACGGCGACGGTGCCGGCGACGACGATCTGGTTGCAGAGCTTGGCGGTGGCGCCCGCTCCGCTCGGTCCGAGGTGGCGGACCGTGCGCCCGAGCCGCTCGAAGACGGGGAGCACGCGGGCCACCGGCTCGTCGGCGCCGCCGACCATGATGCTGAGCGTCGCGTCGCGGGCGCCGACCGTTCCGCCGCTGAGCGGGGCGTCGACCACCTGCACACCGTGCTCCGCGGCGAGGCGGCGGGCGAGCCCCGCGACCGCGACCGGCGAGATCGTGCCGTGCACGACGAGCACCGGAGCGGCGATCCCCGCCGCGCGCCAGCCCACGAGCAGGCCGTCCTCGCGCTCGAGCAGCGATTCCACCTGCACCAGATCGGGCAGCACCGTCAGCACGACATCGCCGGCCGCCGCCGCAGGGGTCGGCGCGACCACGGCGCCGAGCTCCGCGAAGGGCGCGGCCCGCGACGCCGTCCGGTTCCACACCGTGAGCGCCCCGCCCGCGAGCAGGTTCCGCGCCATGGGCGCGCCCATCGGTCCGAGGCCGAGCAGCGAGAGCTTCACGCGCCGGCCCCCGCGGGCGCCACGTCGGCGAGCTCCTGCGGCGCGACGTCGTCGAGCAGCACCCGCGCCTCGAAGCCGAGCAGCTCGCGGGAGCGGGTCAGGTCGAGCCCGACCGCGCGCCCCTCGAGCCGCCCGCGCGGGACGTCCGGGGCGATCGCGTCGAGCGCGTCCGCGGTGCTCCCGCGCAGATAGGTGAGCGGAGCGGCCACCAGGATCCCCGGCGCCGGCGGCGTCTCGTGCAGCAGCGCCGCGAGCACGGCCCGCGCCGAGTCCGCGGCGTCGAGATAGCTCCAGCCCTCCGCCGCCTGCCGTCGCGGGTCGGCCGCCAGCACCGCCCGCAGGTGCGCGCCGAACACGCGGCCGCCGTCCACGGTGATGTCGCGGACCAGCGGGTAGCGCAGCCCGGTGAGGCTCAGCCCCCAGGTCGCGTGCGCCATCCGCGCCGCGTCCTCGGTCGCGAGCTTCGACAGCGAGTACTCGTCCGAGATCCGCGGCACCGCATCCTCGGAGTAGGGGAAGACCGGCGGCAGCACCTGCTCGGCGCCGAGCGGGTAGCCGTTGGCGTTGATGCTCGAGGCGTAGACGACCTTCGCGACACCGGCCGCGGCGGCGGCGGCGAACACCGCGAAGCTGCCCACCGCGTTCACCCGGTAGGTCTCGACCGCGTCCGCCATGCCCAGCCCGGCGTAGCCGCCGAGGTGCACCACCGCGTCCTGCCCGGCGACCGCCTCCGCCAGCACGGCCGGGTCGGTCACGTCGCCGACGATCGAGCGGACGTCCGCGTCCGACGCGACCCGGTCCAGGACGGTGACCACCGCCCCCTCCGCCTGCAGCGCCGCGACCGTGGGCCGGCCGATCAGCCCGCAGCCGCCCGTCACGAGGACGCGGGCCCCGTCGAGCATCGTCAGCCGCGCCGTCATGCGCGCACCGACGGCGTCGACTCGGTGGGCGGGGCGGAGACGTCCTCGCGCTGCTTCTTCCTTCCCCGCGAGAGCATCGGCCAGCCCTTGCTGCCCTGGTCGAGCGTGACCGCGATGAGGACGACGAGTCCGGTCACGATCTGCTCGTAGAAGCTCGGCACGTTCAGCAGCACCAGGCCGTTGGTGAGAGCGCCGAGGATCAGCGCGCCGACCAGGGTGCCCGCGATGCGGCCCTCGCCGCCCATCAGGTTCGCGCCGCCGATGACCGCGGCCGCGATCGCGGTCAGCTGGTACGGGCTGCCCGCGTCCGGCTGCGCCGCGTTGATCCGGGCGACGATCACCAGGCCGGCCAGCGCCGAGAGACCGCCGGAGATGGAGTACACCGCGATCTTCACCCGGTGCACCCGCACGCCGGAGAGCCAGGCGGTCTCCTCGCTGCCGCCGACCGCGATCACGTTCTGGCCGAAGACGGTCTTGCGCAGCAGCAGCCAGGCCGCGATGCCGACGACCGCCACGATCAGCACGACGACGGGCACACCGCCGACGTAGCTGTTGAGCAGCAGGATGAACTCCTTCGGCACGTCGTAGACCGGCTTGCCGTTCGTGGCGACGTACGCGCCGCCCTGGAAGACGCTCATCGTGCCGAGCGTCGCGATGAACGGCGGCAGGTTGAGCTTGGTGACGAGCAGCCCGTTGATCCCGCCGCAGACGAGACCGAGGACGATGCCCGCGGCCAGTCCGAGCAGCGGCGGCACCCCGCCGTTGACCAGCAGCGACGCGCTGACGATGCCGACGAAGCTCGCCATCGCACCGACCGCGAGGTCGATGCCGCCGGTGATGATGACGAAGGTCAGGCCGATGCCGATGATCGCGTTCACGCTCGCCGACACCGCGACGTCGCGGAGGTTCCCGAGGGTGAGGAAGTTCGGGTTCAGGACGCCGAGGACGACGAAGAGGACGACCGCGGCGAGGTAGATGCCGAAGGCCTGCAGGTTGAAGGAGCGGCGGGGCGGCGTGGCGACGCCCCCGGTCTCGGGGGAGGTCATGAGATTCCTTTCGCGACGCCCATGGCGTTGGTGACGATGCTGTGCTCGGTGATGTCGTCGCCGATGTGCTCGGAGACGAAGCGGCCCGCCCTCATGACGAGGACCCGGTCGCTGAGGGAGATGATCTCGGGCAGGTCGCTCGAGACGACGATCACCGCGTGCCCCTCGGAGGCGAGCTGGTCGATGAGCTCGTAGATCTCGACCTTGCCGCCGACGTCGACGCCCTTGGTCGGCTCGTCGAAGAGGAAGACGCTCGCGCCGAGCCAGATCCACTTCGCGATCACGATCTTCTGCTGGTTCCCGCCGGAGAACTGGCGGGCGTTCAGCCGGACGTCGGCCGGGCGCAGCGACATCCGCCGGCCCATCTCCTCCGCCGTCGCGATCTGCCGCTTCGTGCTGATGAACGGACCGAAGCCGTTGAGCTGCCGATCGGAGGTGAGGGCGACGTTCGCGTAGGCCGGGGTCTGCAGCACGAGTCCCTGGTGCTTGCGGTCCTCCGGGATGAAGGCGATCCCCGCGTCGCGGCTGTCGCGCGGCGAGCGCACCTTGAGCGTGCGGCCGGCGAGCCGGACCGTGCCCTCGCTGCCCTCGTCGGCGCGGATCAGCGCGCGGAGGAACTCGGTGCGCCCCGAGCCGACCAGGCCCGCGATGCCGACGACCTCGCCGCGCCGCACCTGGATCGACTCCGGCCCGACGCCGCTCGGGTGCGTGACGCCGGAGGCTTCGAAGTGCACCTCGGCGTCCGCGGCGACCGGGTGCCGCCGCTCGAACGAGAGCAGCTCGCGCCCGACCATCCGCCGGACGATGTCCTCGGAGGACGTCTCGGCGATCGGCGCGTCGTAGGCGGGCCGCCCGTCGCGGAGGACGACGACCGTGTCCGAGACGCTCATCACCTCCGGCATCTTGTGCGAGACGTAGATCACGCCGACGCCCCGCCCGTGCGCGATCTCGCGCACCCGGGTCAGCACGCCCTCGACGTTGTGCTCGAGCATGCTCGTCGTCGGCTCGTCCAGGGCGACGATCTTGGCGCCGAAGGCGAAGGCCCGCGCGATGGTGAGCGCGTGCCGCTGCGCCGGGCTGAGCCGGCCGACCGGCGTCCGCCCGTCCATCGGGAAGCCCATCCGGTGGACGTCCTGGAGGGCCTGGTCGAGGTCGTCCTGGGCGGAGGCGCGCTGCGCGCGCGTGCGCCCGAGCAGCAGGTTCTGCGTCACCGTGAGCTGGGGCACGATGGCCGGCTCCTGGTGCGCGATCCGCACCCCCTCCGCGAGGGCCTGGCGCGAGGTGTACTCCATCCGCCGCACGCCGTCGATGGTGATCGAGCCGCGGTCGGGGCGGAGGGCGCCGCCGAGGATGTTGAGCAGGGTGCTCTTCCCCGCGCCGTTCTCGCCCGCGAGGGTGCGGATCTCCCCGCGTTCGAGGGTGAAGCTCACGCCGTCCAGGGCGCGGACGCCCGGGAACGACTTCGCGATGCCGCGGACCTCGAGCAGATGCTCGGCCATGTTCCGTCTTCTTTCCTGATCGAGAGGGGCCTTGCCGAGAGTGTGCTCCGCCGGAGGGGTCCCGGCGGAGCGCGGGGTCAGCCGCGGGTCACGGCATCCCGGTCTCGTAGTCGGCGACGTTCTCGCTGTCGATGATGAAGGCGGGCACGTCGATCCAGCCCGGCACCTCCTTGCCGGCGAGGAGCCAGAGCGCGGCGTCCACGCCGGTCGCGCCCTCCGTCGTCGGCAGCTCGCTGACGGTGGCGGTGTAGTCGCCGGCCAGGATCTGCTTCTTGGCCTGCGGGATGCCGTCGGTGCCGACGAGGATCACCTTCCCGGTGAGGCCCTTGGCGTCGATGGCGGCCTGCACGCCGAGCGCCATGCCATCGTTCTGCGAGTAGAACGCCTTGATGTCGGGGTTCGCCGTGAGCATCGTGGTCGCGATCTCCTGCGCCTTGGTCTGGTCCCACGAGGCGGTCTGCGAGGCGACGAGCTCGAGGTTCTCGTGCTTCGCGAGCGCGGCCGTGAAGCCGTCGCCGCGGTTGATCGCGTTGGAGGAGCCGGGGTCGCCCTCGATCATCGCGACCTGGCCGCCGTCCGGCAGCAGATCGGCGATGTAGTCGGCCGCCGTGGCGCCGATGGTGGTCGCGTCGGGGCCGACGTAGACGACACCGGAGACGTCGCTCTTCGCGTCGTTGAGCACGACGGCCGGGATGCCGTCGGCGAGGGCGGACTCGAAGACCGAGTCGAGGCCGGTCGCCGAGATGGGCGAGGCGAGGATCGCGGTGCAGCCCTGGTTCATCGCGCTCTTGGCCTTGTCGAGCTGCTCGGTGATCGAGGACTCGTCCGTGACGTCGAAGGTCTGGTAGTCGACGCCGAGCTCCTTCGCGCGGTTCTCGAAGCCGTCGCGCTCGTAGCCCCAGAACTCGTTCGAGAGGGTGCGGGTGATGTAGCAGAGCTTGGCGCCGTCGGGCACGGCCGGGTCGCCGAGCGAGGAGGTCACCTCGTCGACCGGGGTCTGCGCGGAGGAGTCGACGAGCGACACGATGTCGGCGCCGGAGCCGCCGGCGGCGGCACCTCCGCCGTCGCCGTCGGGCGAGGCCGAGCAGCCGACGAGGAGCGTCAGGGAGGCGAGCCCGGCGAGGGCGGCGCCGGTGGCGCGGGTGGGGAAGGACATGGGAGGGGGCCTTTCGTCATCGGAAGGTGGGACGGGGTCGTGCGGGGTCGCGGATCGCGAGGGTGGTGCGGAGGCGGGCCGGGCGGAGGAGGCGCCCGGCCCGAGGGGGTCAGGAGGCGAGCAGCGCCTCGGTCTCGCGGCGCAGCTCGAGCGCCTCGGCGAGCGACTCGTCGATGATCACGTCGTCCCAGCCGACCGTCGCGCCCTGCGCGACGTCGTGGCGCAGCTCGACGTGGTGGGCCAGGGCGACGGGGAGCGCCCCGATGGCGACCGAGTGCTTCGCGGAGACGAGCTTCCCGTAGACGGTGAAGCCGCCCTCGCCGTCGAGGAACTCGCCGGCCTTGAGGTCCTTCTTCGCGGTCGCGACGACGTCGCCGTAGAAGCCCTCGGGGTGCCCGGTCGAGATGCCGCGCAGCGCCGCGTTGGCGATCGACACGTTCAGCTCGAGGCCGACGTAGTGGTACGGCCGGTAGAGCGCCGCGTACTGCTTGGTCGGGTCCGGGTGCCACGGGTACTCGTCGAAGCAGGTGGACACGTAGGGGTTCGTCGCCTTGACCACGACGTAGACGCCCTCCTGCGTGTTGTGCGGGATGAGGGAGCCGTCGCGCCGGACACTCGACATCACGTCGACCGTCCCCTCGTGGTCGAGGGCGCCGCCGATCGAGCTCGGCCGGCTGATCGTCGCGATCTCCTCGACGTCGCCCGGCGTGAAGGTGAGGCCGGAGTCGGAAGGCACCAGGCCCGCCGCGTTCGCGACCGCCGCCATCTCGATCGCGGCCTTCGTGCCGTCGCGGAACGAGGTGTGCATGTACGGGTTGAGCTGGCCGGAGTCGGTCAGCTCCTTGCTGAACTCCCAGTTCTCCCAGACGTTGTCGGGGTTCATCTGGTGGTAGTGCTCGAGGTACTTGGCGCCCTTGCCTGCGCAGACGACGTCGAACCCGCTGGTGCGGGCCCAGTCGACGAGCTCCATGATCAGGGCGGGCTGGTCGCCGTAGGCCATCGAGTAGACGATGCCCGCGGCCTCGGCGCGCTTGGCGAGCGCGGGGCCGGCCAGCGCGTCGGCCTCGACGGTGACCATGATGATGTGCTTGCCGGTCTCGATCGCCCGGAGCGCGTGGTGCACGCCGACGATCGGATTGCCGGTCGCCTCGACGATGACGTCGATGTCGTGCTCGAAGAGGACGGCGGCGTTGTCGACGATGGTGGTCGTCCGGTTCGCGAGCGCCTCGGGGATGTCGGCGGCCATCGCCTCGGCCGGCCAGTCGACCAGCTCGAAGGCGCCGCGAGCCCGCGCGACGTTGACGTCGGCGATGGCGACCACGTGGACGCCGGGGATGTTGCGCGCCTGCGAGAGGTACATGGTGCCGTAGCGCCCGGCACCGATCAGCCCGACGCGGATGGGGCGGCCCTCTCGTTCGCGATCGCCGAGGAGTTTGTACAGGTTCACGGTGGCCTCTCTGGTCCGGGGGCGCACGGACGCAGAGGGCCGCCTCGGGGGCGGAGGACGTCGTCGTCGTGCGCAGTCTTCGTGGGGGAAGTGCTGCTCGCCGGCCTCAGTGGAACCGGTACCAGTTTTGTACCAGCAACGATTAGAGTGTGTCAACAGCGGGCGCGGCGGCCCGGTCCGGCGCCGATACGATTGCCCGACAGCTGGGGAGGAACCGTGCAGAAAGCACCGACGATCCGCGACGTCGCGCGCAGTGCGGGCGTCTCGGTGTCCGTCGTGTCGCGCGTGCTCAACGACGGGACCGGCCCGGTCGCCGTCGACACCCGGCGCCGTGTGGTCGAGGCGATCGAGCAGCTCGGCTTCCGGCCGCGTGCCGCGGCCCGCGAGCTGAGCCACGGTCAGACCCTGTCCATCGGCCTGGTCCTGCCCGACCTGACGAACCCGTTCTTCGCCCGCCTGGCCGACAGCGTCGTCTGGGAGGCGCGCGCCCGCGGCGCCCAGGTGCTCCTGATGACGACGCAGGAGGACTCGCACGTCGAGGGCGAGTCGCTCACCAGCCTGCTCGACCGCTCGGTCGGCGGCGTCATCGCGACCCCGTCCGGCGAGAACCTCGAGAAGTGGTCGCGGCTGCGCCGGGCCGGGATCGACGTCGTCTTCGTCGACCGCACGACCCCCGGTCTCGACGACGTCGACGTGGTCAGCATCGGCAACTCCGCCTCCGCCGCCCGGGCGACCGATCATCTCCTCGCGCTCGGCCACCGCCGGATCGCGATCGTCTCGGGGCCGCTGCGCACCTCGACCGGCCAGGCGCGCGTCGCCGGCTACCGCGCCGCCCTCGCCGCCGCCGGGCTGCCGATCGACGGCACGCTGATCCGCGAGGTCCCGTTCCGCGGCGACATCGGCGGCGAGGCCGTCGCCGCGCTGCTCGCGCTGCCGGAACCGCCGACCGCCCTGATCGTCGCCAACACGGCGCAGGTGCGCAGCGCCGTGCACCGCCTGTTCCAGCTCGGCGTCGCGATCCCCGAGGCGCTCTCCGTGGTCGTCTTCGACGACAACCCGTGGAGCGAGCTCGTCACCCCGCCGCTCAGCGTCGTCCGCCAGCCGATCGACATGCTCGCCCGGCACAGCGTCGACCTGGTGCTGGCCCGGATGCAGGGCCGGATCCCCGACGCCCCCCAGCACATCGAGGTCCAGGCCGACCTCGTCATCCGCTCCAGCTGCGCCGCCCCGGTGCAGCGCTGACTCCGCCCCACCACCCCTCCACGAAAGGCACTGCCATGTCCGACCCCGTCGTCGTCACCGCGATCTTCACCCCCGTCGAGGGCAAGCGCGACGCCCTCGTCGCCGCCCTCTCCCCCGCCATCGCCGAGGTCCACGGCGAGGACGGCTGCGAGCTCTACGCGATCCACGACTCCCCCGACGGCACCATCGTCATGCTCGAGAAGTGGACCAGCGCCGAGGCCCTCGACGCCCACGGCGCCGGCGACCCCGTCGTCCGCCTGAACGCCGCCATCAAGGGCCTCGTCGCCGCGCCCCCCGTCGTGACCCGCCTGTCCCCGATCCCCGCCGGCACCGCCACCCAGGGCGCCCTCTAGCCCCGGACCAGCACCGACTCGCCCGAGAAGGCCCGTTCTCCACCCCGAGAACGCGCCTTCTCGGGCGACTCAGCGCCGCACCGCCGTCAGCTCGGACGGCCCACCGAGGCGCGCTCGATCAGGCGCGTCTCGAGCTCGAGCCGCGTCGCGCTCGAGGACAGCGGCCGGGCCGCGCGGTGCGCCTGGTGCAGCATCCGGAAGGCGGCGGCCCCCATCTGGGCGATCGGCTGCTGGATCGTGGTCAGCGGCGGCGTCGCCCAGGCCGACTCCTGCACGTCGTCGAAGCCGATCACGCTGAGGTCGTCCGGGATGCGCAGGCCGGCCAGGTCGGCCGCGTCGTAGACGCCGAGCGCCATGGTGTCCGAGAGCGCGAAGAGCGCCGTGGGCCGGATCAGCGTGTCCGCCAGCATCGCGGAGGCGACGACCCGCGAGCGGTCGCGGTTCCAGCCGCCGTAGACCACGCGCTCCCGCGGCAGCGGCACCCCTGCGTCGCGCAGCGCCGTGCTGAAGCCGTCGAGCCGGGCGCTGCTGTAGAGCTGCCCGCGGGCGCCCGCGATCACGCCGATGCGGGTGTGACCCTGGGCGAGCAGGTGCTCCGCCGCCATCCGGCCGCCGTCCCAGTTGGTCGCGCCGACGCTCGCCACGTCGGCGGGTGGGCGGGTGATCGGATCCACGATCACCACGGGCAGCTCGGCCGTGGTGAGCAGGTGAAGCTGCGCCGCCGTGACGTCCACGAGGACGACGATCGCGCCGAGGGACGAGCGGCGCAGGAGCCGGTTGACCCATTCCCCGTCGGGCCGCGCGCGGGTGAGCACCAGGTCGACGCCGGCCGCCGCGGCCTCCTCCTCGATCCCGCCGAGCACGGGCCCGATCCAGGTGCCGTCGAGGTGGCCGACCACGACGTCGACGATGTGCGCGACGTGCGGGTCCTCCGCCGGCGGGCGCAGCCGCGGCCGGCGCCGGTAGCCCAGCTCGTGCGCGGCCTCCATCACCCGCAGCCGGGTCGCCTCGGAGACGTCGGTGCCGCCGCTCAGCACCTTCGAGACCGTCGGCACGCTCGTCCCCGCGCGCTCGGCGATGCGCGCCATCGTCGGCCGGGGAGCGGCACCGCTGTCGTCCATGCCCCCACTGTAGAGCAGAACGAGTTGCGAAACCCAGCCGCGAGACGAGCGCTGCAAGACCCCGGATACCGCCTTGCCCACGACTCTCCGCGGGTGCAGACTGGTCACACACGGGCGGCAACGGCAACAGAGTTGCGCAACTACCGTTCGATGACGAACCGCGGAGCGATCCGCCGAGCACCCCGAGGACACCGATGACCGACCTCCCCCCGTCCACTCCCGCCAAGAGGGCGCTCGTCGTCCGTGGCGGCTGGGACGGCCACCAGCCCGTCGAGGCGACCGAGCTGTTCCTCCCCTTCCTCGCCGAGAACGGCTTCGAGGTGCGCGTCGAGGAGTCGACCGCCGTCTACGCCGACGAGGACTACCTGCGCACCGTCGACCTGATCGTGCAGTCCAACACCATGACCTCGATCGAGTGGCCCGAGTTCCTCGGCCTGCGCGCGGCCGTCGAGCGCGGCACCGGCCTGGCCGGCTGGCACGGCGGCATCGCCGACTCGTACCGCAGCAACTCCGACTACCTGCAGCTGATCGGCGGCCAGTTCGTCTCGCACCCGGGCAAGCACCCGGACGAGCGCACCGGCGAGCAGTCGGACAACTACGTCCCGCACACGATCGAGATGACGGCCCTCGCGGCCGACCACCCGATCACCCAGGGCATCGGCGACTTCGAGCTCACCACCGAGCAGTACTGGGTGCTGCACGACGACTACAACGACGTGCTCGCGACCACCACGCAGGCCGTCCGCGAGTGGGACCCGTGGCACCGCCCGATCACCTCCCCCGCCGTCTGGACCCGCCAGTGGGGCGAGGGCCGCATCTTCGTCTCGACCCCGGGTCACCGCGTCGAGATCCTCCAGGACGCCAACGTCCGCACCATCATCGAGAGGGGACTGCTGTGGGCCTCCCGCTGAGAGTCGGCATCATCGGAGTCGGGAAGATCAGCGAGCAGTACCTCGCGAACCTCCCGACCTTCCCCGGCCTCCGCCTCGTCGCGGTCGCCGACCTGAACACCGCGCGAGCGCAGGAGGTCGCCGACGAGCAGGGCGTCCGCGCCCTCTCGGTCGACGAGCTGATCGCCGACCCCGAGGTCGACGCGGTGCTCAACCTGACCATCCCCGCCGCGCACGTCGAGATCGGCACCCGCGCCCTGAAGGCCGGTAAGCACGTCTTCGCGGAGAAGCCGCTCGGCCTGAACCCCGCCGAGGCCGCGCCGATGCTCGACCTGGCCGAGGAGCTCGGCCTGCGCTTCGGCAGCGCCCCCGACACCGTGCTCGGCACCGGCGTGCAGACCGCGCGGCAGACGCTCGACTCCGGCCTGATCGGCACGCCGATCGCCGCGCAGGTGCACTGGGCCGCGCCCGGCCACGAGCGCTGGCACCCGGCACCGGAGTTCTACTACCAGCCCGGCGGCGGCCCGCTGCTGGACATGGGCCCGTACTACCTGACCGCGCTGGTGCACTTCTTCGGCCCCGTCGTCCGGGTCACCGGTCTCGCGACCCGCTCGGACCGCCCGCGCACCATCGAGTCCGGCCCGCGCGCCGGCACGCCGATCCCCGTCTCGATCGACACGCACATCAGCGCCCTGCTCGAGCACGAGAACGGCGTCACCTCGACCGTGATGGTCAGCTTCGAGGTCTGGCGCACCCGCGCGCCGAAGTTCGAGATCTTCGGGACGGAGGGCACCATCGCCGTCCCCGACCCGAACATGTTCTCCGACCCCGTCGAGGTCGCGGTGCGCGACGAGGACTGGCGGGTCGTCCCCGACTCCGCCGGCGTCGTCGACACCGGGCGCGGCGTCGGTCTCGCCGACATCGCCGAGGCGATCGAGGAGGGCCGGCCGCACCGCGCCTCCGGCCGCCTCGGGCTGCACGTCCTCGAGATCATGGACGCGATCCTCCGCTCGAGCGCCGAGAAGGCGGTCGTCGAGATCGAGTCCAGGGTGGAGCGGCCCGAGCTGCTCCCGCTGCGGACGGCCGCCGGCGAGCCGGTCGGCGAGCCCGTCCGCGCCTGACACCGCCCGCGCCCGCAGGCACCACCCGAATCGACCCGCGCCGGCCGCGACCTCTCCCTGGTCGCGGCCGGCGCGCCCCTTCCGAGGAGACCCCCGATGACAGCACCCCTCCGCGTCGCCATGATCGGCCACGCCTTCATGGGCCGCGCTCACGCCCAGGCCTGGCGGACCGCCCCGCGCTTCTTCGACCTGCCGCTGCAGCCCGAGCTCGCCGTGGTCGTCGGCCGCGACGAGGGCCGCGCGCGGGCCGCCGCCGAGAACTTCGGCGCGGCCGAGTCCTCGATCGACTGGCGAGCGGTGATCGCCCGCGACGACATCGACCTGATCGACATCTGCACCCCGGGCGACCAGCACGCCGAGATCGCGATCGCCGCCCTCGAGGCCGGCAAGCACGTGCTCTGCGAGAAGCCGCTCGCGCGCTCCGTCCCCGAGGCGCGGACGATGACGGAGGCGGCCGCCGCGGCGACCGGCTTCGCGATGTGCGGCTTCAGCTACCGCCGCACCCCGGCGCTCGCGCTCGCCAAGCGCTTCCTCGAGGAGGGCCGGCTCGGCGAGATCCGGCACGTCCGCGCGCAGTACCTGCAGGACTGGCTGAGCGACTCCGAGGGACCGCTGACCTGGCGCCTCGACAAGGAGAGGGCCGGCTCCGGCGCCCTCGGCGACATCGGCGCGCACAGCATCGACACCGCGCAGTGGCTCACCGGGCAGACGATCGACGGCGTCTCGGCGATGCTGCGCACCTTCGTCACCGAGCGCCCGGTCCTCTCCGCGCAGGCCGGCCTCGGCGGTCGCGCCGAGGAGGGCGCCGAGCGCGGCCCGGTCACCGTCGACGACGCCGCGCTGTTCACCGCGACGCTGAGCGGAGGCGCCGTCGGCGTCTTCGAGTCGACCCGCGTCGCCACCGGCCGGAAGAACGCCAACCGCATCGAGATCAACGGCGAGACGGGCTCGATCGCCTTCGACTTCGAGCGGCTGAACGAGCTCGAGTACTACGACGCCCGCGACCCCGAGGACGCCCAGGGCTTCCGCACCATCCAGGTGACGGAGCCGGTGCACCCCTACGCCGCCGCCTGGTGGCCGACCGGGCACGGGCTCGGCTACGAGCACGTCTTCAGCCACCAGGTCGTCGACCTCGTCACGGCGATCGCCGAGGGCGTCCAGCCCACGCCGTCGTTCGCCGACGCCCTGCAGGTGCAGCAGGTGCTCGACGCCGTCGAGCGCAGTGCCGCGGACGGCTCCCGCCTCACGGCCGTCGCCTGACCGGGGCGTCCTGACGGAGGCGTCCTGACCGGGCCGTCCTGACGGAGGAGTCCCGACGGAGACGCCTCGACGGAGACGCCTCCGCGGGCGGTGGCTCACGGGTCACCGCCCGCGGAGGTGCTCGATCGAGACGGCCTTCGCGTCCGCTCGAGGGCCGTGCGTCCTGACGCGTCGACCCTCCTCCGATTCCCGACACGGCCGCAGGCCCCTTTCGGGGGGAGGGACGCCGGAGGACCCCGTAAACTGGGGACCTGGGGGTTCGAGTGGGTCCCCCGAGTGGGGGAGTGCTGCAGTGGGGATCGGTTTCCGGACCGCAGGGGAGCTGCGCGTCCTCGCGGGTGCTCGTCTGCACCCCGTCGTGGGCCCGACCCTCAGCCGCTCCCACGACCGCTCCCGGCTCTCGGCCGGGCTGTCGATGCCCAGCGGCCCCGGTCTCGTGCGGCCCTCGCCGCTGGCTCAGCCGTGGGAGGCGCCGCTCATCCGCCTGATCCGCGCGGGCGCCCCCGCGTCCGAGCTGCACGAGGCGACCGCCGCCTCCCCCGAGGGCTCGAAGCTCGCCGCCGTGATCGAGCTGGTCCGCGACGCGCTGTCGCGCCGGGAGGACGACCGCGCCCTCCGACTCGCCGGCTGGCTGGTGCGGATGCGCTACGACCCGTCCGCCGACCCGTTCCTCCGCCGCTACGGGATCGTCCTCACGGCCCACCTGCCGCTCAGCGCCGGACTCGACATCGACGTCCCGCTCGACGCGACCGCGCTGCGCCTGCTCTTCGCAGAGCTCGCCGCCGCGGACGACCCGGCCGGCGCCACGGCCGCCGTCGAGACACTCCCGCCCTCGACGCTGGCCGCCTCGACGCTCGCCTCGCTCTACTCCGCCCGGCGGCGCTGGGGCGACATGGCGCAGTTCTCGGCGCCGGTGGTCAACGTCGACGCGCCGTCCGCCGCGGTCCTCATCCGCCGCGGCGTCGCCCTGCGCGAGCTCGGCCTGATCGAGAGCGCCCTCGAGGCCTTCGACCGCGTGGTGCGGCCCAATGTCACGACCGCCCGACCCGTCGAGCTCCGGATCGAGGCCCTCTACGAGCGGGCCAGCACCCACCTCGCCGACGGCCGGCGCGCCCCGGCCCGCCGCGACCTCGAGCGCGTCCTCGCCCAGTACCCCGAGAGCCCCGAGGCCCACGAGCTGATGGCCGCCGTCGGCCGCTGACCCGCCCGTCGTCGCCCCCCCCACTCCTCAAAAGTTGCGGTAGTCGCCAGCGAGTACCGCAACTTCTGCTGAATGGATTGCCGTCGCCGGATCATGCGGGCGAGAAGCCCGCAGCGGGCAGCACCCCCTGCTGATCGAGTAGCCCGTGCAGCGGGCGTATCGAGATCCCCCCACCGCAGGCAGCGGAAAGGGGCGCCCCCGTCACCGGGAACGCCCCTCCACCTCCGATCGACCGGCTCAGCCCTCGGCCTTCGAGGGCTTGCCCTCGGCGGGCAGCACCTCGACCGGGGTGTCGCGCGGATCCTCGCCCTCGGCCTGCGAGGGCTTGTCGGCCTGGTCGTCCGGGTCCTCGACGGGGCTCGGGGTCTGGTCGCTCATCGCAGTCCCTCCGGCTCGTCCGAGGTGGCGGACGGCTCGGGGTGCGCCTCGAACTCCATCCAGGCCCGGTCGAGCGAGGCCTGCGCCGAGGCCGGCTCGCTCGCGAAGTAGCCGTCGTAGATGGCGCGTCCGCCGTGCTCCGGCAGGTCGCCGCGGCCGGCGTAGGTCTGGGCGAGCTCGCCGACCTCGTCGTCCCTCTTCTCCTGGTCCCGCAACCACGCGGGGAAGGTCTGCGTCATGGTGACACCTCTCTCTCCTCCTTCCAGACAATCCCTCCGACCAGCGGGCTGCAAGCCCTTGCCCCGGGCGTTCGCCCGCCGCGATCAGGGGCCGCGAGCACTGCGAGGATTCCGGTATGGACAGCAGCGAGCACTCCCGCCGCCCCGACGTCACGAGCGTCGACATCGTCGGCGGCGCCGAGCCGCTCGCGGTCGGACTGCACGCGTACGACGAGGGCTGGCCGGCGGCGTTCCGCGAGCACCAGCGGCGGATCGCGCAGGCCCTCGCCGCGCTGGACGTCGCGATCGAGCACATCGGCTCGACGTCCGTGCCCGGCCTGGCCGCGAAGCCGATCGTCGACATCGTGGTCGCCGTCCCCGACATCACCGCGGAGGAGGACTACCTCGCCCCGCTGCTCGCGGCCGGTTACCGGCTGCGCGTCCGCGAGCCCGGCCATCGCCTCGTCCGCACCCCGGAGCGCGACGTCCACGTGCACCTCTACGCCCGCGGCGACGCCGCGATCGAGGAGTACCTCCTGCTCCGCGACCACCTCCGCCGCGACGCGGCCGACCGCACCCTCTACGAGGCGACCAAGCGCTCGCTGATGGAGCGGAGCTGGGCCGACATGAACGCCTACTCGGACGCCAAGACCGAGGTGATCGAGGCCGTCAAGGCGCGGGCGCGAGCTGCACGCGGCGACACGGCGACGTCGGGCTCGACGCCGGCCTGAGCCCCGGTGCGTCGCCTCGCGCCGGTTCGCCGAACGGCGTTGCCCGCCGCGCCGCCGTCGCGTGAGGCTGGACGGATGCATGCCGACGAGTACGTGTCCCCCGAGGAGCTCCCCGAGCCGCCGACGCTGGACGTCGTGACGCGGTTCTTCCGAGGCCCGCTCTTCACCCTCACGCCGCAGCCGTCCCTGGAGGAGTGGGTGTCCTCGGCCTCGGCGCGCGATGCGGGCGGGGAGATCCTCTTCGACGAGGCATCGATCGGCTACACCTTCTGGCGCAACCCGGACGACCACGACGACCCCGCGAATCTCGAGGAGCTCGACGGCGAGCCGGGGCCCTCGCCCGACGCCTCGCCGACGCATCCCGTGCCCGAGTGGATGGCGGAGATCGCCGCCAGGATGCCGTACCCCCAGCTCTGGGACGCGGTTCGGACGAGCGTGGCGGAGGAGCACTCGCCGTGGCAGAGCATCGAGTTCGCGCTCCTCGAGCACGTGAACCGCATCCTGAGGAGCCGCCTCCGCAGCGAGCGCGCCGGTGGGAGCGACCCCGGCGAGCTCCTCGGCCCCGCGATGGACCTCGGCGTGGAGCACGGCGTCCCGCTCCTCCTCGACGGGCGGTGGGTCCCCGGCATCCGGATCGACACCGACCCGCACGTCCTCGGCGTCGGCGCCCACCTCGGCGACCGCTTCCTGACGGCCGTCGTCGACCGCGACCGCCTCCCCTTCCTCGACTTCACCTTCGTCACCCGCCACGCCCCCGCCTGAGCACCGTTGCTGGTCGAGCAGCCTGCGCAGCGGGCGTATCGAGAACCACCATCACCACGAGCCGAGTCCGCAGAGCTGAGGGGCTGACGGGGTCGGGTCTCGATACGCCCCTGCGGGGCTACTCGACCAGCATGCTTCCGCCGAGCCCCGCGTCGAGAGACCCGCCCCCCTTGCTGGTCGAGTAGCCCACTCCGCGGGCGTATCGAGACCCGCCATCGCCGAACCGCCGCTCGCCTCCCCCCGCCCGCCGCTCGCCTCCCCCCGCCCACCGCCGCTTCGCGCCGGGTCACCGCCCGCCGTTGCACCTGCCGAGGCGACGCGCAAGGCTCGGAGGATGTTCTACGACGAGAGCGCCCGCCTCGAGGACGTCCCGGTCCCGCCGACCCTCGACGAGGTGGCGCGCGCCTTCCCGGGCCCGCTGTACGGCTTCGTTCCTCAGCCGTCGCTCGAGCCGTGGACGTCCGGAACGGCGTCGAGCACCTCCGGCGGACGCGTCGAGATCGAGTCCGTGGCGATCGGCTACACGCTCTGGCTGAACCCGGACGACCACGACGACCCCGCCAACCTCGCGGAGCTCGACGACGAGCTGCGCGCCTCGCTCGACGCCCCACCGGTGCGCCCGCTGCCCGACTGGATGACCGCGATCACCGCCCGGATGCGCTACCCGTGGCTGTGGGAGGCGGTGCGGACGACCGTCGTGCACGAGCCGGCGCCGCCGTGGCACTCCGCCGAGAGCGTCCTCGTCGAGCACGTGAACCACATCCTGATGAACCGGTTCCGCGACGAGCGCGTCCGTGGCGCACTCCCCGGCGAGCTGCTCGGCCCGGCGACCGAGAAGTGCGTCGAGCACGACGTCCCGCTCCTCCTCGACGGCCGCCCCGTGCCCGGCCTCCGGATCGACACCGACGCGCACGTCCTCGGCGTCGGCGCCGACCTCGGCGACCGCGTCCTGACGGCCGTCGTCGATCGCGACCGCCTCCCCCTGATCGACCTCGCCTTCACCACCCTCCCGGTGCCGACCGAGTAGCCGCACAGCGGGCCCCCTTTGCTGGTCAAGTAGCCCGCGCGCAGCGCCCCCCTTTGTTGGTCGAGTAGCCCGCGCAGCGGGCGTATCGAGACCCACCCCGTCAGAAGCCGAGCTCGAAGCCCCCACCAGCTGAAGGACGGGGTCTCGAAGCTTCTATCTGTCAAGGGCGGCAGAGGAGTGGGAAGAGTTCGCGGCAGAGGGCTCGTTTGAGGAGGCGGATGGTGTCTTTGGTGGTTTTGCCGGCGGCGAGGTGGGTGTCGCGGTAGTCGCGGGTGCGTTGTTCGTGGCAGAGGCGGGCGATGACGATCTGGTAGAGCGCGCAGTTCGCTTGCCGGTTGCCGCCTCGGGAGAGGCGGTGCCGATTCGTTTTCCCGGAGGACACGGGTTGGGGGGCTGCTCCGAAGAGCTTCGCGAGAGCTGCTTCGGAACGGATCCGGTGCCCGTTCTCACCGACTGCGACGAGGAGTTCCGCGGCGGTGACCGCGCCGACGCAGTAGACCTCGAGCAGTCGTGGGGCGCGCAGTTCCACGAGCTCGGCGAGGGTTTCCTCGATGGCGGCGGCGTCCTCGTGCAGGGCGAGCCACCGGATCGCGTGCTGACGTAGCAGGCCGGTGAGGGTGTCGGTCACGATGTCACCGGTGCCCACCTCGGGAAGCTTCTTCAAGCGTGTCATGCGGGTTTTGCGGACTCCGGCGCGGGAGAGCTCTCGGAAGGAGTCCGGGGCGGTGATCAGGAACTGGTCGACTTGCCCTGCGATCTCTTTCTGCTGCTTCACCAGCATTTTCCTGGTTTTGGTCAGCAGGCGCAGCGCTTCAACGGTCGAGGTCGTGTCCTTCGGGAGGCGCGCAGCGGCGGTGTCGGAGAGGGCGCGGCGCGCGGCGGCTTCGGCGTCGAAGGCGTCGGTCTTTCCGCGTCGTCGGCGTTCGGCTTTGTCACCCGGGGGAACCTCGATCACGGCCACGTTCTGCGCGAGCAGGAACCGGGTCAGGGCGGCACCGTAGGAGCTGGTGCCCTCGACTCCGATGCGCAGCAGCGTCCCGAAGACGCTGATCCAGGACAGCAGCGCGGCGAACCCCGAGGTCGTCGCGGGAAACGCTTCGTCGGCCACGAGCCGGCCGGCGGTGTCCAGGACAGCGACGTGGTGGCTGTCCTGGTGGGTGTCGATGCCCGCGACGATCTCCTGACCGGTCTGGGCTTGCATCGTGTTTGTTGTCATGCTGGACACGTCCCTTCCAAGGGTCACGCGTCCGGTCAGTGGACAGACAAATCGGTGATGAGACCACAGGTCGGTCAGGCTTCTATCAAGTCATGACCAGCCGACCGGACGCTTTACGGTGTCGCGGGGTTCGACAATTCGAGACCAAGACAGCCCGGCTAGGCGTCAGATACGCGATCGAGTCAGGACCCCGCGACACCCCACAGACAATCACCGATACGCCGCTCCGGGGCTACTCGACCAGCATGATCCGGCCGGGCGCGACCCGCCGGTCGAGCAGCCCACGCAGCGAGCCCACTCTGCTGGTCGAGCCGCCCCGCGCAGCGGGCCCCCCTTGCTGATCGAGCAGCCCGCGCAGCGGGCGTATCGAGACCCACCCCGTCAGAAGTCGAGCCGGCAGAGCCCCCCTCAGCCGGCGCCGAGGTGCAGCCGGGAGTCGCACCAGCTCGCGATGCTCCGATCGTGGGTCGCGACGACCACGCTCGCGCCGTGACCGGCCAGCTCGGTCAGCACGTCGAGCACGGTCTCGCTGTTCTCGGCGTCGAGGGCGCCGGTCGGCTCGTCGGCGAGGACCAGGGTCGGGCTCTTGACCAGCAGCCGGGCGAGCGCGACCCGCTGCTGCTCGCCGCCGCTCAGCCGGGCGACACGCTCGCGACCCCGCCCCGCCAGGCCGACGCGCTCGAGCGCGCGCTCGAACCGGTCGCTGCGTCCGCGCCGCTCGCCGAGCGCGATCGCGAGGTTCTGCTCGACGGTCGCGGTGTCGACGAGGGCGTAGCTCTGGAAGAGGTAGCCGAGCCGATCCCGCCGGAAGCGCCGTCGGCCGTGCGCCCGCAGGCGGGTCAGCTCCTCCCCGTCGACCTCGATCGAACCCGAGTCGGGGGCGTCGAGGAGCCCGAGGCAGTTGAGGAGCGTCGACTTGCCGCTGCCGCTCGCGCCGGTGAGGGCGAGGGTGCTGCCGGAGGCGACGGTCACATCGAGCCCGCTCCACAGCGTGCGTCGGCCGTAGCCCTTGGCGAGGTGGGTGGCGAGGATCACAGGAGGCCTTTCCGTTCGGTCGGGATGAAGGAGTGGAGCGGGGAGCGCATCAGGTGTCGACGACGGGCGAGCGGCTCGCCCTCCGGTGGGCGAGGGCCAGGCACGCGAGGAGGAGCGCAGCGCTGGCCGCGACCACGCCGATGTCCAGCGCCGTCTGCTCGAGCAGGAAGTTCTCGGCGTCGACCGTGCCGAGGTCGATCACCGTGTGGACGTCCTTCGGATCTCGGAACCACTGCGGGACGACGGCGAGCGCCAGCGTCGCCGTCAGCAGCACACCCTCCAGCAGGAGCCCGCTCCGGTGCGCCGTGAGCGGTCCGAGCCCGGACAGCCGGTGCACGAACGCCCGCTTGCGGTCCTTCTCCACCAGCACCACCGCCGCGACGAGACCGGTGAGCAGCACGACGATCCCGCCGCTCACGAAGCCGACCACGTTGATCGCGTGGGCACCGAGCGCCCGCCGGTACTGCTCGTTCGCCTGGTACACCACTGGAGTGATGGAGGCCACGAAGGGGGAGAGACCGCCCACCTCGATCGCGGCCGGGAGCGCCGCGGGTTCGGTGAAGATCACTCCTCCCTGGGTGATCACCGCGACCAGCTCGGAGGCGGCGAGCACCCCGACCGATGGCAGAACGACGACGACCGGATCGACGAGCTCGGGCTCCGGGCGGAAGCTGTGCTCACCGGAGCCCAGGGTGACGAGGACCTGCCCTGACGGCACGACGTGCTCCGCGACGGGAAGACCGACGGTCGCGGGTGCCGGATCCGAGACGCTCGACTGCGTGTCCTGCCAGGAGTGCAAGTCGGCCAGCACGGACAGCCGGTGCTCAGCAGACGTGTCCTCCGGCTCGAGGACAGTGAGGACGCCGTCGGGGACCTCGGTCATCCGGCGCCCGTCGTCGCCGAGCACCTCGACCCTCCGAAGGTATCCCTCATTGACGAGCAGCACGTTTCCCTGGTCGCTGAGCCCCGGCGTGACGAAGATCATCCCGCCGGAGGCTTCCTGCGAGACGGCCAGATCGGCCAGTCGCCGATCAGCGGCGTGGTACTCGGACGGGCTCAAGTACCCGCCGATGCCGATCGTGACCGCGTCTTGCGCGACACTCCGGAGCTCGCGGCTGCGCCCCTCGATGTCGGCGACCCGGGCGCTCTGACCGAGCGCGGCGACGATCGCGAGGAGCACCAGCACCGCCGGGACCCGGACGGCGTAGACGCCGAGCAGCACCCACCAGCCGTCGATCTCGCCCTTCACCTGGTCGACGAGCCGGCGGCCGTCGGTGAGGGCGATCGCGAGGATCTGCGCGACGACCGCGGCGAGCAGGAGGAGCGCGAGCAGCCGACCGGAGAGCGCGAGGACCGTCGGCAGCTGCGCGAGGCCGTTCAGAGCGGCCGTCGCGAGAGCGACCGCCGCCACTCCGCCGACGGAGAAGGTGACCACCGGGAGCGCGAGGAAGCGCCACTCCGCGAGCAGGATCGTCAGGACCCCCGCGCCGTGCAGTCGCTGCACCCCGTGCGCCCGGCTCCGCAGCAGCGTTCCCGCTCCGACCAGAACGATGACGGCGAGCAGCGCGACGGCGAGTGAGCGCATCAGATCGCCGTACTCGCGGTACGTGTCGACGTCGATGCCCGAGGCGTAGGGCGCGACCCGGCCCGACCAGCCGCCGTTCTCGATGACCGCGAGCACCGCCTCCGCATCCGCTCGATCACCCCCGACCAGCCAGGCCCCGCGCGGATCGAGCAGGCCGAGGTCCTGCAGCGGCGCGACCGTCGTCGTGATCGCGGTGTCGACAGCGCCGTAGCCGTCGCGGAGCAGCTCCGCCGCGGTCCCCTCGCCTGCGACGTAGAGGTGGCGCACGGTCGCCGGATCCACCGAATCCTCGACGTACCGGACGATGTCGACACCACGATCGTCCGCCAGCGCCGTGAGGTCACGGTAGACCTCGCTCGCGGAGACCCGGGGTGTCGCGTCCTGCGACACGACGAGCTGCCAGCCCCCGTTCCACACCGGGCCACGCGCATCGAACGCGCGAACGAACAGGACGGCGAGCACCGCCGCCAGGACGACGGCCAGCACATAGCCGAGGACCACACTCTTGCTTCTCACAGCTCTCCCGCTGTCAGGGCGGGCGAGGCCGAAGCCCCGCCCGCCTATCGATCAGGACTCAGCAGACGTCGTAGTACGCGGAGTCGACCTCGAAGGTGCGAGCGGGTGCACTCACCGAGGCATCCCGGCCCGCAGCCTTGCAGCCGGTGCGGTGGTACTCGCCGTTGAAGACTGTCGCCTTATGCGACCGCGAGTCGTGCTGATACGACGACAGCACGGTCCCGCCGGTCGTCCCGTGGATCCACGTCCCTCCCTCCTCGGGGTGGGACACGGTGTACGCCGCCGCCACGGGCGCGATCAGCATCGCCCCCGTGAGGGCGAGTCCGGTGATGAAGGACCGGCGGGAGCCGGGTGCTCGGAAGGACATGGGGGACCTCTCTGTGTTCGGACCGCCGTCGCCGAGACCGGTGAGGCGGGCTGCGCTGCCGCAGCGAGGGAACCGTATGCCCAAACCCATACTGATCTGATCACATCGACGAGGCATCCGGACGACTCGGCGCGTTTCAGTGCCTGTGGAGGAGCCTCAACACCCCTCCGCACCCCGCCGAAAGGCCGGGCAAGCGCATACCCACCCCCGCCCCGCGCTCGGCGGCCGGAACCGCCCCCGCGCGGGAGTACCGTGACGCCATGACAGCGCAGGACGACATCGGTGCGGAGCAGGCGCCCGCGAAGGACTTCTCGCACGAGCAGGAGGGCTACCAGCACGGTCTGAAGCCCCGCCAGCTCCAGATGATCGCGATCGGCGGCGCGATCGGAACCGGCCTCTTCCTCGGCGCCGGCGGCCGCCTCAACTCCGCAGGCCCGGCCCTCGCGATCGCCTACCTCGTCGCCGGCGTCTTCGCCTTCTTCATCCTCCGCGCTCTCGGCGAGCTCGTCCTGCACCGCCCGTCGTCGGGATCGTTCATCTCCTACGCCCGCGAGTTCTACGGCGAGAAGTTCGCCTACGCCGCAGGCTGGATGTACTTCCTCAACTGGGCGATGACCTCGATCGTCGACACCACCGCCGTCGCCGTCTACCTCAAGTACTGGTCGGCCTTCACCGCGGCGCCGCAGTGGCTCCTCGCCCTGATCGCGCTGCTCGTCGTCCTCGCCGCGAACATGGTCGCGGTCAAGGTCTTCGGCGAGCTCGAGTTCTGGTTCGCGCTGATCAAGGTGACGGCGCTGGTCGCCTTCCTCGTCGTCGCGCTGATCTGGCTCGTCTTCGCCTTCCCGGTGCAGGCCGGCGGCGAGACCGTGCAGACCGGCGTCTCGATCCTCTCGGACAACGGCGGCATCCTGCCCAACGGACTGCTCCCCGCGGTCCTGGTGATGCAGGGCGTCGTCTTCGCCTACGCCGCGATCGAGCTGGTCGGCACCGCCTCCGGCGAGACGCAGGACACCGAGAAGGTGATCCCCCGCGCGATCAACTCGGTGATCTTCCGGATCGCGATCTTCTACGTCGGCTCGATCGTCCTGCTCTCGCTGCTGCTCCCCTACACCGCCTACAAGGAGGGCGAGAGCCCCTTCGTCACCTTCTTCTCCTCGATCGGCGGGCCCGAGGTCGGCACGATCGCCGGCTCGATCATGAACTTCGTGGTGCTCACCGCGGCGCTCTCCTCGCTCAACGCCGGCCTCTACTCCACCGGTCGCGCGCTGCACTCGATGGGGATGAACGGCTCCGCCCCGAAGTGGACGACGCGGATGTCGAAGGGCGGCGTGCCCTACGCGGGCATCCTGCTGACCGCGACCTTCACGGTGGCGGGCGTGGTGCTGAACTACTTCGTGCCGAGCCAGGCGTTCGAGATCGCGCTGAACATCGCGAGCCTGGGCATCATCACGGCGTGGGGCACGATCATCCTCTGCCAGATGCGACTGCGGCAGTGGGCGAAGAAGGGCCTCGCGAAGGAGCCGTCCTTCAAGCTCCCCGGCGCTCCGGTCACCTCCTGGCTGACCCTCGTCTTCCTGGCCGTGGTGCTGGTGCTGATGGCGATCGACTTCCCGGTCGGCACGCTCACGATCGCCTCGCTGGTGATCATCGTCCCGCTGCTGGTGGCCGGCTGGTTCCTGCAGCGCGGACGCATCCTCCGGATCGCGGAGCTGCGCGACGGAGTGACGGGGCCGTTCCCGGTGACCGGTCGCGACCCGTCCGCCCAGGTCCGGCGCGACCGCGACGACGAGAGCTGAGGCCCGCGAGACCGGCGCCCGGCCCGCGCGCCCACCGTTACTCTCGATCGCGCGGGCGCCCACGCGCCGGCGGAACGGGAGCGGCATGGCCACGGTGGACTCCGCGGAGCGGCGCGCGCGCCTGATCGAGCTGCTCGAGCGCGACGGCGCGATCCGCCTCGACGACGCGGCGGCCGAGCTCGACGTCTCGACGATGACCGTCCGCCGCGACCTGGCCGACCTCGAGGCGGAGGGCCGGCTCAGCCGGGTCCGCGGCGGCGCGGTCGCCGCGCTCCGCCCCCGCCCCTTCGCCGAGCGCCTGGCCGCGGGCGCCGCCGCCAAGCGCGAGATCGCCCGCAAGGCCGTCGCCCTGCTGCCCGACTCGGGCGCGGTCGCGGTCGACGCCTCCTCGACCGCCGGCACCCTGCTCGCCGCCGCCCCGGAGTCGCCGCGGCTGCTGATCGCCACCAACTCGCTGGAGAACCACGCCTCGGCCCGTGCCACCCGCGCCCGGGTCGTGCTGATCGGCGGCGAGCTCCAGGCCGAGACCGACAGCTTCGTCGGCCCGCTCGCCTGCGCCGGCGCGGCCGAGCTGCACTACGACCGCTTCTTCACCTCCGCCTCGGCGGTCACCCGCGCGGGCACCAGCGAGGTGACGCTCGAGGAGGCCCAGGTGAAGCGCGTGCTCGTCGCCGCCTCCGCCGAGACGGTGCTGCTGGTCGACTCCTCCAAGCTCGAGCGCACGGCCCTCGCCCGCGCGCTGGATTGGGACGCGATCGCGGTGCTCGTGACCGAGCTCGACCCCGCGGACGAGCGACTCGACCCGTTCCGCGGACTCGCCGACGTCCGCTGACGAGCATTGACCGGAACGAGTCGGCCTGTTAGCTTCTGTGATAGTTAACACACTCGTTCAATCAGACGGAGAAGTCATGGCAGCCTCGACCGCCGCAGAGCTCATCGCCCGCTCGAACCGCCTCGGGGCCGACCCGCGCAACACGAACTACGCGGGCGGCAACACCTCCGCGAAGGGCGTCGAGACCGATCCGGTCACCGGCGAGCCCGTCGAGCTGCTCTGGGTCAAGGGCTCCGGCGGCGACCTCGGCACCCTGAAGGAGTCCGGCCTCGCGATCCTCCGCATGGACCGCCTCCGCGCGCTCGTGAACGTCTACCCCGGCGTCGACCGCGAGGACGAGATGGTCGCCGCGTTCGACTACACGCTGCACGGCAAGGGCGGCGCCGCCCCCTCGATCGACACCGCGATGCACGGCCTCGTCGACGCCGCGCACGTCGACCACCTGCACCCCGACTCCGGCATCGCCTTCGCGACCGCCGCCGACGGCGAGCGCCTCACCGCGGAGGCCTTCGGCGGCACCGTCGCCTGGGTCCCGTGGCGCCGCCCCGGCTTCCAGCTCGGCCTCGACATCGCCGCGATCAAGGAGGCGAACCCCGAGGTCATCGGCGCGATCCTCGGCGGCCACGGCATCACCGCCTGGGGCGACACCAGCGAGGAGGCGGAGGCGAACTCGCTCCGCATCATCGAGACCGCCAGCGCGTACATCGCCGAGCACGGACGCCCCGAGCCCTTCGGTCCCGCCCTCGACGGCTACGCCGCCCTGCCCGAGGAGGAGCGCCGCGCCAAGGCCGCCGCCCTCGCCGCCCACCTGCGCTCGATCGCCTCGCACGACCGCCCCCAGGTCGGCCACTTCACCGACTCCGCCGAGGTCCTCGACTTCCTCGCGAGCACCGAGCACCCCCGCCTGGCCGCGCTCGGCACCTCCTGCCCCGACCACTTCCTCCGCACCAAGGTGAAGCCGCTGCTCGTCGACCTGCCGGCCACGGCCACGGTCGAGGAGATCGTCGAGCGCCTCCCCGCGCTGCACGAGGCCTACCGCGCCGACTACCAGGCGTACTACGACGCGCACGCGACGCCCGAGAGCCCCGCGATCCGCGGCGCCGACCCGCTGATCGTGCTCGTGCCCGGCGTGGGCATGTTCTCCTACGGCGCGAACAAGCAGACCGCCCGCGTCGCCGGCGAGTTCTACGTCAACGCGATCAACGTGATGCGCGGCGCCGAGGCGATCTCGACCTACGCGCCGATCGACGAGGCCGAGAAGTTCCGCATCGAGTACTGGGCGCTCGAGGAGGCGAAGCTGCAGCGGATGCCGAAGCCCAAGCCCCTCGCCTCCCGCATCGCGCTGGTGACCGGCGCCGCCTCCGGCATCGGCAAGGCCATCGCCACCCGCCTCGCCGCCGAGGGCGCCTGCGTCGTCGTCGCCGACCTCGATCTCGCCAAGGCGCAGGCCGCGGCCGCCGAGCTCGGCTCGACCGACGTCGCGGTAGGAGTGGCGGCGAACGTCTCCGACGCCGCCGCCGTGAGGGCCGCGATCGACGCCACCGTCCTCGCCTTCGGCGGTCTGGACCTGGTCGTCAACAACGCCGGCCTCTCGCTCTCGAAGTCCCTCTTCGACACCACCGAGGCCGACTGGGACCTCCAGCACGACGTGATGGCGAAGGGCTCGTTCCTCGTCTCGCAGGCCGCGGCCCGCGTGCTCGTCGACCAGAAGCTCGGCGGCGACATCGTCTACATCTCCTCGAAGAACTCGGTCTTCGCCGGCCCGAACAACATCGCCTACTCCGCGACCAAGGCCGACCAGGCCCACCAGGTGCGCCTGCTGGCCGCCGAGCTCGGCGAGCACGGCATCAAGGTCAACGGCATCAACCCCGACGGCGTCGTCCGCGGCTCCGGCATCTTCGCCTCCGGCTGGGGCGCGAACCGCGCCAAGACCTACGGCATCGACGAGGAGGACCTGGGCGCGTTCTACGCCAAGCGCACCATCCTCAAGCGCGAGGTCGTCCCCGAGAACGTCGCCAACGCTGTCTTCGCCCTCTGCACTTCGGACTTCTCGCACACCACGGGGCTTCATGTCCCTGTGGACGCGGGCGTGGCTGCGGCCTTCCTGCGATGACATCGTCATCGCGGGAACGCCGCAGCATCGCCCGAAAGGCGGCAGCCCTCGGCCCGGAAGACCGTGGAACGCGACGGCGACCCTCAATGGGTCGCATCACGCCGAAGGCGTCCGACCGAGGAGTCCTCCGATGAAGGCCGTCGCGGCGGTCGACCTCGGCGCCACCAGCGGGCGCGTCATCCTCGGCTACGTCGGCCACGACGAGCTGCGGATGCGGCACGTCGCGCGCTTCCCGAACCAGCCCGTCCGTGTGCAGGAGGGCGCCGAGTCCGCGCTGCACTGGAACATCCTCGAGCTGCACCGCTCGCTGACGACCGGGCTGACCAACGCGCTCCGCGACGAGCCCGAGGTCGTCTCGATCGGCGTCGACTCCTGGGCCGTCGACTACGCCCTGCTGCGCCGGGGCCGGATGCTCGGCGCGCCGTACCACTACCGCGACGAGCGGACCGCGCGCGGCGTCGCCGACGTGCACGCGCGGATCGGCGCCGAGGAGCTCTACGCGCGCAACGGACTGCAGCACCTCCCCTTCAACACGCTGTTCCAGCTCGCCGCCGAGCGCGACGTGCTCGCCCTCGCCGACCAGGCGCTGCTCGTCCCGGACCTGATCGGCTACTGGCTGACCGGCGTCGCCGCGACCGAGATCACCAACGCGTCCACCACGGGTCTGCTCGACCCGCACACTCGCGCGTGGGACCACGAGCTCCTCACGCGCCTCGAACTGCCGCTCGGGATCCTCGCGCCCCTGATCGAGCCGGGCTCCCGGCTCGGCTCGCTCCTGCCCGCCGTCGCCGCCGAGCTCGGCGCCCCGGCCGGGCTCGGCGTCGTCGCCGTCGGCTCGCACGACACGGCCTCGGCCGTCGTCGCCGTGCCGGCCGCGGACGAGGACTTCGCGTACATCTCCAGTGGCACCTGGTCGCTCGTCGGCGTCGAACTCGAGGAGCCGGTGGTCTCGCTGGAGGGTCGGGCCGCCAACTTCACCAACGAGGGCGGCGTCGACGGGCGAGTCCGATTCCTGAAGAACGTCTCGGGGCTGTGGCTGCTCTCCGAGTCGATCCGCACCTGGGAGCGCAGCACCGGCGAGCAGATCGACCTCGCCGAGCTGCTGCGCCAGGCCGCTGCGATCCGCGGGCCGATCACGACCTTCGACCCCGCCGACGAGCGCTTCCTCGCGCCCGGCAACATGCCCGGCCGGATCGTCGAGTGGTGCGTCGAGCGCGGTCTCGCACAGCCGCGCACCCGGCCCGAGTTCGTCCGCTCGATCCTGGAGTCGCTCGCCGAGGCCTACGCGAGCACCCTCGCCGACGCCGTCCGGCTGAGCGGCAAGCGGGTCCGCACGATCCACGTCGTCGGCGGCGGCTCGCAGAACGAGCTGCTCTGCCAGCTGACCGCCGACCGCACCGGGCTGCAGGTCGAGGCCGGCCCCAGCGAGGCCACGGCGATCGGGAACATCATCGTCCAGGCCCGCGCGCAGGGCCTCGTCTCCGGCTCGCTCGAGTCGCTGCGCGCGCTCGTGCGCCGAGCGTTCCCGCCGGTGCGCTACGAACCCCGTCCCTCCTCCCCCGAGAAAGGCTGACCAGCATGGTCCAGCGCCAGTTCCCGAAGCCCGTCGAGCTGCTCGAGTACCTCAGCTTCAAGAAGCCCGAGCTCGACGGCCGCAAGCGCCGCCTCGACGCCGCCCTCACCATCGAGGACCTCCGCTCGATCGCGAAGCGCCGCACCCCGAAGGCCGCGTTCGACTACACCGACGGCTCCGCGGAGGGCGAGATCTCGATCGCCCGCGCCCGCCAGGCCTTCGAGGACGTCGAGTTCCACCCCCAGGTGCTCCGCGACGTCGCCGCCGTCGACACGACCGCGACCGTCCTCGGCGCGCCCTCCGCCATGCCGTTCGGGATCGCGCCCACCGGCTTCACCCGCCTGATGCAGACCGAGGGCGAGACCGCCGGAGCCGGAGCGGCCGCCGCCGCGGGCATCCCCTTCACCCTCTCCACGCTCGGCACCACCTCGATCGAGAACGTGAAGAAGGCGAACCCCCACGGCCGCAACTGGTTCCAGCTCTACGTCATGCGCGACCGCGAGATCTCCTACGGCCTCGTCGAGCGCGCCGCCGAGGCCGGCTACGAGACCCTCTTCTTCACCGTCGACACCCCCGTCGCCGGTGCGCGCCTGCGCGACAAGCGCAACGGCTTCTCCATCCCGCCCCAGCTCACCGTCGGCACCGTCCTCGACGCACTGCCCCGCCCCTGGTGGTGGTTCGACTTCCTCACCACCCAGAAGCTCGAATTCGCCTCCCTCAGCGCGACCGGCGGCACCGTCGGCGACCTCCTCGACCTCGCCATGGACCCCACCATCAGCTTCGAGGACCTCAAGGTCATCCGCGAGATGTGGCCCGGCAAGCTCGTCATCAAGGGCGTGCAGAGCGTCGAGGACGCCCACAAGTTCGCCGACTTCGGCGTCGACGGCATCGTCCTCTCCAATCACGGCGGACGCCAGCTCGACCGCGCCCCCATCCCCTTCCACCTCCTCCCCGAGGTCGTCCGCGAGGTCGGCACCGACACCGAGGTGATGGTCGACACCGGCATCATGAACGGCGCCGACATCGTCTCCTCCATCGCCCTGGGAGCGAAGTTCACCCTCATCGGCCGCGCCTACCTCTACGGCCTCATGGCCGGCGGCCGCCAGGGCGTCGACCGCACCATCGCGATCCTCTCCGACCAGATCGTGCGCACCATGAAGCTCCTCGGCGCCCACTCCCTCGAGGAGCTCACCCCCGCCCACGTCACCCAGCTCGAGCGCCTCCAGCCCCGCCCCCGCGCCTGAGTCGGCACCTCCGGCACGCAGAACCGGCTCCGGCTCGCCACGATCCCCCGATCCGGCGAGCCGGAGCCGTTTCCACGTGCCGAGCCCCTGCGTGCTGGTCGAGCAACTGAAGCCACATGCTTTCCGAGTAGCCGCAGGCACCCTCATGCTGGTCGAGTAGCCGCCGCAGGCGGCGTATCGAGACCCACGTCCCCCAGCACGGTGGATCTCGATACGACCGCTCCGCGGTCTACTCGATCAACATGGAAGGGTCCGCGCCCCACCGTCATGCCTGCCAGCCGCCGCAGCCGCCCTCATGCTGGTCGAGCAGTCGCCGCAGGCGTCCTATCGAGACCCGCCGCACCCAGCCTCTTGCCAGGAACACCCGCAGCCCGCTACGGTCGACGAACGCCACCACGAAAGGAGCCGACCATGACGAACGCGCCGCACTTCACCACCGCCGGCTTCTTCGGCGCCCTCTCCGACTGACCGGTCGAGCCTCCCGCTCGTCATCGCTCAGACGGTGACGGCGCAGAAGAAGCTCCCGGTCCCGCGGCACCGCCGCACGGACCGTCGTCCCGTTCCCGACCCGATCCCCGGGTCCCGCGCGCCGCCCCTCCGGCGGCCGGTCCGCGCGCTCCGAGCGCGCTCCTCGCCGCGCCCACCAGGCGCTCTCCGGCGCGCCCGCGCCAGCCGCCCGGCATCGACCGGGCCCCGCACGAAGGACACCATCGTGAACACCGCAGCGACACTCGTCGCCCGCCTCCCCCGACCTCGACTCGCCCGCCTGCTCGACCGTCTCGCGCTCCGCACTGGGATCGCCCTCGTGACGTGGAGCACCCGGGAGCGCCGCCTCCCGCCCACTCACGCGGAGGTCACCGCCCTCCGCCACGAGCGCGCCGCCCTGCAGGACCGCGAGCGCCGCACCGCGCTCCAGCGCCTCCCGCGCTGATCCCGCCCACTACGCAGAAGTTGCGGTAGTCGCACGCGACTACCGCAACTTCTGCGTAGTGGTCTTCAGCCCGGGCTCTGCCGTCACGGACTGCGCCCGCCGGCCGTTCGGTTACACCTTCTCGTCGAAGAGGACCCGCGTCGGATCTCCGTGCTGGGTGACCTCAGCGATCTTCACCTGATCGTCCGAGTCGACGTTCCCCACCGAGAAGATCACGCGATCTCCGTCGAAGCGCTCGAAACCGCCCCCGAAGATGTACCCGGCCAGCGTCTGCGACTTCCACTTGTTGTTCACCCGGATGTCCACCCGCGTCCTGGAGTCGTAGAGCTCGCGCGCCATGCTGATCATCACCCTGTGATCCGCGAAGGACACCGTCACCTCCGGCGAAGCCGGAGAGGTCTGCGGCGACGGGGACGACTCCGCCGCGGGCGCGGGCGCGGGCGACGGTGCGGGGGCGGCAGGCACCGGAGCGGACACGGTCGTCGGAGCGGCCGACGCGGGCGCCGGAACGGCCTCGCCGAGCGTCCCGGCGAACAGCCTCTGCCGCCGGAGGGAGTCGTCGAAGCCGGAGTCCAGCGTCCCGACGTACTCGGTGACCACCATCCGATCCCCGGGCTTCACGTCGGGGACGAGGAACGCCACCGGATCACCGTCGGTGTGGGTGGCACTGAAGATCGTGCCGCGCGTCTGCTGGTTCTGGATCTGAGCCACAGGCCTCCCCTCGACGATGACGACGATCCTCTTCGCGGAGCGGTAGAGGTCCTCGGGCAGCGACACCACTGCCCCGTCGCTCACGAGCGTCACGTCCACCGATGACGACTGCGCGGGCGTCGCCGCTTCCGGTGCGGGCTTCGCCGGCTCTGTCGCGGGCGCGGTCTCCGCCGCAGCGGTCGGCAGGGGACGGCCGGGAAGTCCGGCGTCCGGTCCCGCCGACTGCTGGGACGTGGCCATGCCTGCCTCGCCGCGGTCGGACGGCGCGGCCGGGAGCTCCGTCGCGGACCGCCCCAGCAGTCCGAGGCCCGAGCCGCTCAACTCCTGGCCCTGGACGATCGAGGCGTCGCCCCGATCGAGCTCGGACGCCAGCGCCGGCGTCGCCGAGAGCAGGCCGAACAGGGTCGTCGCGGCCACGCAGGCCGCCACAGTGCGGGTGTTTCTCATGGATGTCCCTTTCCTGAATGCGACCAGCAGCGAAGGAGCGGCACGTCGAGGGACGGCCACAGCTGGTCGCGACGAGACATTCTCACCTAGACGACTCGACGACCGTCGCCCGCTGGCGCGTACCGCTCGGGCACCGAACCGGCGGGGGATCCCGCGTACTCGGTGACCGCCCTGCGATCGCGGCCCCCGCCCACAACGCAGAAGTCGCGGTAGTCGAACGCGACTACCGCAACTTCTGCGTCATGAGCCGAGCGGCCTAGAGCTGCTGGTCGAACACCTCGGCCTTTCGGAGTGCGTCCTGGAACCCGAAGCCCAGCACGCCCTCGTACTCCCAGACCTCCAGTCGATCGCCGGGATTCACCCCGTCGATGAGGAAGGTCGTCTCCGCGTCCTCGGTCGACTTCGAGACCCCGGCCACCCCGCGGGCATCGTTCTGCCGCATCTCGGCGACGGGCTTACCGCCGACGACGACCACGAAGCGCCGATCCGACTCGACGATCGCGTCCGGCAGGGTCACCAGGGCACGACCGTCCGAGATCGACGCCTTCACGAACGTCGGCTCCGCCGGGGCGGGCGGGGCAGGCGCAGCCGGAGTGGCCGTCAGAACCTGGTCGAGCAGCTTCTCCTTGCGGTGGGCCGGACCGCGCGAGTCGTACCACGTGCCCTCGTACTCCCAGACCTCCAGGTGCTGACCCGGCGTCACCGTGCTGAACTCGAACAGCTTGGCGTCGCCCTCGCGCCACACCTTCACGGCCCCGTACGCCGCGTCGCCCTGGATCTCGCCGAGGTCCCTCCCTCCGGCGGAGACCACCAACCGCTTGTTCGTCCGGAGGACCTCATCGGGCACGGACAGCACGGCGTTCCCGTTCACCAGGGACACCGCCACGCCGGGCTTCTCGCCCACCTGCTGATCGAACAGCTTCGCGATCCGCTTGACGTCCTCCACCCCGAAGTCGAACGCTGTTCCCTCGTACTCCGAGACCTCCACCCGGCTGCCGGGCTTCACACCGAGGAGCTGCACCCGCGTCAGGTCACCGTCGGTCCGCTTGCTGCCGAGGAACATGGTTCTCCCGTCCTGGCCGCCGCCGATGAAGGTCTCCCCGCCGTAGCTCTGACCGACCTCCACCCCGTCGGCCCGGAACACGAGCCTCCTCTCCGCCGCGAAGACGGCGGTGGGCACGCTCACCACCGCGAAGCCGTCCTCGAACGACGCCGTCAGTCCCGACTCGAGCGGAGCGTCCGACGCCCGGAAGTCGGCCAGCTTCTTGATCCAGTGGGCGTCGTCGACGTCGTCGCCCAGAGATCCCTCGAGCTGGAAGACCTCCAGCCGCTCACCCGCCTGCGCGGCACCGAACTCGACCTTCATCCGGCCGTCCAGCGCGTAGTACGACTTCCCGCCGAGGACGACACCGTTCTGGATCTGACCGAGGACCCTCTCCCCGGCGCGGACCATGAGCCACGTGTCCGACGAGGCGATCTCACCGGGGAGACTCACGATCACGTGACCGTCCACGAGGGATGCCGTCACGGTCGAACTCGCTGCAGGAGCGGACGTGGCGGGCGCAGCCGCGGACCGTGAGGCCCCGACCTCGGCTCGATCGGCTGGTGCGGCCATCGCCGGCGTCGCCGACAGCAGGCCGACCAGGGCGGTGGCGGCAGCGCAGGCCGCCAGAGTGCGCGTGCTTCTCATGGAATTCCCTTCCTTCAGTGCGACCGGCGACGACGAAGCGGCATCTTCTGGAGCAGCCCCGGCCGGTCACGAGGAGCCATTGTGTTCGGAGCGCACCGCACCCCCTCTCCCCCTGTCGCGCCGTGCGGCATGCCCGCCCCGCCCCGCTCGAGACCCCGGACGTCGCGCTGAGCCGCCCCCGCAACGCAGAAGTCGCGGTAGTCGAACGCGACTACCGCGACTTCTGCGTTCTCAGCCGGAGTCCCGGTGTCGGGCGAGAGTGCCTGCGGTGCGGGCTACGCCGCGGGAGCGGTCGGCGCGGTCGCCGGGAAGGCATCGCCGAGCTGCGCCGCGTAGACCCTCGTCCGGCGGAGGGTGTCGTCGAACCCGTCGTCCAGCGATCCCGCGTACTCGGTGACCGCCATGCGATCACCGGGCTTCACCCCGGGGATGTAGAGGACCGTCCGCCCATCGACGACATCGGGGACCACCCTCACCACCCCACGAGTCCGCTTGTTCTGGATCTGAGCGACAGGCTTCCCCTCGACGATCACCACGAACCGCTTGTCCGTGCGGTAGAGGTCATCGGACACCGACACCAGCACCCCCTCGTCCGAGAGCGTCGCGATCACGAACGGCTGCTCCGCGATCGGCGCCACTCCGGGAGCGGTCTCGGTCGACTCCGTCGCAGCGGCGGGCTCGGCCGACGTGTCGGCGAGCGCGGGCTCGATCCGCGTCGGAGTCGGGGCCGGCACGGTCGGCACCTCCCGAGAGGGAAGACCGAGCTCGCGGACGTCCGGTCCGCCCGGCTGTCGGCTCGCGGACATGGCCGCCTCGCCGCGATCCGGCTGCCCGGCCGGCACGTCCGTCACGTCCGTCACGGAGTCTCCGAGGAGTCCGAGACCGGCGCCGGGCGACTCCTCCCGCTGGACGGCTCCTCCAGCACCGCCGTCGAGCGGGCCGGCCATCGCCGGAGTCGCGGACAGCAGCCCGAGCAGAGTGGTCGCAGCGACGCAGGCCGCTGCAGTGCGCGTGTTCCTCATGGAGATTCCCTTCGATGAAGGCGACCAGCATCGGAGAGGCAGCACGTCTCTGTCGGCTGCGGCCGGTCGCGACGAGACATTCTCACCTCGACGCACCTCCGGCCGCTCCCCTGTGACGCGGTACGTACGCGAGCTCACGGAGCCCTGCCCGCGAGCCCCCGGATCACTCACCGCGCTCTCGTCCGCCTCGCGCTCCGCCTCGGTCCCCTAGAGCGTCACGGAGAACAACCTCCCCTTCGAGTTCTCCGCTGTCAGCGGGTCCGTGATCTCCCCCTCGAACTCCCAGACGTCCAGCTGCTCACCGGGCTTCACATCGGGGATCTCGAACAGCCGATCCGTGCCCTCCTTCCACTCCCGGTCCACCCCCACGGCGGTGTCCCCCTTGATCTCGGCGCGGACGGTGTTGATGCCGACCACGAGCAACTGGTTCGCGGCGAGGAACTTCTCCGGCACCGAGACCACTGCTTTCCCGTCCACGAGAGTCGCCGTGATCTCGGTACTGACCGCGACCTGCTGGTCGAACACCGTCTCCTCCCGGGGCTCGGTGTCCCGGCCGAGATCCAGTCGGCCGAAGTACCGCCGGACCTCCACCCGGCCACCGTTCCTGCCCGCGTCGATCCGGAAGCGCGCCACTGCGTCCGGACCCTCCGTGGACACGAGGTGGACGCCGCCGATCTGGCCGTCGGCACTGGTCTCGCCGATGTACTCCCCGTCGACGTAGAACACGTAGCGCTGCCCCGAGGAGAACCGCTCCATGGGCAGGGAGACGATCAACCTCCTGTCCGCTTCGAGCGTTGCCGAGAACCCGGGCGTCGGAGCCGGAGTCGACTCGGTCGGCACCTCCTGCACGGGCCGCGCGGGCAGAGGGGCGTCCGGTCCGCCGGGCTGCGGGGAGCCGAGCATGCCCGCGTCGCCCCGGTCGGGCCGCGCGGGCGCCGCGTCCGTCGCGAGGTGGCCGAGCAGTCCGAGGCCCGAGCCGCTCGACTCCTGGCCCTGGACGATCGAGGCGTCGCCCCGATCGAGCTCGGAGGCCAGCGCCGGCGTCGCCGAGAGCAGGCCGAACAGGGTCGTCGCAGCCACGCAGGCCGCCACAGTGCGGGTGTTTCTCATGGGTGTCCCTTTCCTCGATGCGACCAGCAGCGAAGGAGCGGCACGTCGAGGGACGGCCGCAGCTGGTCGTGATGAGACATACTCACCTAGACGACTCGACGATCCGTCCACCGTGGCGCGCCACGCACGCCCAGCCACCGAAGTGAGCCGACGGCAGGGCCGAGGCACAAGCCGGAGAAAGCAGTCGCTCACAGTCGCCGCACATATCGCTGAGTATCGTTCGGAGCGACACGGTCGTTCGGAACGGCACACTCGGAAGACACACGGAGGTCATCATGAAGAACCAGTCCTCGACCGGCGCGTTCGGCGCCGGCAACCCCGTCGACGGCATCTGGCAGGCGATGGAGCAGGCTCGCGCCGGCTTCGAGAAGCGCGTCGGCACCCGGGTCGGCCGCGGCGACGTCCGCGCCGCCGTCCTCGCCCTCCTCGCCGAGCAGCCGATGCACGGCTACCAGATCATCCACGAGATCGAGGAGCGCAGCGGCGGGAGCTGGAAGCCCAGCCCCGGCTCCGTCTACCCGACCCTGCAGCTGCTCGCGGATGAGGGCCTGATCACCGCCGACGAGTCGAACGGCCGCAAGACCTACAGCCTCACCGACTCCGGTCGTGCGCAGGTCGCGGCCTCCGGCACCGGCACCCCGTGGTCGGAGTCCGACCAGGTCGACTTCGGCGCGCTGCCGAAGGCCGGCGTCGCTCTCGCCCAGGCCGCCGCGCAGGTCGGCCGCTCGGGCACCCCGGCTCAGATCCGGCAGGCCGTCTCCGAACTCGAGGACGTGCGCCGCCGCCTGTACGCGATCCTCGCGCAGGACTGACCCGGGTGGCGCCGGTCCGCCCGGGTCCTGCCGACCCGGGCCGCCGAGCCCGCAGCGACCAGCGTCGCTACCGCCGCATCCTGCGGTTCGCCTCCTGGCACCTCGCGGTGACCTGGTTCTTCGATCTGCTGCTGCCCCGCGTCGGGCTGACGGCGATCGCGCTGCGCACCCGCCCGCAGCGGATGCGGCGCTTCGCGCGCAGCTTCCACGTCCTGGCCGTCGACCTCGGCGGGCTGATGATCAAGGTGGGGCAGTTCATGTCGTCGCGCCTGGACGTGCTCCCGCCCGAGATCACCCGTGAGCTGGAGGGCCTCCAGGACGAGGTGCCGCCGGTCCCCTTCCCGCGCATCCGCGCGCTCGCCGAGGCCGAGCTGGGCATGACCCTCGCGCGCGCCTACGCGGACGTCGACGAGTCTCCGGTGGCCGCGGCCTCGCTCGGGCAGGCGCACCGCGCGCGGCTCTCGCCGGTGGACGCGGCCGACTCCGGGCACGAGAACGCCGTCGTCAAGGTCCAGCGCCCCGGCATCGACGAGATCGTCGAGGTCGACCTCGCGGCGCTCCGGCGCATCGGCGGCTGGCTGACTCACGTGCGCCTCGTCTCCGATCGCGTCGACGCGCCCGCGCTCGTCGAGGAGTTCGCGGTCACCAGCCTCGAGGAGATCGACTACCTGCGCGAGGCCGCCAACTCGGTGCGCTTCGCCGCGGACTTCGCCGGTGACCCCCGCGTCGGCGTCCCGGACGTGATCTGGGAGCGCTCGACCCGCAAGGTGCTGACGCTGCAGGACGTCACCGCCATCAAGATCACCGACGCGGAGGGCCTCGCTGCCGCCGGAATCGACCCGCGCGACGTCGCCCCGGTGTTCGCCGCGGTCATGTTCGACCAGCTCTTCACCCACGGCTGGTTCCACGCCGATCCGCACCCGGGCAACGTCTTCGTCACGCCGACCCCCGGCGGCGAGCTGCCCTGGCGGCTCACCTTCATCGACTTCGGGATGATGGGCGAGGTGCCGCCGACGACGCGGGCGGGCCTGCGCGCGATGCTGATCGCCGCCGCCTCCCGCGACGGCAAGGGGCTCGTCGACGCCGCGCGCAACGTCGGGGTGCTGCTCCCCTCCGCCGACTCCCGCGAGCTCGAGCGGGCGATGACCCAGCTCTTCGCGCGCTTCGGCGGCATGGGCTTCGCGGAGCTGCGCGAGGTCGACCCGCGCGAGTTCCGCGACTTCGCGATCCAGTTCGGCGACGTCGTGCGCTCGCTGCCGTTCCAGCTGCCCGAGAACTTCCTGCTCATCATCCGGGCCATGTCGCTGACCTCCGGCGTGTGCAGCGCGCTCGACCCGGCGTTCAACCTCTGGGACTCGGTCGAGCCCTACGCGCAGCAGCTGATCCGGGAGGAGCGCGGGAACGTCGCGCAGGACGTGGGCCGGCAGGCGCTCGACACGCTCGGGCTGCTCGTCCGGCTGCCGCGACGCCTGGACGAGCTGGCGACGACCCTCGAGGACGGCACCCTCGCGGTCACCGTTCCGACGGTCGAGCGCCGGCTGAACCGGCTCGAGGGGACCGTGCGGCGGATCGTCTCCGCGGTGCTCTTCGCCGGGCTGCTCATCGCGGGCGCCGTCGTCCGGGCGGACGACACCGTGTTCGGCACGGTGCTGATGGCGGTGTCGGCACTGCCACTGCTGCACGCGTTGTTCTCGCGCTCCCGCCTGCTCTGACCCGGTCGGCGACTGACCGATTCCCGCCAGGTCATCGCTCTCCGCCGATCAGTGGAGAGTCGGCCGGTCGAGGTCCACGGTGGAACCACGGTCACCCACCACCGGGCGCCCGATCAGGTCCGAGGAAAGGAGTTGTCATGATCTTCGCGTTGATCGCCTATCTCATCTCGATCTTCGACTAGTCCCGCCGCACCGGCCGCGGCCACCCGCACACGCACGGGTGACCGCGACCACGACGGGGGATGTGAATCCCGTCACCGCGGATCCCACCACCGCGGATCCCACCACCGCGGATCCCACCACCGCGGGCCTGAGCACCACGGAGGAGTCCCGGGATCGTCGAGCGTCAGCGCTCCGATCCGGGCGCGCTCAGACGCTCCTCCAGCAGGCTGTGCTGTCCGTAGCGGGAGCCGAGCGACCCGCCGGGCGTGCCCCCGATCACCGCGACCCGCAGGGCGTCGCCGGGCTTCGCGGGCTTCATCCTCAGGAACACCCGATCGCCCACGGACCAGCGGTCCGCGTAGTAGGCGGAACCGCAGTAGGTCTCGCCGATGTACTCGTCGTTCACCAGGACGACGATCCGGGTGCGCGTCCGGAAGAGCCCGGCCGACAGGTCGATCACCACATCCTGACCGTCCAGGTGGGCGTTGACGGTGGTGTCGACCTGATACACGGAGTAGTTCGTGGTGCAGAGGGTCGGGTCGGTCGCCGTCCCACCCGTGTCGCCCGCCGCCGTCGCCGGGGGCGCGGACGTGAGTCCGAGGAGTGCTGCGGCGATCACGCCGATGGTCGTGGTGCGGACGAGCTTCATCCTGTTCCTTTCGATCGGACTCTCGACCGGTCGGGGGAGGACGGCGGCCTCCCCTCGTCCTGGACGAGAGGGGGTCGTCCGATCCTGGCGGAGCGAGTGCTGAAGGACGTCGTCGCTGTCACGGACTGAGGTGGATGGCACAGAGCCTGCCCTCGGCGACCTCCCGACAGGGAGCCCCTCGGCGGCCACTCGAAGGGAAGCGATTCCGCCGCCCAGGACGAGAAGCGCCACGGACTTGAAGATGCCTCGGGGCGTCGGCGACAGTGGGCCCCGGTCATCGCGACCGCTCCCTCCGCCCCGCACCACGAAAGGAGACAGCCATGATGCCCACCGCCCTCGTTGCGATCTTCATCGCCTTCTTCGGCTCGCTCTAGCGAGTCGACCACGGGGACGCGCCTCTTCCGCCTGAGCAGTCGCCCCTCCCCGTCCTCGAGGCAGACCCCGGCCGTCCCGGCCGCACGTCCCGTCCCGCCCGTTGAAAGGAGTCGATGTGCTGCTCGCATTCTTCGCGTACCTCATCGCCATTCTCGCCTAGCCCGGTGGCGCCACCGCGGTCGTGGTCCAGCACCGGAATCGGTGACGGGTCACGACCGCGGGGATCCCGGCATCGGGATCCCCCGGCCGCGCATTCCGTCCGCCGCGCATTCCGTCCGTTCTGACGAGAGGAGCTGACATGGCCTTCTTCGCCCTGGCATTCAGCTGGCTGTTCAACCTCTGACGTGGCGCTCCTTTGAGCGAGGAGCTCGAGGGACGACGACCACGACCCGACCGGCAGGGGGAGGCGGTCCTATCTCCCCGCCTCCCCCTGCCCCACCCCGCACTGCTGAGACCGCGGTCGCGCAGTCTCATGCGAGGACGATCACCTTCCCCGCGATCCGGCCCGCGGCCGCCTCGGCGTGGACCGCCGGCAGCTCGGCCAGCGGCACCCGGCGGGTGACCTCCACGGTCAGCTCCCCCGCGTCGACCAGGGCGACCAGCTCGGCGAGCCGCTCGCGGTTCGGGAGCACGAAGACCGTCGCGGCCCGCACGCCGCGGGTCTCGTCACCCGGAGTCGACAGGAAGGCCGTCGTGCTGACGACGGCCCCGCCGTCCCGCACCGCGGCGACGAGAGCGGCGAACCGCTCCGGCTCGAGCGGCGCCAGGTTGAGCAGCACGTCGACCTGCTCGCCGAGAGCACCGAGGAATTCGGTCGTCGTGTGGTCCACGATCTCGTCGGCCCCCGCCGCACGGACGGCGTCGATGCTGCGTGGACTGGCGGTCGCCACGACGTGCACGCCGGCGCGCTTCGCGAGCTGCACGGCGTACTTCCCGACCACCCCGCCCGCGCCGACGATGAGGACCCGCTGCCCGGCCACGAGCCGGCCGTCGTCGAACAGTGCCTGCCAGGCGGTGAGCGCCACCGACGGCAGCGCGGCCGCGTCGGCGAGCGGAAGGCTCGTCGGAGCGGCGACCACGGCCTCGGTCGGCGCCAGCACGTACTCGGCGGCTCCCCCGTCCCGCTCCATCGGCAGGAATGCGACGACCGGATCGCCCACCGCTACTCCTTCGACACCGTCGCCGACGGCATCCACCGTTCCGGACACGTCGTAGCCGGGCACGTGCGGGAGCTCGACCGGGATCGGCAGGAAGCCGGCGCGCATCCCCGCGTCGGCCGCGTTGAAGGCCGAGGCGGCGACCCGGAGCCGCACCTGCCCGGCGCCCGGAACCGGAACCGGGATGTCGTCCCGGACGAGGACCTCGGGTCCACCCACCTCGTGGAATCGCATTGCCTGCATGATCGTCTCCCTCTCGTAGTTGCTTCCAATTCGAAGCACTGAGGCCATGCTAGCACTGCTTCCAATTCGAAGCAACGATAGGATCGGAGGCATGACGAAGCCCGCCCTGACCGCGACCCAGCTCTCGGCCTATCTGGCCTTCACCGAGGTGGGCAGCCTGCTGCGGCCCGCGGTCGAGCAGCAGCTGCGCGAGGCGGGCGACCTCAGCTATCTGCAGTTCCAGCTGCTGGCGCGACTCGGCGACGCCCCGGGCGGTCGACAGCGGATGACCGACCTCGCCGATGGCGTCGTCCACAGCCGCAGCGGCCTCACCTACCAGGCGCAGCTGCTCGAGCAGCGGGGACTGGTCACCCGTTCCCCGTCGCCGGACGACGAGCGCAGCACGGTCGTCGCGCTCACCGGCGCCGGGCGCGACGTCCTGGCCGCCGTCTTCCCGGGGCACATCGCGACCGTGCACGGTCTGCTGTTCGCACCTCTCACCGACGCGGACGCGGGCGAGCTGGCCCGCATCCTGGGGCGGGTCGGTGAGCACCTGCGGGCGGCTCCGCCGAGGTCGGCGCGGCGCCGACGGCCGAGAGCAGCGCCGGCGCCCGAGGCGACCGGCGGGTCCTAGAGCAGGCCGGTCAGCACGCCGCCGTCCGCGCGCAGGGCCGCACCGTTCGTCGCGGAGGCGCGCGGGCTGGCGAGGTAGGTGACGAGCGAGGCGATCTCGTCCGGCTCGAGGAAGCGCTCGACGAGCGAGGTCGCGTTGCCGCCGATGATCGCGGCGCGGAGGACGTCGACCGGCACGCCCTGCGCATCGGCGATGTCCTGGACGCTGCTCGCGACGCCGTCGGACCAGGTCGGGCCGCCGAGGACCGTGTTGACCGTGACTCCGGTGCCGCGGGTCAGCTTGGCCAGGCCGTTGCCGAGAGCCAGCATTCCCGCCTTGGTGACGCCGTAGTGCGTCATGTCGCCCGGCACGTCGACGCCGGACTCGCTGCTGACGAAGACGATGCGCCCCCAGCCCGACTCCAGCATCGGGTCGAGGACGTGCCGGGACAGGCGGACTCCGCTCAGCACGTTCACCGTGAAGTAGCGCAGCCACTGCTCGTCGGCGATCGCCGCGAAAGGGGCGACCTCGAACAGGCCGACGTTGTTGATCAGGACGTCCACCCGGCCCAGGAGGCCCAGGAGCCGGTCGACCGACTCCGCGTCGGCGAAGTCGGCGGCGAGGCCCGAGACGACAGCGCCCGGGACCTGCGCGCGCAGCCCCTCGACCGCTGCGCGGACTCCCGCCTCGCTGCGGCCGTTGACGACGACCTCGACGCCCTCCCGCAGCAGCGCGAGGGCGATGGCACGGCCGATGCCCTGCGTCGATCCGCTCACGAAGGCGCGCTTGCCGTCCAGTTCCAGGTCCATGCGGGTCGGGTCCTCTCCGTCGCAGCCGAATGCTTGCCTGGGAAACCATAGCTGAATCACTTTCCTGGTCAAGTGAAATCCGGCTACGCTCGGGGGATGCCCGATCCCGACGACTCCCCGCTCGACGGGGAGGACCTCGCGGCCTGGAGCGCGCTCGCGACCCTCCTCGAGTGGCTTCCCGCGGCGCTCGACGCGCAGCTGCTGAAGGACTCCGGCCTCAGCCACTTCGAGTACGGCGTCCTCTACGCCCTGGCCGCCGCGCCGGAGCGGACGCTGCGGATGAGCGCACTGGCCGGCTTCGCGAACAGCTCGCTGTCGCGGTTGTCGCGGGCGGTCTCGCGACTGGAGAAGCGCGGCTGGGTCGAGCGGCGGGCCGACCCGGAAGACGGGCGCACGACCCTCGCGACACTGACCGCGGCGGGACTCGCTCAGCAGGCGAGCGCGGCTCCGGGGCACGAGGCCCTGGTGCGCGACGTCGTCCTCGGACCGCTCAGCGAGCGGCAGCGCCGGGAGCTGCGCGGGATCGCCACGACCATCGCCGGCGCGCTCCGCCCGGACGGCTCGTGGTCGGCGCCGCGGGGCGGCCGTGCCGCGGGGTGAGCCCTCGCGGCGCGGCCGAACGGCGGCCTCACCGGGGCGTCACCAGGTGAACGTGTAGCCGGGAAGGTTGAAGACGCTCTGGTAGAACCACGCGACGGAGGGGTTCCCGGCGGGCATCTCCCCGGGGTAGCTCCGCTCCGCGAGGACCGTGCCCGAGGCGTCCTTCACCTGGAGGTCGACCTCGCGATCATCGCCCTGGAGGATGGTCTGCCACGCGGGACCACCGGGCTGGAGGAGCGGGGACACCTCCTTGAAGGAGTCGCCGTTGCCCTGCTGGTAGCGCACCTCGAGGTACGCGGCGCTCGGAGCCTGCGGGGGGTTCGTGAAGGTCAGCGTCCTCTTGGGGGCCGGGGTCGCGGCCGGGTCGACCACCCGGTACTCGACGGTCCGCTCCTCGACCGGGACGAGTCGGTAGCCGGGCGTCTCGAGGTCGCGCGCGGGTCCGGTCAGGAGCGCCGAGAGGTCGTGCGCGGGGGCCAGCGCGGCCGCGACCGGTCCGCTGCCCTCCGTCGGTGCCGCCGTCGCCGGGGCGGCGGACAGCCCTGCGAGCAAGGCCGCCGTCGAGCAGATCGCCGTCGTCTTCCAGAGTCTCATCGTGATCCCTTCTCTCGCCGCGCGCGGGAGGACCCGGTCGATCGGGTCACCGCTCGCGGACCGTGGATCCCACAGTCTGCGAGTGACGCGCCGGATCTCCCCAGTCCGCGTCGGAGAACGATCGGGATGGCACGGAACGGTGCGACCGGCGTCCGGTCGCCGGGCGCGTGGAGCACTCCCCGGCGGAGTCAGCTCACGACGATGCGGGTGAAGACGGTGCTCTCGTCGGGGGCCGCGTTCACGTAGGCGTAGCGGCGGGCGGTCGAGAAGGCGACGTGCTGCCCGGTCGCGAGCCGGAGGTCCGGCTCGCCCTCGCGCTCGAGCAGGAGCACACCCGCGGTGACGAGGAGGATCTCGTGCCAGCCGTCGGGATCGGGCTGCGCCTGGTAGCGGTCGCCGGGGCCGAGGGTCCAGGTCCAGAGCTGCGCCTCGGCGCGGGCCGGGACGGAGGCGAGCAGCACGGCGACGCTCCCCGCGTCCTCGCCGCGCCAGGCCACCTCGTCGATCGCCGTGGGAACGGAGCCGGGAGCGGAGACGAGGGCGGTGAAGCTGGAGCCGAGCGCGCTCGCGAGGCGGTCGACGCCGGTGAGGCTGATGTTCGCCTCGCCCGCCTCGACGTTGACGATCGTGCGCCGGCTGATGCCGGAGAGCTCGGCGAGCGCCGCCTGACTCAGCCCGGCGTCCAGCCGCGCCCGGCGGAGGTTGCTGCCGACGTGAGCGAGGACGGCGGAGGGCTCTGGCGTGCGCATCGTTCTGCACTCTATAGTGTGCAGAATGCTGCGCAACCGCCTTCTCTCCGCCGTCCGGTTCTCACGACCCGAGTGGGCGCTGATCGGCATCACGGCGCTCTGGGGCGGCACCTTCCTGGCGGTGCACGTGGCGATGCAGCACAGCGGTCCGCTCTTCTTCGTCGGGGTGCGGTTCCTGGCGGCGGGAGTCATCAGCGCGGTGGTCTTCCACCGATCGCTGCGCGGGATGCGGCGGATCGATCTCGGCGCGGGGGCCGCGATCGGGGTGATGATCGTCCTCGGCTACGGGCTGCAGACCTCCGGGCTGCAGACGATCCCGAGCAGCACCTCCGCCTTCCTCACCGCGCTCTACGTGCCGCTGGTGCCGCTGCTGCAGTGGGTCGTGCTGCGGAAGCGGCCCGGTGCCCTCACGCTGGTCGGCGTCGGGCTCGCGTTCGTCGGGCTGCTGCTGATCGCGGGGCCGCAGACGGGAGTGGGACTGGGCCCGGGCGAGCTGGCGACGCTGATCAGCACCCTCCCGATCGCCGCCGAGATCATCCTGATCAGCGCGTTCGCCGGCCGGGTCGACCTCGGGCGCGTGACCGTGGTGCAGCTCCTGGTCGCCGGGCTGCTCTCCTTCGCCGGCATGCCCTTCGCGGGCGAGGCGATCCCGGCGTTCTCCTGGGTCTGGCTGATCGCCGCCCTCGCCCTCGGGGCCAGCAGCTGCCTCATCCAGCTGACGATGAACTGGGCCCAGCGCTCCGTCTCGCCGACCCGCGCGACGATCATCTACTCCGCCGAGCCGGTCTGGGGCGGCGTGATCGGACGGCTCGCCGGCGACCGGCTGCCGGCGCTCGCGCTGGCGGGGGCGGCGCTGATCGTCGCGGGGACGCTGGTGAGCGAGCTGCGGCCTCGGCGGGCGGGCGGGGACGCGGCGGAGGTGGACGCGCAGGCACCGGAGGGGGCTCCGGAGGCGGCCGTTCCTGCCCCGGAGCGGCTGGACCGCACCTCCGGCTCGTGAGAACGCCTCCGGCTCTGTTCCACGAGTCGAACCTCGCGCCTCCTGACCTCCGGCTCGCAGAAGCACCCTCGGCTCGCCGGAATCCGCAGGTTCCGCGCGCCCGGGGCGGTTTCACGAGCCGAACCTCGGGCGCGACGAGCTACGGCTCGCAGGAACACCCGCGGCTCGCCGGATCCCGCAGATTCCACGTGCCCGGGGCGGCTTCACGAGCCGAACCTCCGACGCGACGAGCTCCGGCTCGCAGAAACACCTTCGGCTCGCCGGGAACCGCGGATTCCGCGTGCCCGGGGCGGTTTCACGAGCCGAACCTCGGCGCGACGAGCTCCGGCTCGCAGAAACAGCTTCGGCTCGCCGGAACCCGCCGATTTCGCGTGCCCGGAGCGGTTTGACGAGCCGAACCTTCGGCGCGACGAGCTCCGGCTCGCAGAAACACCTTCGGCTCGCCGGAATCCGCCGATTCCGCGTGCCGGACGCGGTTCCGCGTGCCGGACGTCGGACGGAGCGACCGCATGCCCAGCAGAGCCAGGCCGGCGGACGACCAGACCCCGGGACTGGCCCGCGGGCAGGAAGTTAGGTTAGGTTAACCTTCGCAACCCCGTCACCCCCTCCGAAGGATCGCCGTGCCCGTCTCCCGCATCCCCCTCCGCCGCACGCCTCTGCGCGTCTCCGCCGTCGCCGCGCTCGGGCTCTCCGCCCTGCTGCTGACCGGCTGCTCCGCGGGGGCCGACGCCGCCGGCACCGACGGAGGCACCGACGCCGCCGCGACCGGCGCGGGCTTCCCCGTCACCGTCGAGCACGCCTTCGGCGAGACGACCGTCGAGTCGGCGGACCGCGTGGTCGCGACCAGCTGGACCAACCAGGACGTGGCGCTCGCCCTCGGCGTGACCCCGGTCGGCTTCGCGAAGGCGTCCTACGGCGACGAGGACGGTGACGGCCTGCTCGCCTGGACCAAGGAGGCGCTCGACGCGAGCGGCGCCGAGACGCCGACCCTCTTCGACGAGACCGACGGCGTGCCGTTCGAGGCGATCTCCGACCTCACCCCCGACGTGATCCTCTCCGCCTACTCCGGCCTCACGCAGCAGGACTACGACACCCTCAGCCAGATCGCCCCGACCGTCGCCTACCCCGGTCTGCCCTGGGCGACCACCTGGCAGGACTCCGCGAAGCTCGACGGCGAGGCGCTCGGACTGGGCGACGAGGCCGAGGCGAAGGTCGCCGAGGTCGAGGGCGAGATCGACGCCGCCGTCGCCGCGAAGCCCTCGCTGGCCGGCAAGACCTTCACCTACGGCTGGTACGACCCGACCGACGCCAGCACCTTCACCTACTACACCGGCAACGACGCGCGCGTGAAGTTCGTCGAGGACCTCGGCCTCGAGCTCGCCCCGAGCGTCGTCTCGCTCACCGGCGACTCCGAGCTGTTCAGCGGCACGGTCAGCTCCGAGAACGCCGACCAGCTCGACGCCGACGTGCTCATTGTCTACGGCGACGACACCACCCTCGCGGCGCTGCAGGCCGACCCGCTGCTCTCCAAGATCCCCGCGGTCGCCCGCGGCTCGGTCTACGTCCTCACCGACGACTCCTCCGAGGCGATGGCGACCTCGTCGCCGAACCTGCTGAGCATCCCGTGGGTGCTCGACGAGTACACGACCGGCCTCGCGACCGCCGCCGACAAGGTGTCGTGACCGCCGAGGCCACGGCACCCCACCGGCGCCCCGGACGCGACGACACTCGCCTCCGGGGCGCCGGTGCGCGCTGGCGCGTCCCGGCGCTGATCGCCGTGCTCGCCGCGCTGGTCGTCGCGTCGGTGCTCTCGCTGGTCTACGGCTCGCGCGAGATCCCGCTCGGCGAGATCTGGCCGGCGCTCACCGCACCCGACCCGGACTCGATCGTCGACGCGGCGGTGCAGGGGCGCGTCCCGCGCACGGTCCTGGCGCTGCTCGTCGGCGCCGCGCTCGGGCTCGCCGGCGCGGTGATGCAGGGGATGACCCGCAACCCGCTCGCCGATCCGGGGATCCTGGGGCTGAACGCGGGCGCGTCCCTCGCGGTCGTGCTCGGGATCTCGACGGTCGGAGCGACGACGCTCCCCCAGTTCATCTGGCTCGCCTTCCTCGGCGCGGCGGCGGCCGGCGCCTTCGTCTACGCGGTCGCCTCGCTGGGTCGCGAGGGCGCCACTCCCCTCAAGCTCGCGCTCGCCGGCGCCGCGACCGCCGCGGCCCTCGCCTCGCTGATCAGCGCGGTGCTGCTCACCCAGGACGCGACGCTCAACCGCTTCCGGTTCTGGCAGGTCGGCGGAGTGGGCGGCGCCGAGTTCACGAGCATCGTCCAGGTCCTGCCGTTCCTCGCGGTCGGCGGTGCGCTCGCGATCGGCAGTGCTCGCGGGCTCGACGCCCTCGCTCTCGGCGACGACCTCGCCAAGGGGCTCGGCCGCCGCGTCGGCCGGACGCGCCTGGTCGCGGGGCTCGCCGCGGTGCTGCTCTGCGGAGCGGCGACCGCGATCGCGGGGCCGATCGGCTTCATCGGGCTCACCGTGCCGCATCTCGCGCGGCGGTTCACCGGGCCGTCGCACTCCTGGCTGCTCCCCTCCTCCGCACTGCTCGGCGCGCTGCTGCTCCTGGTCGCCGACGTGATCGGGCGGGTCGTCGCGCGACCGAGCGATGTGGAGGTGGGCATCGTCACCGCGCTGATCGGGGCGCCGGTGCTGATCGCGATCGTGCGCCGCTCGAAGGTGCGGGCCCTGTGAGCGCCGCCCCGTCGCTCCGCTCTTCTGCGGGTGCTCCCCCGCTCGGCGTCGCCGCGGGCCGTCGCCGCCGAGCCCGCCGCACCGCGCTGGGCTGCACCGTGCTCGCGCTGGTCGCCCTCGCGCTCGCCGTCGTGTCGCTCACCGTCGGCAGCACCGTCTACTCGCCGCTCGAGGTGCTGCGGGTGATGCTCGGCGAGACCGTGCCGGGCGCCTCCTTCACCGTCGGCACCCTGCGGCTGCCGCGCACGCTCACCGCCGCGCTGGTCGGCCTGGGCTTCGGGATGGGCGGCGTGATCTTCCAGACGATGCTGCGGAACGCGCTCGCCAGCCCGGACATCATCGGCATCACCTCGGGTGCGAGCGCGGCGGCGGTCGTCGCGATCGCGTTCTTCGGACTCTCGGGAGGCGCGGTCTCGGTGATCGCGGTCGCAGCGGCCCTCGTCACGGCGCTGCTGATCGCCCGGCTCGCCGACGGCAGCGGAGTGATCGGCGCCCGGCTGATCCTGATCGGCATCGGGATCGCCGCGATGCTGCAGAGCGTCATCGCCTACGTGCAGACGCGCGCGCAGTTCGAGGACGTGCAGGAGTCGCTGCGCTGGCTGACCGGGAGCCTCAACTCCGCGTCGTGGGCGGGGGTGCCGGCGCTCGCGCTGTCGATGCTGGTGCTCGTGCCGCTCGCGCTGCTGCTGGCCGGGCGGCTCTCGATGCTGCAGCTCGGCGACGAGTCGGCGACCGCGCTGGGCGTCGACGTGCGGCGCAGCCGCCTGGGGCTGCTCGCGGTGGCGGTGTGCCTCGTCGCGGTCGCGACCGCGGCCACCGGTCCGATCGCGTTCGTCGCCTTCGTCTCCGGGCCGATCGCGCGGCGGCTCGTGCCGGACGCGCGCGTGCCGCTGATCCCGTCCGCGCTGGTCGGGATCGTCGTCGTGCTCGCAGCGGACCTGGTCGCGCAGCACGTCGCCGGGCTCGCCTTCTCGGGCGCCCGCTTCCCCGTCGGAGTGGTGACGGGTGCGCTCGGCGCGCCGTTCCTGCTCTGGCTCCTCGCCCGCCGCAACCGCACCGGAGGATCACTGTGACCGCCCCGACCTTCCCCGTGGCCGCCGGTCACTCCACGCTGTCCGTCGACGGCGTGACGCTCGCCTACGACGAGCGCGTGGTCGTCGACGGGCTGTCGCTGACCGTGCCGACCGGGGCGATCAGCGTGATCGTCGGGGCGAACGCCTGCGGCAAGTCGACGCTGCTGCGCGCGATGGCGCGGCTGATCACGCCGAGCGCCGGGGCCGTGCTGCTCGACGGCGAGGCGATCCACCGGCTCCCGACGCGGCAGGTCGCGCAGCGGGTGGGGCTGCTGCCGCAGACGCCGATCGCGCCCGAGGGGATCGCCGTGGCGGATCTGGTGGCGCGCGGGCGGTACCCGCACCGCGGCTGGTTCGGGCGGGGCGCCTCCGCGGACGACGACGCGATCGTGGAGGACGCCCTGCGCGCGACCGGGACGCTGGAGATCGCGGACCGGCCGGTGGACGAGCTGTCCGGCGGGCAGCGGCAGCGGGTGTGGATCGCGCTGGCGCTCGCCCAGCGGACCGACGTGCTGCTGCTGGACGAGCCGACGACCTACCTCGACGTGTCGCACCAGGTCGAGGTGCTGGACCTGCTGACCGACCTCAACCGCGAGCGCGGCACGACGATCGTGATCGTGCTGCACGACCTGAATCTGGCGGCGCGGTACGCGGACCACCTCTTCGCGGTGCGGGCGGGCGCGCTGTACGCCTCGGGCACGCCGGCCGAGGTGGTGACCGCGGAGACGGTGCGCGCGGTCTTCGGCATGGAGTCGCGCGTGATCGCGGACCCGGTGTCCGGGACGCCGCTGGTGCTGCCGATCGGCCGGCACCACTCGAGTTGACGGGCCTCGACACGCCCCTGCGGGGCCACTCGACCAGCGTCTTGCGCCGAGACGTCCTCGGACGGTCGAGGCGTCCCGGTACTGCTGGACGCCTCGACCGTTGCAGGACGCCTCGGCGGGGTGCACTCCATGCTGATCGAGTAGGCCGCGCAGCGGGCGTATCGAGATCCACCGGTGCCGAACGGGCGGTCTGCAGACCAGCCGTTTTGACGACCGTGGGTCTGCTGCGCCCCTCCGGGCCGCTCGACCAGCATGCAGGGGTCGCTGCACGTCTCGGCGGGGTGCTGCCAGACTCTCCGGCGTGGAGATCGTGGAGCTCGGTACCGGCGTGTTCGGCACCGCCGCGTTCCGGCACCTGCTGTGGCTCGCGGTGGAGGTCGACGAGGCGGCGATAGACGCGATCATCGTGGACGAGCTGCCGGGCCTCCGCGTTCAGGGCGCGGTGGAGGGCGGAGCCGTCACGGCATTCGTCGCCTACGAGGAGCGACCCGACGGGGTGCTGATCGACTACCTCGCCTCGGCCGAGTCGCAGCGCGGGACGGGGCTGGGCCGGGCACTCCTCGCGGAGATCGCCCACCTGCACCCGCACGCCGCGCTCCGCGCCCAGACCGACGACGACGCGATCGGCTTCTACCGGTCCCTCGGCTTCGCGGACTCGCCGGCGCCACCGGACCCGCGCTGGCCGGACCGACCCCGCTATGACTGCGTCCTCGCCGGGTGAGCTCCCTGCTGATCGAGCAGCCCGCGCAGCGGGCGTATCGAGATCCACCACCGTCAGAACGCGAGTCTGCAGACCCGCCCTGCTGATGACGGCGGGTCTCGAGACGCCCCTGCGGGGCCACTCGACCAGGGCGCTGCGGCGAGACGTCCTCGGACGGTCGAGGCGTCCCGGTGCTGCTGGACGCCTCGACGGTTGCAGGACGCCTCGGCGGGGTGCACTCCATGCTGATCGAGCAGGCCGCGTAGCGGGCGCATCGAGATCCACCGGTGCCTAACGGGTGGTCCGCAGACCAGCCGCCCTGACGACGGCCGGTCTCGCTGCGCCCCTCCGAGGCCGCTCGACCAGCGTGCGGTGTGCGGTGGGAGCGGTTTCCTGGGGCGGGTGTCGGAGGCGTGTGGCACCCTCCTCCGAGGAGTCCGCAGGCGGCGGACGGAGCGGAGCGGCATGATCGAGCTGGACCTGAGCGGACGGACGGCCCTGGTGACGGGGTCGGGGCAGGGCATCGGACTGGCGATCGCCGTCGGGCTGGCGCGCGCCGGCGCCGAGGTGGTCGTCAACGCGCGGTCGGAGCGATCGGTGCGGCGCGCGATCAAGGACGTGCGCGCGGCGGTGCCCGACGCCACCGTGCGCGGTGTGGCCGCCGACGTCTCCAGCGAGGCCGGGACGGCGAAGCTGCTCGAGTCCGTGCCGCGCGTGGACGTGCTGGTCAACAACCTCGGCATCTTCGGCAGCACCGAGCCGCTCGACATCACCGACGACGAGTGGCGCCGCTACTTCGAAGTCAACGTGCTCACCGGCGTCCGCCTCACCCGCGCCTACCTGCCCGCGATGACGGAGGCGGGCTGGGGCCGCGTCCTCTACATCGGCAGCGACTCCGCCGTCGTCACGCCGGCCGAGATGATCCACTACGGCGTCTCGAAGACCGCGCTGCTCGGCGTCTCCCGCGGCTTCGCGAAGGCCGCCGCCGGCACCGGCGTCACCGTCAACAGCGTGCTCGCCGGGCCGACCCACACCGGCGGCGTCGAGGACTTCGTCTACGAGCTCGTCGACCACTCCCTCCCCTGGGAGGAGGCGCAGCGCGAGTTCATGCGGCTGCACCGCCCGCAGTCGCTGCTCCAGCGCCTGATCGAGCCGGAGGAGATCGCCAACATGGTCGTCTACCTGTCATCGCCGCTCGCCTCGGCGACCACGGGCGCCGCGGTGCGGGTGGACGGCGGGTACATCGACGCGATCGTGCCGTGAGGTGCCGGGAGGTGCCGGGAGGTGCCGGGAGGCAGGGGCGTGAGCTGCGGCAGTGCCGGGCTCCCCTCCTCCGCCCACCGGCCCGGCCCCTCGACCCGGATCAGCACTCCCCGGATCGCCCTGCTTGAATGAGTCGATGACCTCCCGCGCCGACCACCTCGCCGACTTCGCCGAGTTCCTCACCGCCTCGCCCTCCTCCTTCCACGCCGCGGCGGAGACCGCGCGGCGGCTGGCGGCGGCGGGGTTCGACGCGGTCGACGAGACCGCCGCGTGGCCTGCCGAGCCCGGGCGCTACTTCGTCCTCCGCGACGGCGCGGTCATCGCCTGGCACGTCCCGGCCGGGGCCACCGCGGTGACGCCGTTCCGCATCCTCGGCGCGCACACCGACTCCCCCGGCTTCAAGCTCAAGCCCCGGCCGACGGTCGAGTCGAAGGGCTGGCTGCAGGCCGGTGTCGAGGTCTACGGCGGACCGCTGCTCAACTCCTGGCTCGACCGCGAGCTCGAGCTGGCCGGGCGGATCGTCACCTGCGACGGCGCCGAGGTGCTCGTGCGCACCGGGCCGTTCCTGCGCATCCCGCAGCTCGCGATCCACCTCGACCGCGAGGCGAACGACGGCCTGAAGCTCGACCGGCAGAAGCACACCGTCCCCGTCTACGGCCTGGGCGACGCGGACGGGAACGACCTGCTCGAGATCCTCGCGGCGAAGGCCGGGCTCGACGGCGCCGCCGACATCGCCGGTTACGACCTCATCACCGCGGACACCCAGCCGCCCGCTCGCTTCGGCCTCGACGACGCGCTCTTCGCGGCCGGGCGGATGGACGACCTCAGCTCGATGCACGCGGGGCTCGTGGCGCTGCTCGCGGCGAGCGGCGGGGATGCGGACTCGGACTCGAACGCGGAGCCGGGGCACATCAGCATGCTCGCCGCCTTCGACCACGAGGAGCTCGGCTCGGCCAGCCGCTCCGGAGCGAGCGGTCCCTTCCTCGAGGACGTGCTCACCCGCATCGGCGCCGCGCTCGGCGCGGGTGTCGACGAGCGCGCCCGCGCGATGGCGCGGTCCTGGTGCCTCTCCGCCGACGCCGGCCACTCCCTGCACCCGAACTACCCGGAGAAGCACGACCCGGTGAACCAGCCCGTCGCCGGCAAGGGCCCGCTGCTCAAGATCAACGCCTCGCAGCGATACGCGACCGACGCGCGCGGCGCCGCGCTCTGGGCCGGAGTGTGCGCGCGGGCCGGAGTGGAGTTCCAGGAGTTCGTCTCGAACAACACGGTCCCCTGCGGCTCCACGATCGGCCCGCTCACCGCGACCCGCCTCGGCATCTCGACCGTCGACGTCGGGGTCCCGCTGCTGTCGATGCACTCCGCGCGCGAGCTCGCCCACGTCGACGACCTCGTCGCCCTGACCCGCGCGATCGAGGCGTTCTTCGCCGCTGCCGACTGAGGCCGGCGGGTCGGCGGGCCGCCGTCTCGACGGGGCCGGATCTCGATACGCGCGCTGCGCGCGCTACTCGATCAGCAAGGAAGGGCGCTCCGCGCGCTACTCGATCAGCAGGGAGAGGCGCCCCGCGCGCTACCCGATCAGCAGGGAGAGGCGCCCCGCGCGCTACCCGATCAGCAGGGAGGGGCGCCCGAGCGCTGCTCGATCGGCAGGAGGGGGACTGCGCCCGCTGCTCGATCGGCATGCAAGGCGGCCTCTGCCTGATCATGCTGGTCGAGTAGCCCCGGAGGGGCGTCTCGAGACCCGCCGCCGCCGCGAGGGCGGCTCTGCAGACTCGACCTCTGATGCTGATGGCTCGCGCGACGCGCGCTGCTCGCCGCTCGATCAGCATGGGCCGAACCCCGCCCATTCGACGAGAAGTGTCGGTAAGGCTCGCGCAGAACAGCGTTTCTCGTCGAATGGACGCATCACCTCCGAGTGAGGACCGTCGCGGGCGGGCGATCAGCGGGCTCCCCAGGATCGCAACCCCCTTGTCGGGGTCCCCGGGTACGGGGTGGTCTGGGGCATGCGCGAAGTGAAGCTCGTCCGTCTCGTCAGCCGTCTCGAGAACGTCGCCGCCCTCGATCCGCTCGTCGACCGGGTCAAGAAGGTGGTCGACGCGGTCATCCGGCCGCAGCCCGTGCGAGACGTGCTGCACGGCGTCCCGATCGGGCACCCCGTGCATCCGCTGCTCGTGCTCGTGCCGACCGGCGCATGGGTGTCGGCGGCGGTCCTCGATCTGCTGCCCGGCAACGAGCGCGCGGCGCGCACCCTCGTCGGCCTGGGGATCGTCAGCGTGCTGCCCACCGCCGCCGCCGGCTACACCGACTGGTCCGAGCTGCACGAGCAGCAGAAGCGCGTCGGGCTCGTCCACGCGGCGGCCAACGTCGCCGGGACCGTCCTCTACACCGCGTCCTTCGTCCAGCGCGTGCGCGGGCGGCGCACCAGCGGGAAGGTGCTCAGCGCGCTCGGCCTCGCCGTCGTCTCCGGCGGCGGCTACCTCGGCGGCCACCTCAGCTACCGCCAGGCGGCCGGCGCGAATCACACCGAGGACGTGCCGCACCGCTTCCCGACCGGCTGGCAGCCCCTCGGCCCGCTCGCCGAGCTGCCGCAGAACTCCCCCGTGAAGAGGACCGTCGCCGAGACCCCGCTGCTCGCCGTCCGCCGCGGCGACCGCGTCGACGTGCTCTCGAACGTCTGCAGCCACCTCTCCGGACCCCTCGACGAGGGCGAGTTCCGCGGCACCGGCGCCGATGCCTGCATCACCTGCCCCTGGCACGCGAGCGCCTTCTCGCTCGAGACCGGCGAGGTCGTCCGCGGCCCCGCCACCTCGCCCCAGCCGCGCTTCGAGACGCGCGTCACCGACGGCCTGGTGGAGGTGCTGCTGCCGCACGCGGGGTGAGCGCGACCCCCGCGGCGCCACGGTGCCGGCGGAGCAGCAGTGTCCGGGCGCTTCCCGCCCACGCCGGACCGTCCCGTCGAGCGACCCTGGCCGAGGACTCCTCGCCGCGGTCGTCCCGAATGGACGCGCAACGGGCTTCGGCTGCGCTCAGACCCCGTCGTCCGTCCACTCGCGGGCGGGCACGCGGGCGACCGGACGCGAAGAGGGCTGTGGGACGTGCCACGAGCCCGTTCCGGGTCCACTCGCGCGCGAACCACGGCAGCTGCGGCGCTGGACGACGGCGGGTGCCCGACTCGGCGGTCAGCTCCGCTCCGCAGGTCCAGGCGCGCCTCCCCCGCTCCGCCGCTCCTCCGCCAGCGCTGCGAGCTGCTCGCGGCAGCGCGCCAGCAGCGCGTCCTTCTGCTGCTGCGGCTCCAGCGGGAACAGCTCGCCGGGGCGGGTCCAGTCGGCCGTGGCCGGGATCGCGGCCTCCTCGTCGATCCACTCGGAGAAGGCCGTCGTCAGGCGGTCGGCCTCAGCGCGGCGCCCGAGCGCCAGGAGCGCGCGGATCGCGGAGACCGTCTGCTCGTCATAGCGCGGCGCCGTCACGGCGTCGCCGGTCAGCCCGGCCGCCGCCTCCCAGTCGTCGGCGGCGCCCGCGTCGTCGCCGAGGCGCGCACGCGCGGCACCGCGGCGGAGCAGCAGCCCGGCGGGGACGGCCGACGGCGGGCGCTCCTCGCCGAGGCAGGCGGGCGGCGCGAGAGCGGCGCAGAGGAAGGTCAGCGCGTCGGCGGGCGACGACGCATCGGCGAGCGCGATCATCGTCGCGTCCCAGACCTCGAGCACACGCCCTTCGGGGATCCGGCTCCCGGGGCCCTCCCCCTCCCCGAGCACCCGGCCCAGCAGCAGGCCCTGAGCGCGACCCGCGCGGCCGTCGGCGACCAGCAGCGCCGCGTACTCCAGGGTCAGATCGTCGCGTTCGAGGACGAGTGCCTCGTTCTCCTCGAGGAGGGCGAGCCGCCCCTCGTGCCCGAGGAGCACCCGGAGCCGGTCGTACTCGACGAGGAGCTCTGCGTCGCCGGGGGCGAGGTGCCGCGCGCGCTCGAGGTAGGCGAGCCCCGCCTCGGCGTCGCCGTAGGCGGTGCAGGAGGCCGCTCCCAGCGCGCGCAGCGCGGCCACCCGCACCCACGCCCTCGGGTCGTGGGCGGCGGCGGTCCACGAGGCCGCGAAGGCGTCCTCGACCCGACCCACTGCGGCGTACCAGCCGCCGAGGAGGAAGCGGGCGGTGGTGTCCTCGGCGTCCGCCGCCTCCAGCGCCTCGACGTCCTCGAGGCGGACCGGGCGGCAGCCCTCGAGCGGCGCCTGCTGCGCGGTCCGCCGGGCGGCCCGCGCCTGGTCGGGCCGACCCTGCCGCTCGTGCAGCAGTGCGGCGTGGTAGTGCACCAGCGGCACCACCCCGGTCCGCTCGGAGGGCGTGCGCCGCGCGGCATCGGCTGCGAGCGCGAGGGCGAGCAGCCGCAGTGCGTCGTCCGGCAGGCCTGCGTCACGGTACTCCAGCGCGACGTCGAGCAGCGCGTCGGCGTCGGCGTCGAGCGGGCGGCCGGCGAGGTCGCGCGCCCAGTGGTCGAGCGGATCGCGCGCGAGCACGCTCTCGAGCAGCGCCCTCGACTGCTGCGCCCGCCGGCAGCGCCGGAGCACGACGGCGAGCAGGACCGTCGCCCGCGCGTGCTGCCCGTCGATCGCGCGCACCTCGCGCAGCACGGCCTCGGCCTCCTCGAGACGGTCCGCCGCCAGGAGGAGCCGCCCGAGCGCGACACCGGACGAGACGCGCCAGGCCCTCGCCCTCCGCGCCGTGCTCAGAGCCTCGAGCGCCTCCTCCGGCCGTCCCTGCCGGGCGAGGAGCTCGCCCAGCCGGTGGTGCGCCTCGCCGTCGGCCGGCACCACGCCCAGGGAGGTCAGCCGCTCGATCGCGGAGCGGAGGTGGCCCTCCGCCTCGTCGAAGCGGGCCGCGACGGCGAGCGACCGCGCGAGCGCGACATGGCAGCGGGTGTCGCCGGGGTCCCGCCAGACCGCCTCCTCCCAGTAGTGCTCGGGCGCGCATCCGGAGCGCGGGCGCTCCTCGAGGTGCAGGCCGAGGAGGAACAGCTCGTCGTTGGACGCGACGTCCTCCGGGGCGGGCGGAGGGGGCGGCGCCGCAGCGCTTCCCCTGGACGTTCCACTGGTACTGTCTGCGGGAATGGCAGCGCTGTCATCGAGCATGTCGCCCAGTCAAGATCAGATTCGGGGCCGGGACGGAGGACGGAAACCGTGGAACTTCTGGACGGAACGCTGATGCGGTGCGCACGGACGCCGAAGATCCTCGGCGCGGGCTTCCCGGGCGAGACGATGCACGTCCTGCCGCGACCCCGCGTGCGGGAGGCGCTGACGCAGCCGGGGACGTCGCACCTCCTGGTCACCGACTGCGGCCACTTCCCCGAGGCGCGCGGGCACGGGCGGGTGCGCACCAGCCCGATCGCGGACGCCGTCGTCCTGGTCTGCACCCGGGGCTCCGGCTGGTGCACGACGGCGGCGGGGACCTTCGCCGTGACCGCGGGGCAGATCGTCCTGCTGCCGCCCGGCGAGCCGCACGGCTACGGGTCCGACGCCGCCGACCCGTGGACGCTGTGGTGGCTGCACCTCGCCGGCAGCGATCTGCCCGAGTTCCTGCAGGCCGCGCGCGCGACGGTCGACGCGCCGGTGCGCACCCTGTCCGACGTCTACGCCGCGGTCGCGCTGATCTCGGCGGCGATCACGCACCTGGGCTGCGACTCGACGACGAACAGCCTGCTCGCCGCATCGGGCGCCGCCTGGCACCTGCTGGCGATCCTCGCCTCGGACCGCCCGCCCGGTGACGCGCGCAGCACCGCCCTCGACCGGGCCGCGCAGTTCCTCCACGACCACCCCGCGGAGCGGATCGAGGTGGCGGAGCTCGCCTCGATGGCCTGCCTGAGCCCGTCGCACTTCGCGGCCCTCTTCCGGCGCCGGTTCGGGATGCCGGTGCTGCAGTACCGGACCGAGCTGCGGATGGCGCGGGCCCGCGAGCTGCTCGACATGACGGAGCGGCCGATCGCCGAGGTGGCCGCCGCCGCCGGCTACGAGGACTCCTTCTACTTCGCCCGGCAGTTCAAGCGGATCCACGGCCTGACTCCGCACGCGTACCGGACGCGGAACTGAGCCGAGCGAAACCGAGCGGCGCGGAGGCTAGCGGCGCGGAGGCTAGCGGCGCGGAGGACAGCGTCGCGGGCCCGGACTCCCCGGACGCCAGGACGAGGCCGTTCAGCCGCCGCTGCAGCTCGACGTTCGACCAGCCCGGGTGCTGCGGTGCGGAGTTGGAGCCGACGAGCGTGCCCCAGTAGCCGAGGTCGATGCAGCGCTGGACGGCGTAGCCGGCGAGGACCTGACCGGCCGGCCCGTCCTCGAACTCCGCCTCCAGCGGCGTGTAGCCGATCCAGCCCTCGCCGACCACGGCGGGCACTCCGCGGCGGCGGGCCCAGGTCGCCACCGCGCGCAGCCGGACGTCGATCGCCTCCCGCATCGCGACCTCGTAGCGGCCGTAGTGCGAGGAGAGCCAGGCGTCCCAGGCGACCGGATCGACCCGGTCGTAGGCGTAGAACATGCTCGGGCTGATGCCGGTCGCCGCGAGCCGCCACGGTTCGACGGCGTGCGCCACGGCGTCGAACTCGGGCGCCCCCTCGCGCAGCAGCGACCTCAGCTCGGCGCTCGGGAACACCGGCGGCTCGGCCCGCACTCCCGCCCACTCCTCCAGCGCCGCGAGGACCCCGTAGACGTAGAAGTGCACGTGCGCGACCTGCGCGTTCTCCGGCACGGAGTCGAGGTCGAGGTACGGCGGGATCCCGTAGCAGACGGTCGACAGGACGTCCGGATGCTCCGCCTGCAGGATCTCCAGCGCGGCGGTCAGGTACGGCTTCTGCGCCCAGAAGGTGTCGAGCCCCTCCGCCGGCACCTCGCCGAGCCGGGACAGGTCGACCTCGTTGTGCACCTCGACGTAGGCGATGCGGTCGGCCAGCCCCTCGGCCTCGAGGAAGGCGATCAGCCGCGATTCGGCGCGGGCGAGAGCCTCGTGCCGCTCGGTCGGCGGGATCGCCGTCAGCATGTCGTACCAGGACGAGTCGCTGAGGAACGCGGGGCTCTGCTGGTACTCCCAGGAGGAGACGATGACGTGCACGTCGTGCGCGGCCGCCTGGCGGAACAGCTCGACCAGGCGCGCCCGCAGGTCGAGCACCGCGCCGCCGACGGCGTCGTACCAGCGCGTGCCCCGGCCGATGTCACCGCCCATGTTCGAGAAGCGCAGCTGCGAGGTGTCGATCGAGTGGTCGCCGAACAGCAGGAGCGGAGCCGCGCAGATCCGGACCGTGTTGCAGCCGCGCTCCACCGCCTCGTCGAACGCGCGCCCGAGGTCGTGGAAGGGCTCGCCCGGCATCGTCCGCGTGTACCAGGAGAAGTCCCAGAGCGAGAGGGTCAGCCGCGGCGGCAGGTGGGCGGGCGGAGGGGCTGATCGGGTCGCGCGGGTCATGCCGGGTGCTCCTTCGGGCCGGAACGGTGCTCCCACGCTAGGCCTCGTGCCGCCCGACCCACACGGGCGATCCTCCGGAGAAGACTGGAGGATTCGCTGATCATTCAAGAACCGCCAGTCACGACCAGTCTCTGCCACCTGGACGATGGGACGGTCGGCAGACCGGTGCGGTGCGAGCGCGCTGGTGCTCAGCCGCGCGGCGCCGCGACGGACCCGCCCGGGCGCCACGGCCCGCCGATGCGCTCCTGCAGCAGCGGCGCGGCCGGGTCGGCGAGGCGCGCGAGCAGCGCCTCCACCCCGCGGCGGCCGAGCGCGTGGCCCGGCGCGACGAGCAGGTCGAGCGCCGGATCCGCGAGGTCCGCGACGTCGGGGTCGGAGGCGAGCAGGACGATCGAGAGGTCCTCGGGCACCCGCACGCCGCGGTGGCGCAGCTCGTGCGCGAAGCCGACCGCGGCGCCGCCGTTGATCACCAGGACCGCTGTGGCCGCCTCCGGGTCGAGCGAGCGGGCCAGCGCGCGGCCGCCGGCCGGCGACTCCTCGCAGTGCAGGAGCGCGGCGGTCAGGCCGCGGGCCGCGGCCGCCCGCTCGAACGCCTCCCGGGTCCGCGCGTACGGGCCGAAGTCCGCGCCGCCCTCCGGCCCGAGCACGAGCGCGACCCGGCGGTGCCCGAGCGCGGTCAGGCGCTCGAGCGCCTCCTCGACCATGCCCTCGAAGTCGATGTCCACCCAGTCCAGCGACGAGGGGTCGCGGGTGCGGCCGAGCAGGGCGAACGGGGTGCCGGAGTCGCGCAGGACCGCCACCCGCTCGTCGTCCGAGGTCACCTGCATCAGCACGACGCCGTCGAGCAGCCCGTCGGCGCGCAGATCGGCGAGCTTCTCCGCGCCGCCGACCGTGGGCCAGAGCACGATCGAGTAGCCGCTCTCGGCGGCCGCCTCCGCGGCGCCGGCGAGGAACGTCGTCGCGGTGTTCAGCGGACGCGAGGGGACCAGCGGGTAGACGATCGCGATCATCATCGAGCGCCGGCGGGCCAGCGCGCGGGCGAGGGCGTGCGGGCGGTAGCCGAGCTCGCGCATCGCCTCCCGGACCCGCTCGGCCGTCTCCGGCGAGACCGGCTTGCTGGCGTTGACGACGAAGGAGACGGTCGCGATCGACACGCCGGCGCGGCGCGCGACGTCCTGCATGGTCGCCATCGCGCCTCCCTCCGCTCGACGCGCCCCGTCGCGGTTGACGCGGGGGCGCGGTGTCCCGCAGTCTAAGAGCACTCGCCGGTAAAGCGCTTAACCGCTGCATCGGCGCACTCGACACCTCCGACGAAGAAGGACCCTCCGTGACCACACCCGCCGCTCCCCTCCGCGTCCTCGTCTGGGGCGAGAACCGCCACGAGCAGATCGAGGAGAAGGTCCGCGCGATCTACCCCGACGGCATGCACACGACGATCGCCGCCGGCATCACCGAGAACCTCGGCGAGCGCGCGACCGTCTCGACCACCACGCTCGACGAGCCCGAGCACGGCCTCACCGAGGAGGTCCTCGCCGGCACCGACGTGCTGGTCTGGTGGGGCCACATGGCGCACGACGCCGTCGCCGACGAGATCGTCGAGCGCGTGCACCGCCACGTCCTCTCCGGCATGGGGCTCGTCGTCCTGCACTCCGGCCACTGGTCGAAGATCTTCGGGAAGCTGATGGGCACGACCTGCACGCTGCGCTGGCGCTCGGCCGAGGACCGCGAGATCGTCTGGACCGTCGATCCGACCCACCCCATCGCGCAGGGCGTGCCGCATCCCTTCACGATCCCGCAGCAGGAGATGTACGGCGAGTTCTTCGACGTCCCCGCGCCCGACGAGCTGGTCTTCCTCTCCACCTTCTCCGGCGGCGAGGTCTTCCGCTCCGGGATGACCTGGAAGCGCGGCCACGGCCGGATTTTCTTCTTCTCGCCCGGCGACCAGGACTTCCCCGTCTACCACCACGCCGACGTCCGCCGCGTGATCGCGAACGGCGTCGAGTGGGCGCGCTCCGACCGCCCCGAGCGCCGCCTGCCCGTGCTGCAGCGCTACGAGTCCGGCGAGTTCTTCGCCGGCGAGGACTACCGCGGGGCGCTCGTCCGATGACCGTCCGTCTCGTCCAGGTCGGAGCGGGCGCCATGGGGCGCGCGTGGATCCGCACCATCCGCGACCACCCCGACGCCGAGCTGGTCGGCCTCGTCGACCTCGATGTCGCGCTCGCCGAGCGGGCCGCCGAGGAGGAGGGGGTCGGGCCGATCGCGGTCGGCAGCTCCGTCGCCGAGGTCGCCGCGCGCTCCGGTGCCGACGCGGTCGTCAACGTGACCGTGCCGCGCGCGCACCTGCCGGTGAGCAGCGAGGCGCTCTTCGCCGGGCTGCCGGTGCTGTCGGAGAAGCCGATCGCGCCGACGATCGCCGAGTCGCTGATCCTCGCCGCGACGAGCGAGGTCGCCGGGCGGCTGCTGATGACCAGCCAGTCGCGGCGCTACTACCCCGCGATCGCCGCGTTCCGCGAGCAGGTCGCCGGGCTCGGGGAGCTGGGGACGGCGTCGGTGCTCTTCGCGAAGGCGCCGCACTTCGGCGGCTTCCGCGAGGAGATGCCGCACGTGCTGCTGGTGGACATGGCGATCCACGCCTTCGACGCGGCGCGCTACGTCCTGGACCGCGACCCGGTCGCCGTCTACTGCGAGGAGTACAACCCGGGCTGGAGCTGGTACGCCGACGGCGCCGCGGCGAGCGCCGTCTTCGAGTTCGCCGGCGGCGTCCGCTTCAGCTACACCGGCAGCTGGTGCGCCGACGGGCTCGAGACATCCTGGAACGGCGACTGGCGCGTGACCGGCGCGGGCGGCACCGCGCACTGGGACGGCGACGGCGCCCCCTCCTGGCATGCGCGCGAGTCGGAGGCGGTGCAGACCGCGACGCTCGAGCCCGGCCCGCAGGAGATAGCCGGCTCGCTCGCCGAGTTCGTGCGCGTGCTCGGGACCGGCGCCGTGCCCTCGGGCGAGGTGCACGCGAACGTGCGGAGCCTCGCGATGGTCGAGGCGGCGGTGCGCTCCTCCGAGACGGGCGCCCGCGTCCGGATCGACGACGTGCTGGAGGAGGGCTACGCCGAGGCGCTCGCGCTGGCGCGCGACGAGCGCGTGCGCGCCGCCCTGGCCGGCTGGGGCTCGGCGGCGGCGGGCCTCGCGGCCCGCTGATGCGGCGGGCGAGGGCGCGCCGGCCCATGCTGGTCGAGTAGCCGCGGCACGCGGCGTATCGAGACCCGGCGTCCTCAGCAGGAAGGGTCTGCAGACCACTGTTCTGACGCGGGTGGATCTCGATACGGCCGCTCCGCGGCCTACTCGATCAGCATGCACCTCCCCCACGTGCGGGTTGCATGCTGGTCGAGTAGCCGCGGCACGCGGCGTATCGAGACCCGGCGTCACCAGCAGGGCGGGTCCGCAGACTCCTCCTTCCGACCCCGCCGCCCCCGGGCGTTCGCCCGCCGGACACCTGCGCGCGCCGTCGCGTTCACCCGGAGAGGCCAGCGTGGGCGGGTTCCTTCGAAACCGCTCAGGAGACCCGTGCCCCGTCACTTCGCCCCCCGCCGCACCGCCGGCGCCGCGCTCACCCTCGTCCTCGCGAGCTGCACCGTCGGCGCCGCGCTGCCCGCCACCGCCGCCGGCGACTCCTTCTTCACCCGCGTCGCCACGGTGCCCGCGTACCTCAACGCCGCCGACCCGGCCGTCGACTCCGCCGTCGCCGAGATCTCCAGCGCCTCGCCCGACGGCCGCCTGGTCTACTCCACCGACTCCGCCGGCCAGCGGATCAACGTCCTCGACATCAGCGACCCGGATGCGCCGAAGCCCCTCGGCGGCGTCGGCGTCGGCGGCGAGCCCACCTCGGTCTACGCGACCGGCGAGTACGTGCTCGCGGTCGTCGACACCTCCGACGGCGACTTCGCGAACCCCTCGGGCCACGTCAGCGTCCTGCACGCCAGCGACCTCGCCCCGGTCGCGACGATCGAGCTCGGCGGCCAGCCCGACTCCATCGACGTCACCACCGCAGGCGACCTCGCCGTCATCGCGATCGAGAACCAGCGCGACGAGGAGTTCACGCCCGAGGGCGCCGAGGAGGGCGACCTCCCGCAGGCCCCCGCGGGCGAGCTCGTCATCATGGACCTCACCGCCGACCCGTCCGCCTGGGTCGCCGAGCACATCGCGCTCACCGGCCTCGCGGGCCTCGACACCCCGAGCGACCCGGAGCCCGAGTACGTCTCGATCAACCCCGCCGACACCGCCGTCGCGGTGACCCTGCAGGAGAACAACGCCGTCGCGATCCTCGACCTGGCCACCCGCACCGTCACCGCGTCCTACTCGGCCGGCACCGCCTCCGTCTCCGGGATCGACACCCTCGACGACGACCACATCGCGCTGACCGACTCGATCACCGACGTCCCGCGCGAGCCCGACGCGATCGGCTGGGTCGGCGACGACCACGTCGCGATCGCGAACGAGGGCGACTGGAAGGGCGGCACCCGCGGCTGGTCGATCCTCGACGCGGCCTCCGGCGCCGTGGTCTGGGACGCCGGCAACACCTTCGACCACCTCGCCGTCAGCCTCGGCCTCTACCCCGACAAGCGGTCCGACGCGAAGGGCTCCGAGCCGGAGGGACTGCTCTCGGCGACCTTCGACGGCGTGCCCTACGTCTTCGTCGGCGCAGAGCGCGCCAACTTCGTCGCGGTCTACGACGTCTCCGACCCCACCGCGCCCCGCCTCGTGCAGGCGCTGCCGTCCACGCCCGGCCCGGAGGGGCTGCTCGCCCTGCCCGAGCGCGACCTGCTGGTCGTCTCGAGCGAGACCGACGACGCCGAGGCCGCGGTCCGCGCGAGCGTGCAGCTCTACGCTCTCGGCGCCTCCTCCCCCGCCTTCCCGACCATCGCGTCGGCCGACGTCGACGGCTCGCCGCTGCCGTGGGGCGCGCTCTCGGGCCTCTCGGGCGACCCGGCCGCCGCGGATCGTCTCTACGCCGTGAGCGACAGCGCCTACGCGCCGAGCACGGTCTACTCCGTCGACACCTCGGTCGTCCCGGCGCTGATCGACTCCACGCTCACCGTGACGGAGGCGGGCGAGCCGGCCGCCCTCGACCTCGAGGGCATCGCCGCTCGCGAGGACGGCGGCTTCTGGGCCGTGACCGAGGGCGCGACCGGTCCCGAGAACGCGCTGCTGCGCCTGGACGCCTCCGCCGCCGTGCTCGAGCGCATCGCGCTCCCCGCCGAGCTGGGCGACGCGCTCGGCTCGCAGGGCTTCGAGGGCGTCACGATCGAGGCTGGCGAGGGCGGCGAGATCGTCTGGACCGCACTGCAGCGGGAGGCGTCGACCGACGCCGACGGGATCGTCCGGATCGGCCGCTATGACGTCGCTGCAGGCAGCTGGAGCTTCTTCGGCTACCCGCTGGAGGCGCCGTCCGGCGCCGAGGGCGACTGGAACGGCCTCTCCGAGATCACGCTGACGCCCGCCGGGACCCTCGCGGTCATCGAGCGCGACAAGCGCAACGGACCGGACGCGGCGCTCAAGGCCGTGTACACGGTGCCGCTGCCGACCGGCCCGGGCGCCGCGATCGGCGAGGAGCTCCCCGTGCTGGAGAAGACGCTCGCCGTCGACGTCCTGCCCGCGCTCGAGGCCGGCAACGGCTGGACGCAGGAGAAGCTCGAGGGCCTGGGCATCACCGGCTCCGGCGAGGTCTTCGCGGTCACCGACAACGACGGCGTCGACGACGCGAACGGCGAGACGGTGCTCGCGTCGCTCGGCTCCGCGGCCGACGTGTTCGGAGCGGCGGTGACGCCGACCCCGGTGCCGACGACCGAGCCGACCGCGGTGCCGACGGCCGGACCGACCGCAGTGCCCACGACCGAGCCGACCGCTGCGCCCACCGCACAGCCCACGGCCGGACCCACGTCGCAGCCCTCGGCCGCGCCGACGCATCCCGCCGGTGCCGTGCCGCCGCGGACGGGCTCCGGCTCCGGCTCGCTCGCCTCCACCGGCGTCGAGACCGGCTGGCTCTCGGCCGCCGCGCTGTCCCTCCTCGCCGGCGGAGCCCTCGTGCTCGGCCTCGCCCGGCGGCGCCGCACGGCGCGCTGACCGAAGCGGATCTCGATACGGCCGCTGCGCGGCCTACTCGATCAGCATGATTCCTCTGCTGGTCGAGGAGGCCGCGGCAGGCGGCCCCACATGCTGGTCGAGTAGCCGTGGCACGCGGCGTATCGAGACCGCCCTCACCAGCAGGGCGGGTCTGCGGACTCCGCTTCTGACGCCGGTGGATCTCGGTACGCCCGCTCCGCGGGCTACTCGATCAGCAGGAGTGCGCGGCCCCGCTCCCAGGAGCATCCGCACCCTTCCTGCGCCGACGGCGGGCCTCAGGCGAGCTCGGAGACGGTGCGCCGGATGACGCGGATCTCGCTGCCGTCGGAGAACAGCTCGGGTGAGCCGGCGCGGATCCGCTCCACGTCGTCGAAGACCGCCCGCAGGTGGGAGCGGAGGGCGACGACGGCCCCGTCGCCGTCGCCGCGCCCGATCGCGTCGACCACGGCCTCGTGCTGATCGATGAGGGCGTGGATCGGGCGCGCGTCGACGAGGCTGAGCCGGCGCGCGCGATCGAGATGGGCCTTCGCGGAGTTCACCGCGTTCCAGGCGCTGCCGTGGCCCGAGAGATCGAGCAGTCCGCGGTGGAAGTCCTCGTCGAGGCGGAAGAAGCGCTCGACGTCCTGCTCGGTGTCCGCCTCCCGCTGCTCGTCGAGGATGTCGCGCAGGGCCGCCAGCCCCGCCCGATCCGGTTCGCCGTGCTCGCCGACCTGCTGGAGGGAGGAGCACTCGATCGCCTCGCGGATGAACTGGGCCTCGGCGACCCGCTCAGGATCGACGCGCGAGACGAAGCTGCCGCGCTGCGGGAAGATCTGCACCAGGCCCTCCTCGCGCAGGAGGATCAGGCTCTCTCGGACCGGCGTCCGGGAGATGCCGAGCTCGGCGGAGAGCTCGTTCTCGGAGAGCGGGGAGCCCGGCTTGAGGTCGAGCGAGATGATGCGTCGCCGCAGGGCGTCGACCGTGCGATCGCGCGCCGATGCGGTCCTGATCGCGGGCTCGCTCCGTGTCGCCATCGTCCGAGTCTAATCGGCGTTGACACAACTGCCATGGCAGTGCTTGTATGGCAGTTGTCGGCCGCTGCAGATCCTCCGTGCCGCCGTTCCGACCCGCATGCAAAGGAGCACCGGATGTCTCAGCGATCCACCGCGTCGTCCTCGACGCAGACCCCCGATCAGAAGGGGGCGCGCACCACCAAGGACCTCGCCAAGGTCGCCGTCTCGGGCTGGCTCGGCACCGCGATGGAGTTCATGGACTTCCAGCTCTACTCGCTGGCCGCCGCCATCGTCTTCAACCGGATCTTCTTCCCCGAGTTCGATCCGGCGGTCGGCCTCATCGCGGCCATGGCCACCTACGGCGTCGGCTACGTCGCCCGGCTCCTCGGCGCGATCTACTTCGGCCGGATGGGCGACCGCATCGGCCGCAAGAAGGTGCTCTTCATCACGATCGCCCTGATGGGCGTCTCGACCACGCTGATCGGCGTCCTGCCCACCTATCAGCAGGTCGGGGTGCTCGCCCCGATCCTGCTGGTGTTCCTCCGCCTGCTGCAGGGCTTCGGCGCCGGCGCCGAGATCGCCGGAGCGACCGTGATGCTCGCCGAGTACGCCCCGGTCAAGAAGCGCGGACTGATCTCCTCGCTCGTCTCGCTCGGCACCAACTCCGGCACCCTGGCCGCCTCCGCCCTCTGGGCGGTCCTGGTCGCGACCCTCCCCGACGAGGACCTGATCACCTGGGGCTGGCGCGTGCCGTTCCTGGCCAGCTTCGTGCTGCTCATCCTCGCCGTCTGGATCCGGACCTCGCTCAAGGAGAGCCCCGTCTTCGAGCAGCGCGACGACCTCGTCGACGGCGTGGCGCTGACCAAGAAGCAGCTCGCCGAGCAGGCGCTCATCGCCGGCACCGGCAGCATCGAGACCGCGCTGAAGCAGAAGAAGGGGAAGGCGTTCCTGATCGCGCTCGGCCTGCGCTTCGGCCAGGCGGGCAACTCCGGCCTGATCCAGACCTTCCTGATCGGCTACATCGCCACGGTGATGCTCAGCGACAAGGCGATCGGCACGAGTGCGATCGTGATCGGCTCGCTCTTCGGCTTCGTCACCGTTCCCCTCGTCGGAATCCTGGGCGACCGCTTCGGCCGGCGCCCGCTCTACCTCTTCTTCACCTCGCTCACCATCCTGTTCGCGATCCCGATGATGCTGATGGTGACCAGCGGCGATCCCGTCCTGATGACGATCGGCATCGTGGTCGGCCTGAACATCGGCGTCCTCGCGCTCTTCTCGCTCGAGTCGGTGACGATGGCCGAGCTCTTCGGCTCCCGCACCCGCTTCACCCAGCTGGCGCTCGCCAAGGAGATCGGCGGCATCCTCACCACCGCCATCGGGCCGGTGCTGGCCGCGACCCTCACCGCCGTGACAGGGTCCTGGTGGCCGCTCGCCGCGATGGTGATCGGCTACTCCCTCGTGACGCTGGTCTCGGCGCTGCTGAGCCCCGAGGTCCGCGGACGCGACATGGTGCGACTGGAGGACGCGGTATGAGAGCCGTCGTGGTGCACGGCGCAGGAGATCTGCGCATCGACGAGCGGCCGGAGCCGGTCGCCGGACCCGGCCAGGTCGTGCTCGCGGTCGAGTGGGGCGGCGTCTGCGGATCCGATCTCAGCTACTGGAAGCACGGCTCCTCCGGGACCGCGCGCCTCGTGGACCCGCTCGTCCTCGGGCACGAGTTCGCCGGCCGCATCGCCGAGCTCGGCGAGGGCGTCGAGGGCTGGGAGATCGGGCAGGCCGTCACCGTCCACCCGTCCGAGCTCCTCGGCGACCCGGGCCTGCCCGAGCGGATCGCCGGCCGCACCAACCTGCACCCCGCGATCCGCTACTACGGCTCGGCGGCCTTCCGCCCTCACGCCGACGGCGGGTTCAGCGAGCGGAAGACGGTGCACGCCTACCAGCTCCGCGCACTGCCCGACGGCGTGGACACCCGGCACGGCGCACTCGCCGAGCCGCTGGCCGTGGCGATGCACGCGGTCCACCGCGCGGGCGACGTGCGGGGCAGGGACGTGGTCGTGAACGGAGCCGGCCCCATCGGCTCCCTCCTCATCGCCGCCCTCCGCCACGCCGGCGCCGGCCGCATCGTGGCCGCCGACCTGAGCGCGGCCTCGCTGGCGATCGCCCGTCGCATGGGCGCCGACGAGACGCGCGACGTCTCCGCCGGCGACGCCCTCCCCGAGGACTCCGAGCTCGTCTTCGAGGCCTCGGGAGCCCCGGCCGCGCTGGGCTCCGTCCTGCACGCGACCGCCCGCGGCGGCACCGTGGTGCAGGTCGGCAACCTGCCCGGCGCTCCGGCGCCCGCCGCGCTGGGCGATCTCGTCACCCGCGAGATCACCTGGATCGGCAGCTTCCGCTTCGTCGATGAGATCACGGACGCGGTCGTCGCGATGCGCGACGGCCTCGACCTCTCTCCCCTGATGACCCACGAGTTCGACCTGGACGACGCCGAGGAGGCGCTGCGGACCGCGGCGGACCCGGCGTCGGGCAGCAGCAAGGTGATGCTCCGCCTCGGCGGGCGTCGCACCGAGACGGAGGACGCTCCCGTGAAGAAGGTGGCACCGTGAAGATCACCGACGCCCGAGTGGTGGTCTCCTCCCCGGGGAGGAACTACGTGACGCTCGTCCTCGAGACCGAGGACGGGGTGATCGGTGTCGGCGACGCCACGCTCAACGGCCGCGAGCTCTCCGTCGCCTCCTACCTCGAGGACCACCTCTGCCCCCTCCTGATCGGCCGCGACGCGCGCCGCATCGAGGACACCTGGCAGTACTTCTACAAGGGCGCCTACTGGCGCCGCGGCCCGGTCACGATGACCGCTATCGCCGCCATCGACGTGGCGCTCTGGGACATCAAGGGCAAGGCCGCCGGGATGCCCGTCTACCAGCTGCTCGGCGGCGCGGCCCGCGACGGCGTGATGGTCTACGGCCACGCCAGCGGCTCGACGCTCGACGAGCTCGACGAGGACTTCCAGGACCACCTCGACCTCGGCTACAAGGCGATCCGCGCCCAGGCCGCGATCCCGGGCCTCGAGAAGACCTATGGCATCGCCCCGGCGGACGGGAAGCTCTACGAGCCCGCGAGCGGGAACGTGCCGCAGGAGGACTCGTGGGAGACGACCGCCTACCTCGACTTCGCGCCGACGATGATGGCGCACCTGCGCGAGGAGTTCGGCTACGGCGTGCACCTGCTGCACGACGTGCACCACCGCCTCTCCCCCATCGAGGCGGGTCGCCTCGGCGCCGCGGTCGAGCCCTACCGTCCCTTCTGGATCGAGGACCCGACCCCGGCCGAGGACCAGTCGGCCTTCCGCCTGATCCGCAGCCACACCACCACGCCCCTCGCGGTCGGTGAGATCTTCAATTCGATCTGGGACTGCCAGCAGCTGATCACCGAGCGGTTGATCGACTACATCCGCACCTCGGTGTCCCACGCCGGCGGCATCACCCACCTCCGCCGGATCTTCTCGCTGGCCGACCTGTACGGCGTGCGCTCCGGATCGCACGGCGCGGGCGACCTGTCGCCGATCGCGATGTCGGCCGCTCTGCACGTCGATCTGAGCATCCCGAACTTCGGGATCCAGGAGTACATGGGCCACCGCGATCCGGTCGACGAGGTGTTCCGCTCCAGCTACCGCTTCGACGACGGCTACATGCACCCGGGCGACGCGCCCGGCCTGGGCGTCGAGTTCGACGAGGAGGCCGCACAGCGCTTCCCGTACGACCCGAAGTACCTGCCGGTGAACCGCCGGCTCGACGGATCGGTGCACGACTGGTGAGCGCCGTCGACAGCACTCCCGCCTTCGACGTCGTCGCGATCGGCGAGGTCCTCGTCGAGGTCGCCACCGAGAGCGCCTTCGGACACGGCGTCCCCGCGCTGCTCGGGATCTCCGGTGACGCGCTGAACGTCGCCGCGTCCGCCGCCGCCGCCGGCGCCCGGGTGGGCCTGCTCGCCGTGCTGACCGACGACGAGCTCGGCCGCGCGATCGCCGACCGGGTCCGGGCGCTCGGGATCTCCCCCGATCTGCTCCGCTTCCGCCGCGGCCAGCAGGGCGTGTACCTCGTGCACAGCGACCCCGACGGCGAGCGCGAGTTCTCCTACGCCCGCTCAGGCAGCGTCGGCTCGACGCTCTCGATCGGCGACGTCGACGACGACGTGCTCCGCTTCGCCGGAGCGGTCGTCGCCAGCGGCATCGCCTGCGCGATCTCGGAGTCCTCCCGCTCGCTCGTGCTGCACGCCGCCGAGGTCTCCGGCCGGTTCGTCTACGACCCGAACCACCGCCCCCGGCTCATCGACGCCGCCGACGCCGCGGCCGACCTGCGGAGGATCGCCGCCTCGGCCGCGCTCGTCACCCCCTCCTTCCCCGGCGAGACCACGGCTCTGCTCGACGCCGTCACCGCGGCCGAGGCCGCGCGCGCGCTGCTCGCCCTCGGCGCGGGCGTCGTCGCCGTCACCTGCGGCTCGAAGGGCGTCCACGTCGAGTCGGCCGACGAGTCGTTCTGGGTCGACGCCGTCCCCGCTCCGCTCGTCGTCGACCAGACGGGCGCCGGCGACGCCTTCGTGGGCACCCTCACCGCCCGCATCGTCCTCGGCGACTCCCTCGCCGAGGCCACCGCACTCGCCGCGGCCGCCGCATCCCTCGTCGTCGGGGGCCGCGGCGGGACCGGCCTCGTCCCGACCCTGGAGCAGACCAGGACGCACGCGGGAGCGAGAGCATGACCCGCCTGTCCCTCGCGGCGCTGTCCGCCGCCGGCCTCGGCCCGTCGATCCCGCGCGAGCGGCTCGAGCCGGGGATCGTCCACCTGGGCCTCGGCGCCTTCGCCCGCGCGCACACCGCCGTCTTCACCGAGGACGCCGTCCTCCGGACCGGGGACACTCGATGGGGCATCACCGGAGTGACGCAGACCTCCGACACCGTCGTGCGGCAGCTGTCGCCGCAGGACGGGCTCTACACCGTCGTCGAGCGCGGCGAGGGATCCCGGCCTCCTCGGATCGTCTCCGCCGTCACCGGTGTCCTCGCCGGGCGGAGCGACTCCACGGCGGTCGTCGACCGGATCGCCGATCCGAGGACGGCGGTCGTCACGCTGACCGTCACCGAGAAGGGCTACCGGATCCGCCCCGAGACGGGCGGGCTCGACAGCGACGACCCGGACGTGCGGGCCGACCTCTCGGGACGGCCGCCGGTCACCGCCGTGGGCCAGATCACCCGCGGCCTGCAGAGGCGCCTCCGCGACGACCTCGGCCCGGTCTCGGTCGTGTCCTGCGACAACCTGCCGGCGAACGGCGCCCTCACCCGCGCCCTCGTCCTCGACTTCGCTGCAGCGCTGCCGTCCGGCGAGTCGGCCCCGCTGCACGAGTGGATCTCGGAGCGCGTCCGCTTCCCGAGCACGATGGTGGACCGGATGGTGCCCGCCACGACTCCGGCGGACCTCGACGCGATCGAGCGCGCGACGGGCCTGCGCGACGAGGGCGGCGTGGTCGCCGAGCCCTTCGGGCAGTGGGTGCTCGAGGACGACTTCGCCGCCGGCCGCCCCGCGTGGGAGTCGGCCGGCGCGCTCCTCACGAGCGACGTCGAGCCGTGGGAGTCGGCCAAGCTGCGGCTGCTCAACGCCAGCCACTCGCTCCTCGCCTACCTCGGGCTCGCCGCCGACCTGACGACGATCGCCGAGACCGTCGACGACCCCGCCTTCCGCCGGGCCGCGGAGAGCATGATGGCGGAGGACGCGCTGCCGACCATCGCTCTCCCCGCCGATCTCGACGGTCCGGCCTACTCGGAGTCGGTGCTCCGGCGCTTCGCGAACCCCGCTCTCGGGCACACGACGGCCAAGGTCGCGTCCGACGGGTCGCAGAAGATCCCGCTGCGGCTGCTGAGCACCGTCCGGGCCTCGCTCGCCGCCGGCCGCGAGCCGCGCTGGGCCGCCCTGGGTGTCGCCGCCTGGCTGCACCACGTGGCGACCGCGTCCGCGATCTCCGACCCCTGGGCGGCGGAGCTCACGGCGCTCCTGCCCGACGACCGCTCGTCGACGGCGGTCGTGCCGGCGCTTCTGCGCTCCCGCAAGGTCTTCGGACCCGACCTCGCCGAGAACGCCGTGTTCACCGCCCTGCTCACCGACTGGTACCGGATCCTCGATCGGCACGGCGCCCGAGGCCTCAGAGAAGAGATCGCCGCATGACCACAGCACTGGACGTGATGCGGGTCTCGCCCGTCATCCCCGTCGTCACCCTCCTGGACCCCGAGACCGCCGTCCCCGTCGCGCGGGCGCTGCTCGCGGGCGGCGTGGGGCTGATCGAGCTCACGCTCCGCACCGAGACCGCCCTCGAGTCGCTGGCGCTGATCGCGGCGGACGTGCCCGAGATGCTCCTCGGCGCCGGCACCGTCCTCTCGGCCGCGCAGGCCGATGCCGCGCTGGCGGCGGGGGCGCAGTTCCTCGTGAGTCCCGGACTCACCCGGACGCTCCACCGCCACTTCCGCACGCTCGGGATCCCCGTGCTGCCTGGGGTCTCGACGGTGGGCGAGGTGATGACGGCGCTCGAGGAGGGGGCGACCGAGCTGAAGTTCTTCCCGGCGGGGCCGGCCGGCGGGGCTCCCTACCTGGCCGCCCTCGGCGCACCGATCCCGCACGCGACCTTCTGCCCGACCGGAGGGATCTCGGTCGAGAACGCCGGCGACTACCTGTCGCTGCCGAACGTCGCCTGCGTCGGCGGGAGCTGGCTCACGCCGCAGTCCGCGATCGATGCTCAGGACTGGGACCGGATCACGGCGATCAGCGCGGCGGCCGCCGCACTCGCCCCGTCCGCAGGCTAGGGGCGCCGCACCTCCGGGTACAGCACCTCGATCGGCGCGGCCAGGCCCGCCTTGACCTGCGCGCTGAGCTCGTCGGCGACGATCTCGACGGCGCCGTTCTCGACGCCGTCGAGGACCGCGTCGACGAGGTCGGCGGGCGCCAGCTTGGGATCGTCGCTATGGGCCGCCATCGCGGTGTCGACGTAGCCGACGTGCACGCCGGTGACGAGCACTCCGCGAGGGGCGAGCTCGAGGCGGAGCGAGTTCGTCGCCGACCAGAGGGCGGCCTTCGACGCGCTGTACGCGCCGCCGAAGGCGTACCAGCTCGCGACCGAGTGCATGTCGATGAGCACGGCGTCCGCGGCGGCGACGAGCAGCGGGGCGAACGCCCGGGCGACCAGCAGCGGAGCGAAGAAGTTGATCTCCATCGTCCGGCGGAGGTCCTCCTCCGTCACCTCGAGGACGCTCGCCGTCGCGGGCAGACCGCCCGCGTTGTTGATCAGAACCGTGACGTCGGAGGCCGCGGCGACCGCCACCGCGATCGAGGCGGAGTCGGTGACGTCGAGGGTCAGGGGGACGACGCGGTCGTCGTCCCACTCGCGAGGGCTGCGCGCGGAGGCGTACACCTTCGCGGCACCGCGGGCCAGCGCGGCGTGCACGAAGGCCGAGCCGATACCGCCGTTCGCTCCGGTGACGAGGACGACGGACTGGGAGAGGGGGGGCACGGGGTTCTTCTTCCTGAGGGGTGAGCGGGAGGAGTGAGCGGGAGGAGTGGGAGCTACTTCGGGAGGTTCGACCGCAGGGCAGCCGCGAGGACCCGGTCGAGGACGCGGTCCGGCAGGATGCGTGCCAGGCGCGTGAGCACCGCGGCGTCGCGGCCGATCGTGTAGCGGGTCCGCGGCCGGGCGTCGGTGGCCGCGGCCACGATGACCTGCGCCGCCTGCGAGGCGTCACGACCGGTGCGGAGGAACCCCTCGGACTGGGCGAGGATCGCCTGCATCAGGCCGCCGTACCGGCGCTCCTGCTCCGGGGTCATGCCGCCGACCAGCTTCCTCGCCGTCACTCCTCCGCGACCGACCATCTCGGTCCGGACCGCTCCCGGCTCGACGATCGCCACGGTGACGCCGTGCGGCGCGACTTCGCGGCGGAGCGCGTCGCTGACCGCCTCGAGCGCGAACTTCGATCCGGAGTAGGCGCCGTAGGTCGGCTGCGCCAGCCGGCCGCCGAGCGAGCTCATCATGACGACGCGCCCTCGGCTGCGCAGCAGCGCCGGCAGCAGAGCCTGGGTCACCTCGATGTGGCCGAAGAAGTTCACGTCGAACTGCCGGCGCCACTCGGCCATCGGGAGCACCTCGACCGGGGCGTTCACGGCGATGCCCGCGTTGTTGATCAGGGCGCGGAGGGGGCGGCCGTCGGCCCGCACGAGGGCTGCGAGGCCGGCGACCTGCTCGGGCACGGTGATGTCGATGATCACGGGGCGGACCCGTGCCGACGCCAGCTGCTCCCCGTCGGCCTCGCGGCGGACGCCGGCGAGGACGTGGTGGCCGCGGGCGGCGAGCTCGCGGACGGTCGCGGCCCCCATCCCGGTGGAGGCGCCGGTGACGACGATGAGCTCTGATTCAGGTGACGATGTCATCTCAACAAGGTAGCACTCCGGTTGACGTTGTCAACTGTAGAATGAGGGGATGGTCAGTCGTCTCGAATCCGCCGCGGCCACGCGCCGCGCCCTGCTCGATGCCGCCCGCGCGCTCCTGATCGAGGGCGGGCCGCAGAGGGTCACGCTGCGGGAGGTCGGCGCCCGCGCCGACGTCTCGCGGGGCGCGGCCTATCGCCACTTCGCCGACAAGGAGAGCCTCCTGGCCGCGGTCGGCGCGGAGAGCTGGGACCGGATCACCGCCGAGCTGGCGGCCCTCGGTCCCGCCGCTCCGGGCGGTGGGGCGGCACTCCTCCACAGCGCCCTCGAGGCGCTCCTCGCCGTCGGGCAGCACGAGCCGGAGGTGTTCCGGATGATGTTCACGATGCCCGCGGGAGACCCCACTCTCGCGATCGAGGCGGCCGGACGTGCGCAGGCCGAGTTCCTCCGGATCGTCGGGAGAGTGGTCGGCGACGAGCACGCCCATCTCTACGGAGCGATGCTGCTCACCAGCGCACACGGCATCGCGAGCATGCACGCCAGCGGGCACCTCTCGCCGCAGATGTGGCGGACGACACCGGAGGACCTGGTGGCGGCACTGGTGGCGCTCGTGGCCGGCAGCACCGAAGCCGCTCGCTGAGCGGGCGGCCCCCGGGGCGCGGCCTCCTCGATCAGCATGGACGACCTGCTCCGCGAGCTGCTCACTCAGCAGAAGCACGCAGCGCATCGAGCCCTGACCCCTCCCCGCAGAACTGAGTACACTCGGTTCTTCAGCTCCGGGAGGTCCGATGTCCACTGCGCTGCCCTCGGCCGCCCCCGGGCGCCGCGAGCGGAACAAGCTCGCCAAGCTCGAGCGCATCACCGCGGCCGCGAGCGAGCTGTTCGCCGAGCACGGCGTCGACGAGGTCACCACGCAGCAGATCGCCGAGCGCGCCGACATCGGCACCGGCACCCTGTTCCTCTACGCGAGGACGAAGAGCGAGCTGCTCCTGCTCGTGCAGAACGCCCACTACGCCGAGGCCCTCGAGCGCGGCCGTGCCGCCGCCGCGGACGCCGCCACCGTGCTCGACGCCGTCCTCGCGCTGGTCGCGCCGATCGTCGCCTGCAACCGCGCCCACGTCGGCAACGGCCGGGTCTACCTCCGCGAGATGGTCTTCGGCGACCCGGCGGAGCCGCACCACGCCGAGGCGCGCTCGATCGTCGGGCGGAGCGAGGAGGCGATCGCCGGGATCCTCGAGCGCGGCGGCGTCCAGGCGGCGGCGACAGTGGCCGGCGTCGTCTCCGCGGTCGTCTTCGTCACCCTCGCGGCGAGCGACGAGCCCGACGTCGCGGCGATCCTCCCCGCGATCCGCGCTCAGCTCGCTGCGGTCCTGCCGGCCTGACCGACAGCCCGGCCCGACCGCCAACCCGGCCCGACCGCCACCTCGGCCGCTGATCAGGGCCGCAGGAACTCCGCCGCGACGGGAGCGAACTCCTCCCAGTACTGGAAGATCCCGCCGTGCCCCGAGTCCGGGTAGAGGATCAGCTCGGACCCCGCGATGCGCCGGTGCAGATCCTCGGACAGGACCGACGGCACCATGCGGTCGTGGTCGCCGTTGGCGATCAGGGTCGGCTGCGTGATGACGGACAGGTCCGACGGCGCGGAGCGGCCGAAGCGCTGGATCGCCTTCAGCTGGGTCGTGAAGGCCTTGGTGCTGACCGCGTCGTCGCGGTCGATGGTGCGCTCCTTCAGTCGGCTCACAAACTGCTTCGCGGCCTTCCTGCCGGCGGCGTCGCGGGGAAAGAAGAGGAACTCCTTGATGTCCGAGCGGGTGAGGACGGAGCGGACGAGGTCGAAGTAGGTGACCCCGACCACCTTGTCCATGTCCTTCCCGCCGCGGGGCCCGGTACCGGTGAGCACGAGCCTGCGGACGAGCTCGGGGTGCTTCACGACGAGGTCCTGCGCGATCATCCCGCCCATCGAGAACGAGAAGACGTCGATCTTCTCGAGACCGAGGCCCCGGAGGAAGAGGTACGCGTCGTCGGCGGCCTCCTCGATCGTGCCCGGCACCGTGCCTCCGGAGGCTCCGACGCCCTGCTGGTCGAAGGCGATCACGTGCCGCCGCGCCGCGATCGCGTCGACGATGCGCGGGTCCCAGTTGTCGAGATTCGCGGCGAGGTGCCCGAAGAAGACGACGGGGACGCCCTCCTCCGGACCCAGCTCGCGGTAGGCGAAGGTCTTGCCCTGGGTGGTGACGCTCCTCGCGGGGGCGAGCGCGTACGAGGTGATGACGGGATCGGCGGTGCTCATGGTGTCTACTCCTTCAGGGGCCGGCGGGCGGGAGGAGCGGTCAGAGACCGAGGACGACGGTCTTGCCGCGGGCGCGGGAGGCTCCGAGCGAGGCGAGTGCGGCGGGCGTCTCGTGGAAGGGGAAGGTGGCACCGACGACCGGGCGGATCGCGCCGGCGTCGACGAGCTCGGCGATGCGGGTCAGCTGCTCGCCGCTCGACTCCATGAAGAGGAACTCGTAGTGGACGCCCAGCGAGCGGGCGCGGCGGCGGACCCCGAGGCTGAGGGCGGCGATCGCGAGGCGGAGGACGGGGTTCAGCCCCTTCTTCTTCGCGAAGGCGGGGTCGGGCGGGCCGGAGATGCCCACGGCCCGGCCACCCGGAGCCAGCACGCGCAGCGACTTCGCGAGGTTCTCGCCGCCGAGGCTGTCGAGGACGACGTCGTAGCCGGAGACCTCCTTCTCGAAGTCCCGGCTGCGGTAGTCGATGACCAGGTCGGCGCCGAGGTCGTGGAGGAAGCCGGACTGGGCCGCCGACGCGGTGGTCGCGACGAAGGCGCCGAGGTGCTTGGCCAGCTGGATCGCGACGGTGCCGACTCCGCCGGAGCCGGCGTGGATGAGGACCTTCGATCCGGGGCCGACCTTCCCCTTCACGACGAGCGCCTGCCAGGCGGTCAGCGCCACCAGCGGGAGCGAGGCCGCCTCGGTGAGGCCGATCGAGGACGGGGCCAGGGCCACGTCGGCCTCGTCGATCGCGATGCGCTCGGCGAAGGTCCCGATGCGGTGGTCGCGGGGGCGGGCGTAGACCGTGTCGCCGACGGCGAAGCCGCTGACCGCCGACCCGACGCGCAGGACGGTCCCGGCGACGTCGTGGCCGAGGACGAGCGGCGTCTTGTACGGGAGGATCGCCGTGAACTCGCCGAGGCGGATCTTCTCGTCGAGCTGGTTCAGCCCCGCGGCCGCCACCCTCACGAGGACGTCGCGCGGACCGATGACCGGCTCGGGGACGTCGGTCTCGTGCAGAGGCTGCTTGTACCTGTCGATCACGAACGCGCGCACGGGGACTCCTGGAGAAGATCGGCGGCCCGGCCGGATGTGGCGAGCGCACTCATTACTGAGTGTACTCACTATTGACGACGTCGAGGCGAGCCGGTCAGCCCTTCACGGCCGAGCCGGCGACCGACTGCACGAAGTAGCGCTGGAAGATCAGGAACACGATCAGCACCGGCAGCACCAGCAGCGTGCCGAAGGCGAACGTCTGCCCCCAGTCGGGCGGGACCTGCGCCGAGAACACGCTCATCTCCAGCGGCAGCGGCCGGGCGGCGGGATCCGAGGTGACCAGCGAGGGCCAGAGGTACTGGCCCCAGGAGGAGAGGAAGGTCAGGATCGCGACGGTCGCGAAGACCGGGCGCGAGTTCGGCACGACGACGCGCACGAAGGTCCCCCAGGCGCCGAGGCCGTCGAGCCGGGCCGCCTCCTCCATGCTCTTGGGCACGTTGAGGAAGAACGTGTAGAAGAGGAAGACCGAGAACGCGTTGGCGATGAACGGGATCATCTGCACGAGGAGGGTGTCGCGCTGCCCCTGCAGCAGGGACATCAGCGGGATCGCGACCGACTCGAACGGCACGATGACGAGCAGCACGATCAGCAGGAACACCTTGTCGCGGCCCACCCACTCCAGCCGGGCGAAGGCGTAGCCCGCCAGAGAGTTGACGACGAGCCCCGCCACGACGATCACGAGCGAGATCACGAACGAGTTGGCGAAGAACTGCCAGAAGTGGCCGGTCGCGTCCGAGCTCAGCGCCGTGAAGACGCTGGCGTAGTTGTCGAAGGAGAGGTTCGTCGGCAGGAAGCCGGCGAAGCCGTCGAGCACCTCCGCGGACGGCTTGAGGCTGCCGATCAGGAGGTAGTAGATCGGCGCGAACATGAGCGCCGCGGCGGCGATCATCACGACGTAGTCGCGGACGGTGCGCGCCGTGCGCGCGGTGCGGACAGTGCGGGCGGTGCGGCGCCCCGATGCTGTGCTCAACTCTCGCTCCCTTGGCGGAGGACCCGACGCTGGATCAGGGTGATGACGACGATGATCAGGAAGAGGACCACCGAGATGGCGGACGCCCGCCCGAGGTTGCTCTCGCTGTAGATCGCCTGGGTCGCGTTGTAGAGCAGGGTCTGGGTGCCCTCCTCGTTGGCGCCGGCGGTGCGGATCAGGATGAAGACCTGGTCGTAGACGCGGAACGCCAGGATCGTCGTCAGCAGCGTGACGAAGATCAGCGTGTTGCGGATGCCCGGGACCGTGATGTGGACGAACTGCTGCCAGCCGTTCGCGCGGTCGAGCCGGGCCGCCTCGTAGCGCTCCTCTGGGATCTCCTGCAGTGCGGCGAGCAGGATCACCATCTGGAAGCCGACGCCCTGCCAGATCGAGAGCAGGATCACCGAGCCGAGCGCGGTCGCCGACGAGCCGAGCCAGTCGTGCGCCGGGACGAGCCCGCCGGTGAGGAAGGTGACGGAGGAGTTCAGCAGCCCGTCGCTGCTGCGATCGAGGATGAGCCGCCAGACGACCGCGACGAGGGCCATCGGGAAGACGACCGGCATGAAGAAGAAGGTGCGGAAGAAGCGCACGCCGGCGAGCTTGCGGTTCAGCAGCACGGCCAGCAGCAGCGCCAGGCCGGTCTGCACCGGGATCACGACGATCGCGAAGACGAGGTTGTTGACCAGCGAGCGCAGGAACGCCCCCGAGATCACCGGATCGGTGAAGAGCCGGACGTAGTTGGTGAGCCCCCAGAACTTCGCGGGGCGGGACTGGTCGACCTGGACGTTGTAGAGCGAGAGCACGATCGCCGCGACGAACGGGACGGCGACGAAGGCGATCAGTCCGAGGACCGCCGGGGCGGCCATGAGGGCGCCGTCGCGGGTGTCCTTCCAGCGGAAGCGGGGTCGGGCGCGGGTGAGAGCGACGGGTCGCATCGGCGTCGATACGGGTGAGGCCACGGTCGGAGTCCTTCGATTGTCGGCGTCGGTGCCGGACGGCAGGAGGGGGTGGGCGGGCGCCCGGCTGCGAGCGCCCGCCCGGATCGGCTACTTGTAGTCGTCGTTGTCCGCGAAGCTCTGGTCGATCGCGGTGGCCGCGTCGGTCAGGGACTCCTTCGGATCCGCGCCGCCCCAGACCGCGGCGAGGGCTCCGGAGAACTTCGCGGTGATCGTCGGGTAGCCGGCGGTGACGGGGCGGTAGACGGCGATGCAGTCGTCCGTGATCGCGTCCGCTGCGCAGGCGTTCGCGAGCTGCTGGCCCCAGAGGGCCAGCCCGCCGCCGTCCTGGTAGAGGGCGTCGGCGGCGAAGGCGGTCTTCGTCGCGGGCGGGGCGCCGTTGGCGGTGGTCATCGCGCCGACGTTCTGGTCGTTCAGGAGGTAGTCCAGGAATGCTCCGGCCGCGTCGCCGTTCTTCGTGCCGGAGCCGATGCCCCAGGTCCAGGAGCCGGCGCCGGCCTTGGCGCCGTCGCCGAAGTCCGGCAGCGGCAGGGCGACGAGGTTCTCGCCGAGCGCCTCGGAGAAGGTCGGGTAGTTCCAGTGCCCGCCCCAGGCGACCGCGACCCGGCCGTCGACGAACGCGTTTCCGTCGGAGTTGGGGTCGGAGTAGTCCTTCCAGGACGCGAAGTCGGTCAGCGCCTGCACGCTGGCGTCCGAGTCCACGGCGCCGGCGGCCTTGCCGTCCTCGATCAGGTTGCCGCCCGCGGACTGGATGAGGGGCGCGAAGCCGTAGGTGCCCCACTCCCCCGACAGGCTGGCCTCGTTGAGGTCGATGGACTTGCCCGAAGGGTTCGCCGCGGCGAGCGTCTTCAGCGCGGCCGAGAACTCATCAGCCGTCCAGGCCGTGTCGAACGAGGTCGGCACGCTGATCCCCGAGGCGTCGAGCAGGGTCTTGTTCCCGTAGAGGCCCATGGCGGAGTCGAACATCGCCAGCGCGTAGAGCTCGTCGTCCGAGGTGCCCTCGGCGACGGAGCCGGGGGTGGCGTTGTCGAGGGTGGCCTGGTCGACGAAGTCGCTGATCGGGGTGATCTTGTCGTTGTAGACGAAGCTCGCGAGCGTCGGTCCGTCGATCTCGAGCACGTCGGGGAGCTGGTCCTTCGGCGTGCTGGTGATCGTGGTGGTGTACGTGTCACCGGAGATGATCCGCAGCTTCGCGGTCACCTCGTCCTGCGAGCTGTTGAAGCCGTCGACCGCGGCCTGCAGAGCGGCGTTCTCGCTGTCCTGGCCCTGGTGGGCCCAGACGTTGATCTCTCCGGTGCCGTCGCCGGCGGCGGCGTCCGTGCCGCCACCGCCTCCGGCCGAGCAGCCGGTCATCGTGGCGATCGCCGTGGCGACCGCGACGGCGACCAGGGCGCCGCGGCGGATGGTGCGTGTGTTTCTCATGGTTCTCCTTGGTGCTGTGCGACCGCATCCGTCCTCGGATGCGGGGTGCAGGCTGAGTGGTAGCGGCCGGGACGCGCCTGCGGGCCCCGGCGGGATCGGGACCGCTAGCGAGCGGCGGCGGCGAGCTCGGCCGAGCCGAGGGCGATCGGGTCGACGATTCCGCCGAGGAAGACGCCGCTCTCGTCGGCGGCGCGGAAGGCGAGGAACTGCCATCGGCCGGCGCGATCGCGGATGACGCGGCCCGAGTAGAGCGAGTCCTTCGTCAGGGGTCGTGCGCCGGAGAGGTCGTAGCACCGGGTCGGGTCGTTCACCTCGACCGCCCAGGTGCCCGCTCGCGGGTGGGCTCGGGCGTGCGCCGGGGTCATCGAGTCCTCCGTCGAGGAGAAGAGCAGCAGCCAGCGGCCGTCGACGAACTCGACCTGCGGAACCTCGAGGTGCGCGAATCCGGCACCCGGGCGCGAGAGCGGCGGGCGCACCTCCCAGCTGACGAGGTCGGGCGAGACGGCGTGGCCGATCACTCCGCGGTCGTCGAGCGGCCCCTCGGTGGAGCGCGCCGTGACGAGCATGTGCCAGCCGTCGCCACTCGGGTCGCGGAAGACCCACGGGTCGCGCCAGGCCTCCTCCTTCCACTCGGAGGTGCCCCAGGTCTCGTACCAGCGCGGGTCGGCGACGACGACCGGGCCGGGCTGCTTCTCCCAGCTGCGCAGGTCGGCGGACACGGCGACGCCGATGGTCTCGATGTTCGCGACGAGCGGTTCGGGGTGGAGGAAGCGCGAGCCGGTGTAGAACATCCGCCACAGCCCGTCGTCGCCGCGGACGACGCTCCCGGTCCAGGTGGCGGTCTCGTCGAACGAGCCGATGTCTCCCGGCGCGAACGGCGAGCCCTCGAGCACGGTCCAGGACGACAGGTCCGAGGAGACGGCGTGGCCGATGCGGGCGGCCCGGTGGCGACGGCCCTCCTCGCCGAGCGAGGTCGGTGCGTGTAGGAAGAAGGCGTGGAACTCGTCGCCGTCGTCGGCCAGCCAGAAGTCCCAGACCCACGAGCCCTCGAGGGTCAGCATCCGAGCGCCTCCTCGGCGATGGTCGACCGCATGTGCATCCCTCTCCGTTGAACGAGTAGCGGTGCTAAACCGCTTGACTGGCGAAGTTATGCGGTTTAGCCCGCCAAGTCAATCGCTTTAGCAGAATCGATCTACGATGGGACGACCAGGAACGGCGGAGGGGGCGCGATGGCGCGGCAGCGAGTGACGATGGCCGACGTCGCGCGGAAGGCCGGCGTCTCGACGACCGCCGTCTCTCTCGTGCTGAACGACCGGCAGGGCACGCGCCTGTCCGAGGACGCCGCGAAGCGGGTGCGCGCCGCGGCCGACGAGCTCGGCTACCGGCCGAACCTCACCGCCCGGGCGCTGAGCACGCGGAAGTCGCGGATCATCGGCTTCATCTCGGAGCAGGTCACCGTCGACCGGCTCGCGAGCGGCCTCATCCGCGGGGCGCTGCGCGAGGCGAAGCGGCAGAACCACGTGCTCTTCATCGCCGAGACCGAGGGCGAGGCGGATGCCCTCGACGAGGCCGTCGACGCCCTCACCGACCGTCAGGTCGACGGCATCATCTACGCCGCGACCCGGCCGCACGCCCTCCGTCTGCCGGCCCGCGTGGGCGGAACGCCCGTGGTGATGCTGAACGCCGTCGCCGACGATCCCGAGGGCTCCCCGGGCGGTCCGCGGCCCGATGCCGTGCTGGCCGACGAGCGCGCGGGAGCGGTCGACGTCGTCGATCTGCTCCTCGACGCCGGACACTCCGAGGGCGTCGTGATCGTCGGCCGCTCCGTCGACCAGCCCGACGACGAGTGGCTCAGCCTGGCCGTGCAGCGCCGGCTCGAGGGCATCTGGGAGTCGCTGGGCGCGCACGGGGTCCGCCCGATCGCCCAGCTGCCCTGCCTGCCGTGGTCGGTGAAGGCCGGCTACGAGGCGGTCCGCGACCTGCTCGCCGCAGGCGTCACGCCGCACGCCCTGATCTGCCTGAACGACCGGCTCTCGTTCGGCGCCTACCGCGCGCTCGGTGAGGCCGGTCTCCAGGTGGGGCGCGACGTCTCGGTGGTCTCGTTCGACGACGACGACATCGCGGTGTACCTGCACCCGATGCTCACCACCGCCGCCGCGCCCTTCGAGGAGATGGGCGCCCTCGCCGTCCGCCTCCTCCTCGACGACGACCGCGAGCCCGGCGAGCACCTCGTGCCGATGCCCACCCGCGTCCGCGACTCCGTCCACCTCACCCGCGCCCGCGCCGCCGAGCTGCAGCAGCAGAGCCCCGAGCCCGACTGGACCCGCTGACCGGCTGCCCGGCTGCCCGGCTGCGCGGCTGCCCGGCTGCCCGCGGAACCATGCTGGTCGAGTAGCCGCGCAGCGGCGTATCGAGACCCACCGTCCCCAGCACGGCTGGCCTGCAGACTCCACTTCTGCCGCCGGTGGATCTCGATACGCCCGCTGCGCGGGCTACTCGATCAGCGGAGTGGGCCCTGCGAGACGGCCAGCACCTCCGGCACGCGGAAGCGCCTTCGTCTCACCGGAAGCCATGAATTCGACGAGCCCGACGTCATCTCACGAGCCGAAGCCGCGGGACCGGGACCTCCGGCACGCGGAAACACCTCCGGCTCGTCGAATCCGTGGATTCTGACGAGCCGGAGGTCGTTCCGCGTGCCGGAGGTGCGGCCCGGGGGGGGGGTCAGCTGCCGGAGGGGGCGTCCGACTCCTCGGGGGTGGCGGTGTCGCTGGGGGCGGAGGGGGTCGCACCGGCGTCGGGAGCGTCACCGGCGGCAGGGCCGGTGCCGGGGCGTGCGGGACCGGCGGGCGCCTCACCGGCGGCCGGCGGCGCGGGCGGGGTCGGGGCGGAGCCGTCGGCTGGGGGCGCCGGGAGGTCGCAGGCGCCCGAGGGGGCGGCCGGCGGGGTCGGCGGCGTCACGGCGTCGCCGTCCGCGGGCGCGGCGGGCGGAGTGGGGAGCACACCGTCGGCCGGCGGGGTCGCCGTCGCGCCGTCGGTGGGCGCGGCGGGAGGCGTGGGCGCCTCGCCGTCGGCAGGGGCAGCCGGCGGGGTCGGCGTCTCGCCGTCGGCGGGAGCGGCCGGAGGCGTCGGCGCCTCGCCGTCAGCGGGGGCCGCCGGCGGGGTCGGCATCGAGCCGTCCGCGGGAGGCGTGGGCGCCTCGCCCTCGGCCGGAGCCGCGGGAGGCGTCGGCGCCTCGCCGTCAGCAGGCGCCGCGGGCGGGGTTGGCGCCTCACCCTCGGCAGGCGCGGCGGGCGGCGTCGGCATCGTGCCGTCCGCACCGGGCGCCGGGGGCTTCGGCAGTCCGGCGCCCGCGGGTCCGCAGGCGGCCGGGCCGGTCGAGGCCGGACCGGTGAGGGTCGGCGCGTCGCTGGAGTCCGGGGTCGGCGTCGCACTGGCCGTCGCGCTCGGCGTCGTCTCGATCGTGCTCGAGCTCGTCGAGCCGGAGGTGGGCGCGGAATCGGCGAAGGCGGCGGTCGAGCCGATCGCCGCGAAGCCGAGCGCGCCGGCGGCGATGCAGAGGGCGATCGTGCGGGTCCGGGGGCGGCGCGGGCCGAAACCCGAGCCCTGGGTTCCGGGGGTGCGGCTGTCGGGGGTCTTGCTCATGGGAGTCTCCTCGGTCCGGCCCGGTGCCGTTCCCGTTCGGGAGCGGTTGCGGCCGGTTCCATTTCAGATTCCGAGCCGAATCTGAAGCGGTCCTTAAGAACAGAGGCTCCCCAGCGGAGTGGCGGTCGACGCCGATCCGCGCCCCCTACGGTCGGAGCATGCTCCCCTCCGCCCGCGTGCTCCTCGTCGAGGACGACGATGCCATCCGCTCCTCCGTCGAGGCCGCCCTCCGCGGCGAGCGCTACACCGTGCGCGCCCTGCCGACCGGCGAGGACCTCGCCCGCGAGCTCGCCGACTTCGCGCCCGACCTGGTCGTGCTCGACTGGATGCTGCCCGGCCCGAGCGGCATCGTGCTCGCCGAGCGGATCCGGCGCACCAGCGACGCGGCCGTGATCATGCTGACCGCGCGCGACGCCGTCGACGACCGGCTCCGCGGCTTCGACGAGGGCGTCGACGACTACGTGGTGAAGCCGTTCGTGCTCGCCGAGCTGGTCGCCCGGGTCACCGCGGTGCTCCGCCGGCGCGGCCGCGTCCCCTCGATCATCGAGATCGGCGACCTGGTCGTCGACCCCGACGCCGGACGCGCCCGCCGCGGCGGCGAGCCCCTCGACCTCACCGCGACCGAGTTCCGGCTGCTCGCGTTCCTCGCGGGAAGCCGCGGCCGCACGCTGACCAAGACGCAGATCCTCACCCAGGTCTGGGGCTACGACCACGTCGACCCCAACCTCGTCGAGGTGCACCTCAGCTCGCTCCGCAAGAAGATGGAGGCGCACGGCGACCGCCTCATCCACACCGTCCGCGGGCTCGGCTACCGGGTGGAGGCATGAGCGTGCCGGCAGGCGCCGACGCCGCGGGCACCGCCTCCGCACGCCCCGCCTCCGCCCCGCTGCGCACCGGCTCCCTGCGCCTGCGCACTGTGCTCGCCGTGCTCGCCCTTCTGGCGGTGCTGCTGCTGGCGCTGTCCGCGACGGTGCAGGTCGTACTCGGCGAGCGCCTCCGCGACCAGATCGAGGAGCGCCTGGCCGACCGCGCCTCCGCGGCCGCCGCCCTGGTCGGCACGATCGCCGACGACGAGCTCGCCTCGCGGCTCTCGGCGCAGGGTGTCGCGGTGCGGATCCAGAGCCCCGACGGCGAGGAGGTCGTCGCCGGCCCGAGCCCCGAGCAGCTGCGTCAGGGGCCGGGAGCGGCGGACCAGCTGGGCGAGCCGCCGAGCCCGCCCGGCAGCACCGGCGCCACCGCTCCCACGCCGCGCGACGCCACCGTCACCGTCGCCTCGAGCAGCGTCTCCGGCGACGACGGCCTGATCACCCTGCAGTCCGTCCTCAGCGACGGAACCGTCCTGACGCTCAGCAGCGAGGCGGGCTCGGTGGGCTCGACCCTCGCGTCGCTGAACGGGATCCTGCTCGGCGCCTCGGCCGTGTTCCTCCTGCTCGCCGCCGGCGCCCTCGTCCTGGTGGTCCGCGCGACCCTGCGCCCGCTCGAGCGGATGACGACCGTCGCCCGCTCGATCGCGCACGGCGACCGCGGCCGGCGCCTGCGCCCCTCGCGGCCCGGCACCGAGCTCGGCCGCACGGCCACGGCGTTCGACGAGATGCTCGACGACCTCGAGCAGGCCGAGCAGTCCGCCCTGGCCGCCGAGCGCCGGATGCGCGCCTTCGTCTCGGACGCCGCGCACGAGCTGCGCACCCCGGTCGCCGGCATCCAGGCGGCCGCCGACGCGCTGGTCCGCGCCGACGGCACCGAGGAGGAGCGCGAGCGGCTGTCGGTGCACGTGGTCCGCGAATCGCTGCGGGCCGGCCGGCTCATCCAGGACATGCTGCTGATGGCGCGGCTCGACGAGGGTCTCGCCCTGGACGCCCGGCCGCTGGACGCCGGCGCGGTGGCGGCCGCCGCGATCGAGCGGCAGCTGCTGCGCGACTCCGGCCCCGAGATCGTCCTGCATCGCGACCCCGCAGCGCCGCCCGTGCACGCCGACGCCGACCGGCTCGGCCAGATCGTCGGCAACCTGCTAGAGAACGCCGCCCGCTTCGCCCGTTCCCGGATCGACGTCACGCTCGCGCATGCCGACGGCCGGGTCACCGTGACGGTCGACGACGACGGCCCCGGCGTCCCCGAGGCCGACCGCGACCGCGTCTTCGACCGGCTCGTCCGCCTCGACGACGCCCGCAACCGCGCGGACGGCGGCTCTGGCCTCGGCCTGCCCATCGCCCGCGGCCTCGCGCGCGCCCTCGGCGGCGACCTCGTCTGCCTCCCCGGGGCCGCCGGAGCGCGCTTCCGCGTGATCCTGCCCGCCGGGGCGGGCTCGACCGCCGGCTCCGCGCAGAACATCAGCTGAGAGCACCTCTCATCGCCCATCAGCGATGAGCGGCATTCCTGGCTGATGTTCTGCACGCAGGACCCCGCAGACCGCCCGCGTGAGCTCTCCACGAGCCCTCCGCGCGCCCGCGCGTGAGAACTCGCACAGCACATCCGGCGAATGCGCAAGTACGTGTTCAGGGGACGCCTCCCGCGCGACGATGGGCGGGATGGACACGATCGACGAGCGCAGCGCCTGGGTGCGGACCGTCGTCGAGCGCGACTTCGGCGTCCGTCTGGTCGACTTCCTGCCGATCATCGGCGGCCTCGACCACGGCGCTCAGGTCTGGTTCGCGACCGACGACGCCGGCGCCCCGTGGAGCGTCAAGGCCTCCCGCCGCGACGGCCGCTTCGGCCTCGCCCTCGCCTCCGCCCTCGGCGACGCGCGGGCGCCCGGCATCGCCGCGCCCACCCGCGCCAGCGACGGCCGCCCCTGGACCGAGGACTCCGGCCTCCTCGTCTCGCTCGCCCCCTGGATCATCGGCGACGACGCCGTCGACTCCGGTGAGGACGCGCTGCCCTGGGAGGAATTCGGCGCGGTGCTGCGCGGCGTGCACGACTCCGCCCCGCCCGCCGGCGCCGTCCCGCCGCGCCGCGGGATCCGCCGCGCCCAGCGCCCGCCCGCCGCGCTGCTCGCCGAGGTCGACGAGCACCTGACCACCGAGCTGCGCGACCGCCTGCACGCCCTCGCCCGCGCCGAGCGGCGCCTGAAGCGCTCGCGCGTCCCCACAGCCCGCGTCCCCGTGCACGGCGACCCGCACCCCGGCAACGTCGTGATCGACGCGCACGGCAGTCCCTGGCTGATCGACTTCGACGAGGCCACCGTCGCCCCGCGCGAGGTCGACCTGCTCCTGGTCGAGCTCGGTGTGATCTTCGCCCGCCCGATCACCGACGCCCAGCGCCGCGCCTTCCGGGCCGGCTACGGCGAGACCCTGATCGACGACGAGCGGATCGCCCGCTTCGGCTGCGTCCGCGCGGTCGAGGACGTCGCGACCACCGTCCTCCGCTCGCTCGCTCCGGCTCGGACGCCGGACGAGGAGGAGGAGCGGCGGGCGCTCCTCGAGGGCCAGCTCGGCCCGCACGGCCTGGTCTCGCTCGTCGAGACCGCCCTCGACCGGCTCGGGCAGCCGGCCGCCTAGACCACCCCGCGGCATCCCACCTCGCAGCACCGCACCCCGCCGCACCGCACTCCGCAGCACCGCACCCGCACAGCACCCGTAGAAGTACAGCACCCATAGAAGTAAGGACCCGCCCCTCATGCGCAGACGACTCCTCCCCCTCGCCGCCCTCGCGGCCTCCACCCTCGCCCTCACCGCCTGCAGCGGCTTCGGCGGCGGTGGCGGCGACTCCGCCGACGGCGACTCCATCACCTTCACCACCTGGGCCAGCGAGTCGGAGCAGGCGGCCTTCGAGTCGCTGATCACCGACTTCGAGGCCGCGAACGACGGCGCGAGCGTCGAGCTCAACGTCGTCCCCTACGACCAGATGTTCAGCAACATCGACGCGCAGCTCAGCTCGGGCGAGGCGCCCGACGTCTTCCGCGTCGACTACGGCAACCTCGGCGTCTACTCCAGCCAGGGCCAGCTGCTCGACCTCAGCGACCGCATCGACGAGTTCGACTCCTTCACCCCCGCCTTCCAGGAGGCCGTGTCGTTCGAGGGCACCCCCTACGGCGTCCCGCACCAGACCGACGTCTCGGCGCTGCTCGTCAACACCGAGCTGCTCGCCGCCGCGGGCGTCACCGACATCCCGACCACGGCCGCCGACGCCTGGACCTGGGAGGAGTTCGCCGACGTCTCGACGAAGCTCCGCGCCTCGCTCCCCGCCGAGCAGTACCCGTTCGCCGCCAACTGGCAGCTCGGCGGCACCCCGCGCTGGCTGAGCTGGCTGTTCGAGGCCGACGGCGCCCTGCTCGAGGAGGACGGCACCACGCCCGCCATCGACTCCGAGGCCGGCGCCAAGGCCCTCGGCTTCACCAAGAGCTTCTTCGAGAACGACTGGGTCCCGCCGACCAGCTCGGTCAAGTCCGCCACCTACGCCGACTCCTTCTTCACCGAGCAGAGCGTCGCGATGTCCTTCGTCGGCTCGTTCCTCGTGCCGGACGTCGACAACCTCGCCGACTTCGAGTGGACCGCCACCCCGATGCCCGTCGACGCCCGCGGCGCGACCGACCTCGGCGGCAACGCCCTCGTCGCCACCGCCGAGACCGACAACCCCGACCTCGCGGCCGAGTTCCTCTCCTTCATGACCGAGGCCGAGAACATGGCCGAGTTCTGCGCCGCCACCAACGAGCTGCCGACCCGCACCGACATCGACCCCGCCTCGATCGACTTCGCCGTCCGTGCCGACGTGATGCCCGTCTTCGTCGAGCAGGCCGCCACGATCACCCCGCGCGACGTGCAGCAGCTCACCTCTCCGTTCCTCGCGCAGATCTCGGTCGCGATGCAGGACCAGCTCGAGGAGGCGTTCGTCGGCGGCCGCAGCACCGAGGAGGCGCTGTCCGGCTTGAGCGACGCGATCGCGCAGGCCACCAGCTGATGACGGCCGTCCCCCTCCGCGGGTCGCCGCCGCGCCGGCGCCGCACCGCCCGCACTCGCGAGGCGCTCGCGGGCTTCGGCTTCGTCGGCCCGAACCTGCTGCTGATGGCGCTGTTCCTGTTCGTGCCGATCCTCTGGGCGATCCAGCTGTCGTTCCAGGAGTCGCGCGGCTTCGGCACCCCGGAGTGGGTCGGCCTCGCCAACTACGCGCGGATGGGCGCGGACCCGGTGTTCTGGCAGAGCCTCGGCAACACGCTGATCTTCACCGCGGTGACGGTCCCACTGGAGCTGCTCGGCGGTCTCGGGCTGGCGGTGCTGCTCAACTCGGTGCTGCCGGCCCGCGGGATCTTCCGCACGATCATCGTGCTGCCGCTGGTCATCTCCGGAGTCGCGTCCGGCATGATCGCGGTCACGATCTTCAGCGAGTCCTCCGGCATCGTCAACAAGGTGCTGTCCTCGCTCGGGGCGTCGCCGGTCTCCTGGCAGTCCGACGGCACCGCCGCGATGATCTCGGTGATGCTCACCGCGGTCTGGCTGCGGATCGGCTTCAACATGGTGATCTACATCGCCGGCCTGCAGGGCGTCTCGCCCGAGCTCTACGAGGCGGCGCGGATCGACGGCGCCACCCGCTGGCAGCAGTTCCGGTCGCTGACGGTGCCGCTGGTCGGCCCGTCGACGTTCTTCCTGCTGATCATGAACGTGATCGCCTCGTTCCAGGTCTTCGACATCGTCTTCGTGATGACCGGCGGCGGGCCGGGCTTCTCCACCTCCGTGCTCGGCACCTACGCCTACCGCAACGGCTTCCAGGTGCGCGAGCAGGGCTACGGCGCCGCGCTCGGCGTCGTCATCCTGCTCGTCTCCCTCGCCTTCACCTACCTGCAGTGGCGCACGAGCCGCACCCGCGACCTCGTCGAATAGGAGCCTCCTGTGACGTCCTCCACCCTCACCACGCCCGCCGCCGTCGCGGCCGCGACCGTCCGCGACGCGCCCAAGCGCCGCCGCTCCACTCGCGACGGCTCGCGCACCGGACTCGTCGTCCGCATCGTCGTCGCCGTGATCGCCTCGGCGATCGTCTTCTTCCCGCTCTACTGGATGCTCGTCATCGCGTTCTCGCCGCGCGGCGAGGTGTTCTCGCCCGGCCCGCCGCAGTTCTGGCCGAGCGAGATCTCGCTGGAGAACTTCGCCACCGTCTTCGCCCGCTTCCCGGTCGGCGAGTGGTTCGTCAACTCCGTCGTCATCGGCGCCTTCGTCACCGCGTTCACCGTGGTGCTCAACCTGCTGGCAGGCTGGGGGTTCGCGCGGCTGCGCTTCCCGGGCCGCAACCTGCTCTTCCTGCTGGCGCTCGCGACGATGATGATCCCGGTGCAGGCGATCATGGTCGCCCAGTTCAAGCTCGTCACCGGGCTGCAGATCTACGGCACCTACTGGTCGGTGATCCTGCCCGGAGCGGCGGCGGCCTTCGGGATCTTCCTCGCCCGGCAGTTCTTCCTCTCCATCCCGGAGGAGCTGATCGAGGCCGCGCGGATCGACGGGGCCGGCCACCTGCGCGTGTTCCTGCAGATCGTCCTGCCGCTGAGCAAGCCGCTGATCGCGGTGCTCATCCTGCTGACCCTGCTCGGCAGCTGGAACGACTTCGCCTGGCCGCTGATCGCCCTGAAGGACAACGAGCTGTTCACGCTGCCGATCGGCCTGCTCTACCTCAAGGGCCAGTCGACGCCGGACTACTCCGCGAGCATGGCGCTCGCGCTGATCTCGGTGCTGCCGATGGTGCTGCTGTTCCTCGCGTTCCAGCGCTACTTCGTCCAGGGCTTCGCCCGCAGCGGCATCCGCTGAGCCGCCCATGCTGATCGAGTAGCCCGCGCAGCGGGCGTATCGAGATCCCCCACCCCCGGAAGTCGAGTCCGCAGACCCACTCAGCCGGCACCGGCGGCTCGTCGCCGGGCTCTCGGCCCGCCGCCTAGTCTGAGAGCGTCCGCCGCACGAACGAGGAGACCTGGGTGAACGTCCGCGAGCTGCTCGGCCACCCGGAGCTGCAGCTCACCCTGGTCGGCGGCGACGACGTGCAGCTGGCCCGTGCGATCTCGGGCACCTACACGATCGACCTGCCGGATCCGGGACGCTTCCTCTCCCCCGGCGACGTGGTGCTGACGAGCGCGCTCTGGACCTCCGGCCGGGAGAGCGTGGAGCGCTTCGTCGGCGGCGTCGCCGACCGCGGAGTCGTGGCCATCGTCGTCGGCCTGATCGCGGTCGGCTCGCTCCCGGAGGGGATGCTCGAGGTCTGCCGCCGGCACGGCATCGCCCTGCTGACGGTGGCGCCGGACGTGTCGTTCAAGACCATCGCGCAGACGGTCGCCGGAGTGATCGCGCAGGCCGACCTGCCGACGCTCGGCCGCGAGGCGCGGTTCGCCCGGCGCCTGCTCGCTGACCCCGCCTCGGGCGAGGGCGTCCAGGTCGCTCTGCGCGCCTTCTTCGAGGAGTTCGCACACGGCAGCTGGGCGGTCGACCGCGCCGGCACCCTGGTCGCCTCCGCCGGCGGACTGCCCACGGCCGCCGACTACGGTGCCGCCTGGGAGGCCTCGCTCTCCTCCCCCGACAGCCGCTGGGAGGTCACCGAGCACGGCCGCTCGCTCTCCCGCCGGGCCCTCTTCTCCGCCGCCGGCGAGCGGCTCGGGGTGCTCGTCGTCACCGGCGATCAGCGCGGTTGGTCGGAGGAGACCGCGGACGGCGTCGAGCTGCTCGCCGGCGCGGTCGCCGGCCGGCTCGACCTCGCCCGCCAGCGCGAGCGCGCGTCGGCCGCGCCGCTGCTCGATCTGCTCCGGGCGCTCCTGCACGACGAGCTGCCCGAGTCCGAGACCGCCGTGCGGCTGCGGCTGCTCGGCTTCCGCCTCGGCGCGCCGCTCCGGGTGGTCGTCGCGCGCACCGACGACCCGTCGCTGCCCCCGGAGGCGCTGCTGCAGCCGCTGCGCGCGGCCGCCGAGCGCGAGCACGCGCGGGCGCTGGGCGCGGTGCTCGACGGGGCCGCCGTGCTGCTGCTCGGCGATCCCGCGGACGAGAGGTCGTCGCCCGGGCCCGCGCTGCGCTCCGCGGTCGAGGCGGCGCCGTGGCTGCTGCACGAGCGCCGGATCGCGATCGGCGTGGGCGATGCCTCGCGCGCCGTCGAGCAGCTGGGGGTCTCACTCCTCGCGGCCAGGGAGCGCGCGAGCCGCGCTTCCTCCGACGAGCCCGTCTCGATCGTCGAGCACACGGTCCCCGTCTCGAGCGACGCCCTGCTCGAGCTGGTCGCGCCGCGCACCCGCGCGGCCTTCGCGCTCGCCGTCCTCGGACCGCTCGTCCGCTACGACGACGAGCACCGCAGCGACATGGTCGAGACCCTGCGCGTCTTCCTCGAGAGCGGCGGCTCCTGGCGCCAGGCCGCCGACCGCCTGCACCTGCACGCCAGCACCCTCCGCTACCGGATGCAGCGGATCGAGGCGCTGACCGGCCGCGACCTCTCCGCGATGGCCGACCGCGTCGACCTGCACCTGGCGCTGCGCTTCCTGTAGCGGGCCGAGCGGCGCCGGAGGACACGGCTGCGCCAGTCGACCGTGCCGCGTCAGCGTGCGCTACGGGCGCCAGACCGTCCCGTCCGTGCCAGATGTTCGACGGTCCGAATGTGAGGATGCGAGCATTCGTCGTCTCACCTTCCATCCACTTCCGAGGAGCCTCCGTGCATCGTCGTCCCGACTCCCTTCGCCCGCGCCGCTGCGCCGGCACCCCGTTCACCGTCGCCGCCTCCCTCGCCCTGACCGTCGGGCTGCTCGGCTCGGCCACGGCCGCCCACGCCGCCGTGGCGCCGACGGCCACTCCGACCCCCACCGCGAGCGCGACCGCCGCTTCCGCCTCCCTGAGCGCGACCGCCCGCGGCGAGCTCCTCCTCAAGCCCGGCGAGAAGCTGGCCTCCGGCACACCGCTGAGGTGGACCATCACGGTCACCAATACAGGCGACGTCCCCCTCCACAACGTCGCCACCACTTTCAGCGCCGGACTGATCACCCTCCAGCCCGGCGAGAAGCACGACTTCATCGAGCAGGACCTCCTCACCCAGAACATCATCAGCAACGGCTACGCCCTCCTCACCACCCAGGCCACCGCACTCACCCCCACCGACACCGAGATCACCACCCCCATCACCGCCCGACACGACCTCCCCACCCCCGCGCCCGCACCCGCGCCCACGCCCACGCCCACGGCCATCCCCACGGCCACGCCGACGCCGACGCCCAGACCGACGACACCTGTGCCCGCTCCGACGACACCTGTGCCCGCTCCGACGACACCGGCGCCCACTCCGACGACACCGGCACCGACTCCGACACCCGCGCGGGGCGCCTCCCTGAGCGCGACCGCCCGCGGCGAGCTCCTTCTCAAGCCGGGCGAGAAGCCCCAGGTCGGCAGCCAGGTGAAGTGGACCATCACGGTCACGAACACCGGCGATGTCCCTCTCACCAACGTCGCCGCCGCGCTCGTCGAAGGCGGCTTCGACCTGCAGCCCGGCCAGACCCGCGAACTGACTGTGCTCGGCGATATCTACCAGAAGGAAATCACCGACGGCTACCTGGACGCCGACCTCCCCATCAGCGGAAAGACCCCGAATGGCGCAACTGTCGCCACTCCCCTCTCCAGCCGGATCGACCTCCGCACGCCCACCCCCGCTCCGACTCCGACCACGCCGGCGCCCACTCCGACGACACCTGCACCCACCCCGACCACGCCGGCGCCCGTCCCCGCCGGTGAGGGCGCCCTGACGGCGACCGTGCGCGGCGAGCTCGTGCTCAAGCCGGGCGAGAAGCCGGCGCTCGGCACCGAGGTGAAGTGGACCATCATCATCACGAACACCGGCGACGTCCCCCTCGACAACGTCGCCACAACGTTCGCCGGGCCCGGCCTCCATCTGGAACCCGGCCAGGGCCGCGAGTTCGCCTCGTCGACCACCCTCGACAAGAAGGAACTCGCGGACGGCTACGCCTACTTCGACGAGTTCACCGGCGGTACGACACCTGACGGTGAAGCAGTCCTCGCACGCGTCAGCGGCCAATTCGCCCTCTCCAGCCCGACGCCCGCACCCACCCCGACACCGGTGCTGAGCCCCTTGGTCAAGGCTTCCGCCCACGGTGAGCTCGTCCTCCTGCCCGGCGAGACCGCGAAGGTCGGCACCGAGGTGACGTGGACCATCACGGTCACCAACATCGGAAAAGTCCCCGTCCGCGACGTCACCGCCAAGCCCGACGGCGACAGCCTCGATCTCGAGCCCGGCAAGAGCGGCGAGCTGAAGACGTCGACCACCTTGACTCAAGGTGACCTCACCGACGGGTTCGCCGTCCTCAAGACGCTCCTCACCGCGAAGAGCCCCGAAGGTGTCGAGACAACGACCTTCCTCACCTCCAAGCTCACCTTCGCCGCCCCGGTTCCTCCGGCGCCCACGCCCTCGCCCACACCCACCTCGCCCGCACCTACCTCGACGCCCACCCCTCCGGGACCCACACCCACACCCACCACACCCGCACCTCCGTCGACGCCCACCCCGAGCCCGACCCCTGCGAGCCCCACACCGGCCACTCCGACGGCGGCTCCGGTCGCCCCGGGACCCGCACCCGCGACAGGCACCCCGGCAGCTGTCCTGCCCGCGACCGCCGGTACGACGGGCTCGACGGGCCCGATGGGCTCGACCGGATCCACCGGCTCAGCCGGCTCGGCCGGCGCGGCCGCGAAGAGCTCGACTGCGACGAGCCCGGCCGCCGCTGAGACATCGAAGCGCCGCCTCGCCGAGACCGGGTCCGACGCAGCGGGCGTGCTGTCCGCCGCTGGGATCCTCACCGCACTCGGCGCGATCGGCGTGCTCGTCGGCCGCCGTCGTCGCCGCACCCGTCCGGCCACCGACCGAGCCGGCCACTGACCGATCGCCGGTGACGTCGACGCCCTTCGACGCCACCGGCGATCCACCACGGCCCGGGCCCGCTTCTTCAGCGGACCCGGGCCGTTCCCGCGCTCACCGCACGATCGCCCCCACCGCGGGCGGGAAGATCGCGCAGCCCGTGACCGCCGAGCTCATCAGTCTCAAATCCATCGCCCGCGCCACGGTGCGCTGCGGATGCCAGACCGTCTCGCCTGTGCCAGATGTTCGACAGCCGATCCGGCTGGATGCGAGCATTCGTCGTCTGTTCTTCCATCCACTCCTGAGGAGCCTCCATGCATCGTCGTCCTGACCCGCTCCGCCCGCGCCGCTGCGCCGGCACCCCGTTCACCGTCGCCGCCTCCCTCGCCCTGACCGTCGGGCTGCTCGGGTCCGCCACGGCCGCCCACGCCGCCGTGGCGCCGACGGCCACTCCGACCCCTACCGCGAGCGCCGGCGTCATCACCCCCGCGCTGAGCGCGACCAGCCGCGGTGAGCTCGTGCTCGTGCCGGGCGAGAAGCCGGCCGTCGGCACCCAGGTGAAGTGGTTCGTCACGGTCACGAACACTGGCGACGTCCCCCTCACCGACGTCGCCCCCGCACTCGTCGAAGTGCCCTTCACCCTCGAGCCCGGCCAGACCCGTGAAGTGACCTTGACGAGCACTCTCGACCAGAAGAACCTCACCAACGGCTACGCCGACCTCGACGCCCTGGTCTCGGGAGCAACGCCCACAGGTGCGAGAGTCGGGGCCGACCTTCTCGCCCGACTCCCCCTCTCGACGCCGACTCCGACTCCGACCACGCCTGCACCCGTCCCGGCAGGTCAGGGCGCGCTAACGGCGACCGTTCGCGGCGAGCTCGTCCTCAAGCCCGGCGAGAAGCCGACGGTCGGCACCGAGGTGAAATGGACCATCACGGTCACCAACACCGGCGACGTCCCCCTCGACGACACCGCCTCGAAATTCGCTGGACCCGGCCTGCATCTGGAACCCGGCCAGGCCCGCGAACTGACCTCGTCGACCACCCTCGACCAAGAGCGACTCGCGACCGGCTTCGCCAACCTCGATGATTTCGCCACGGCGACCAGACCTGACGGCGCATTAATCGCCGCACGCCTCAGCGGCCGCCTCGACCTCCCCAGCCCGAGTCCGACCACATCGGCACCCGTCCCAGCCGGTCAGGGCGTGCTCACGGCCACCGCCCGCGGCGAGCTCGTGCTCAAGCCCGGCGAGAAGCCGACGGTCGGCACCGAGGTGAAGTGGACCATCACCCTCACCAACACCGGCGACGTCCCCCTCGACGACGTCGCCTTCCCGATCGCGGGTTACCGCCTCGTCTTGAAGCCCGGCCAGTCCCGCGACCTGACATCGTCGACCATCCTCGACCAGAAGCTACTCGCGGCCGGATACCAGGACCTCGATGTGTTCACCGGCGCAACGATCCGTGACGGCGCACGAGTCTCCGCACGCATCCGCGGCCTCCTCGTCCTCCCCAGCCCGACTCCGAGCCCGACCGCACCGGCACCCGCTTCGGCGCTTCCGGGCCCCTCGCCGGCCACTCCGGCGCTCGCCCCGGCCGCCCCGGTGCCGGCGACCTGATCAGGTACCCCTGCGTCCTTCGTACCTGCCCGCCCGGCTCGACCGCGAAGAGTTCGGCTGGCACGAGCTCCTCGGCCACGACGGCATCGAAGCGCCGCCTCGCAGAGACCGGTTCCGGCGTGGCGGGAGCGATGTCCGCCACCGGGATCCTCACCCTCGGCACGGTCGCCCTTCGACGCCACCGGTGATCGGGAACGGCCCGGGCCCGCGTCTCAATCGGACCCGGGCCGTTCCCGCGCTCCCCGCACGATCACCACTGCGCAGGCGGGAGGGTCGCACGACCTGTCACAGCGGAGCTCACCAGCCCGAGAACCATCGCCCGCGCCAGCGTGCGCTGTGAACGCCAGACCGTCTTGCCTGCGCCAGATGTTCGACGGCCGATGCGGGTGGATGCGAGCATTCGTCGTCTCGTCTTTCATCACCTCTCGAGGAGCCCCGTGCACCGTCGTCCCGACTCCCTCCGCCCGCGCCGCTGCGCCGGGACCCCGTTCACCGTCGCCGCCTCCCTCGCCCTGTCCGTCGGGCTGCTCGGCTCCGCCACGGCCGCCCACGCCGCCGTGGTGCCGACGGCCACCCCGACGCCGATCGCGAGCGCGACTGCGAAGGGCGCCGCTTTCAGCGCGACCGCAGTCGGCGAGCTCGTCCTCCCGCCGGGCGGGAAGCCGACGGTCGGCACCCAGGTGAAGTGGACCGTCACGGTGACCAACACCGGCGACGTCCCCCTCGACGACGTGGCCCGAACGATCGCGGGACCCGGCCGCCATCTGGAACCCGGCCAGGCCCTCGAGCTGACTTCGTCGACCACCCTCACGCAGAAGCAACTCACGGAGGGCTCCGCTGTCCTCGACGAGTTCACCGGCGCGAGGACACCCGACGGCGTCTCGGTCTACACACGCGTCCGCGGCCGACTGACTCTCCCCAACCCGACGCCCACACCGACCCCGACTCCGACCACGCCGGCGCCCACTCCGACGGCCCCGACCCCCACCCCGACCACCCCGGCGCCGACACCCGCCCGGGGCGCTTCCTTGAGCGCGACCGCCCGCGGCGAACTCGTCCTCAAACCCGGCGAGAAGCCCCAGGTCGGCACCCAGGTGACGTGGACGGTCACGGTCACGAACACCGGCGACGTCCCCCTCGACGACGTCGCCACCGTCTTCGCCGAACCAGGCTTCCGCCTCGAACCCGGTCAGGCCCGCGAGGTGACCACGTCGACCACCCTCGACCAGAAGCAACTCGCGGACGGCTACGCCGACCTGGATGTGTTCGTCGACGCGACGACACCTCGCGGCGCATTGACCTACGCACACCTCAACGGCGAACTAGCCCTCCCCAGCCCGACACCCACGCCGACACCTCCCCCGACGCCCACTCCCACCCCGCCTGCACCCACCCCGACACCCACTCCCACCCCGCCTGCACCCACCCCGACACCCACTCCCACCCCGCCTGCACCCACCCCGACCCCTCCGGGCCCCACGCCCGCACCGACACCGACGCCCACCCCGGCCTCCCAGGGCGCGCTGGAGGTGTCCGCCAGCGGCGAGCTCGTCCTCGCGCCCGGCGAGAACCCCGCGGTCGGCACCGAGGTCGAGTGGACCATCACGGTCACCAACACCCGCGCCGACACCGTCTACGACATCACCAGCAGGACCGCGGAGAACTTCTTCGACCTGCAGCCCGGCGAGACCGACGAGCTGACCTCCACGACCGAGCTCACCCAGGCCGACCTCACCAACGGCTACACCGTGCTCGACGACATCGTCGACGGACTCGACCTCTCCGGGGAGGAGATCGAACCGATCAGCACACCCGTCACCGCCCGACTCGCCCTCCCGACGCCCACGCCCACCCCGCCGGCACCCACCCCGACCCCGCCGGCGACGCCCACCCCTCCGGCGCCCACCCCTCCGGCACCCACCCCGGCACCGGAGCCCTCACCGACCACCCCGGCCCCCGTCGTGCCCGCAGCCGCCGGCACCACGGGCTCCACCACGAAGAGCTCGAACGCCGCCGAGGCGTCGAAGAACCGCCTCGCGGAGACCGGGTCCGACGCGGCCGGCGCGCTCTCCACCGCCGGGATCCTCACCGCCCTCGGCGCGCTCGGCGTGCTCGTCGGGCGTCGTCGCCGGCGCAACCGCTCCGCCCACTGACCGCTCGCCGGCGGAGTCGACGCCCTTCGACACCGCCGCCGAGCCACGACGGCCTGAACCCGCCCTCCCGGACGGGTTCAGGCCGTTCTCGCGTTCCCCGGGCATCGCCACCAGCAGAACCCGGCCGATCGGGCCCATGACCGGCCCCTCCTCGACGCCGACATGCCCGCTAGCTCCGCGGCGCTCGGGATGTCGACCTCGTCGATCCCGGGCTCGCCGTGGATGCCGAGGCCGACCGCCATCCGGCCCTCGGGCACCGAGAACAG